>JAUYNR010000018.1 GCA_030698225.1 Oxalobacteraceae bacterium | reverse complement strand
TCGTTGTCCAGCCCCGCATAGCCGGAGGCCATCGAACGCTTGTTGACGATCACGGTCTTGGCTTTATACACCTCCAGAATCGGCATCCCGGCAATTGGCGATTTCGGATCTTTCGCAGCCGGATTGACCACGTCGTTGGCGCCCAGCACCAGCACCACATCGGCCTGGCTGAATTCGCTGTTGATGTCTTCCATCTCGAACACCTGCTCGTACGGCACTTCGGCTTCGGCCAGCAACACGTTCATGTGTCCCGGCATGCGGCCGGCTACCGGATGGATCGCGAACTTCACAGTCACGCCCTTGTCCGTCAGTTTCTCGGCCAATTCCATCAGCGCATGCTGGGCGCGCGCCACTGCCAGGCCGTAGCCGGGCACGATGATGACGGTCTCGGCATTGCCCAGAAGGAAGGCGGCATCGTCGGCCGAGCCGGACTTGACCGGACGCTGCTGCGCATCGCCAGTGGCAGCGACCGCGACAGCGCCACCGAAACCACCCAGAAGCACGTTGAAGAACGAGCGGTTCATGGCCTTGCACATGATGTAGGACAGGATCGCACCGCTTGAGCCGACCAGCGAACCGGCGATGATCAGCATCGAGTTGTTCAGCGAGAAGCCGATCCCTGCAGCGGCCCAGCCGGAATAGCTGTTGAGCATCGACACCACCACCGGCATGTCGGCGCCGCCGATCGGGATGATGATCAGCACGCCGAGCGCGAACGCAATCAGCGTCATCAGGATGAAAGGCAGCCAACTCGGCTCGGTGCCCGGCGCAAAGCAGAAGATCAGTCCCAGTCCGAGCATCGCAATGGCCAGGATCAGGTTCAGGAAATGCTGGCCCTTGAAACTGACCGGCGCGCCCTGAAACAGCCGGAACTTGTATTTTCCCGACAATTTCCCGAACGCGATCACCGAACCGGAGAAGGTGATGGCGCCGACGAAGGTGCCGATGAACAGCTCAAACCGGTTGCCGAACGGGATCGCGGTGCCGTGACCGGCGATGCTGAAGGCCCACGGCTCCGACACCGCGGCGACCGCGATGCAGACTGCAGCCATACCGATCAGCGAGTGCATCGCAGCCACCAGTTCCGGCATCTTGGTCATTTCGACCCGCTTGGCCAGGATGGCACCGATCGAGCCGCCGACCACCACGCCGAGAATGACCAGGCCGTAGCCCATGCCGGCGCCGGATGCTTCGGACTTGAGCTTGATGATCAGCGCAATCGTGGTTGCCACCGCAATCGCCATGCCGATCATGCCGAATGCGTTGCCGCGCCTTGCGGTCGATGGATGCGACAGCCCCTTCAGTGCCTGGATGAAACTGACCGACGCGATCAGGTACAGCAGCGTGACGAGGTTCATGCTCATTGTTTGGCCTCCGCTGTGCTGGTCCGGACTGCTTTGGGTTCTTTTTTCTTGAACATTTCCAGCATGCGCTGGGTCACCAGAAAACCGCCGAATACGTTGACCGCCGCCAGTGCGACCGCCAGCGTGCCCATGACCTGGCCGACCAGGCCTTCGGTGAGTCCGGCGGCCAGCATCGCGCCGACGATGATGATGGCGGAAATGGCGTTGGTGACCGCCATCAGCGGCGTATGCAGTGCCGGTGTGACGGTCCAGACCACGTGGTAACCGACATAAATTGCCAGCACGAAGATGATGAGATTGGTAATGGTGTGACTGACTTCCATGAGACCCCCTGATTATGATTTTTTAATTACTTCGCCGCCGGTGCACAGCAGCGTCGCGGCGACAATTTCGTCTTCGCGGTTAAGCGTCAGATTGGCGTCGGCGTCGATGATCAGCTTGAGAAAATCGAGCACGTTGCGCGCGTACAGGGCCGAGGCATCGGCCGGGACCTGGGCCGCCAGATTGGAGTCGCCGATGATGTGAACGCCGTACTGATTGATGATCTTGCCGGACACCGAGAGCGGGCAGTTGCCGCCCTGCTCGGCCGCCATGTCGACGATCACCGAGCCCGGCTTCATCGCCTTGACGGTGTCCTCGGAGATCAGGATTGGCGCCTTGCGGCCCGGAATCAGTGCGGTGGTGATGATGATGTCGGCCAGTTTGGCGCGTTCGTGCACCAGTTCGGCCTGACGCCGCATCCAGTCGGCCGGCATGGCACGGGCATAGCCGCCGGCGCCTTGCGCGATTTCCTTTTCTTCATCGGTAATGAAAGGCACATCCAGAAATTTGGCGCCGAGCGATTCGACCTGTTCCTTGACCGGCGGGCGCACGTCGGACGCTTCGATCACCGCGCCGAGGCGCTTGGCGGTGGCGATCGCTTGCAGACCGGCGACGCCGACGCCCATGATCAGCACACGGGCCGCCTTGACAGTGCCGGCGGCGGTCATCAGCATCGGCATGAAGCGGCCGTAGGTGTTGGCGGCCAGCAATACGGCCTTGTAGCCGGCGATATTCGCCTGCGACGACAGCACGTCCATCGATTGCGCGCGCGTGATGCGCGGCGCGGCTTCGAGCGCGAAGGCGGTCAGCCCGTGGGCGGCCATCGCGGCGATATTCTCGGCATCGAAAGGGTTCAGCATGCCGACCACGACCGTGCCCGATTTGATCAGCGCACGTTCTTCTGCCGAGGGTGCGCGCACCTTGAGCA
>JAUYNR010000006.1 GCA_030698225.1 Oxalobacteraceae bacterium | reverse complement strand
CGATGATTCCGGTATCGTGACCGGCGATTCCGGAAGTTACCCGAAATCGGTCACGTTCGCCCGGAATGAGCGGTCACGATGCACCGGAATGGACGGTCACGATGCGCCGGAATGACCGGTCACGATGGTCCGGAATACCCACCAGGGCATTCCTGCCGATGCGGCAACCGTGCAACACCGCACCATGGCCGATGTGACCGTTTTCCTCGACCACCGTATCGGTGCCCGGGAACCCGTGCATCACGCAGGTGTCCTGCAGATTGGCCCCGCGCTCCAGGATCAGACGCCCAAAGTCGCCGCGCAAACACGCGCAAGGACCGACATAGCAGCCAGGGCCGACAATCACGTCGCCAATCAGCACCGCGCTGGGATGAACAAAAGCCGTCGGATCGACAACGGGGACGATGCCGTCAATCGCATAAACACGCAGGGAATTCATCAATGATGCTCCGCTAAATAACTGATGTCAGGTCTGTTCAGCATGGCGAAGAACAGGCGAAAAAATCTTGACAGGGATTTGATGCATTTTGCAAACTAGCTTGGGTATATTTTATATGTGCAATTAACATATGCGGCAAATGCCATTAAAATTGCAATACTCCTTATTTTTTCGAATACCGCCGGGTTCCGCATGCGGCTCGCGTCTCGGCTGGACAATGCATCTGATTGAGCAACGGATAAGATTCTATATGATAAAATCAGTTTCGTTTAACGTAACCACGGGGAAATCATGACCGAAGGCAAACACGGCGTCCAGTCGCTGGAAATCGGCATGGGCCTCTTGCGCGCGATGGTCGCCGGCCAGCGTTCCATGATGCTCAAGGACATTGCTGCGGCAGCCGACATGCCCGCCTCCAAAGCGCATCGCTATCTGGTCAGCCTGATTCGGGCCGGGCTAGTCGAGCAGGATCCGATGACTTCGCGCTACAACCTGGGCTCCTTTGCCCTGAACATCGGTCTGGTTGCCATCGACCGCCTCGACCGGGTACGGCTCGGACTGTCGGCGATTGCCGAATTGCGCGACGCCATCAATGAAACCACTGCGCTGGCCGTCTGGGGCGAAACCGGCCCCGTCATCGTGCGCTGGGAACGACCGCGGCGGCCGATTACGGTCAATGTTGTCACGGGGACCGCATTAAGTTTGCTGACGACTGCCAGCGGACGGGTTTTTGCCGCCTGGCTGCCGAAGGCTTTTGTGGACCCGTTGATTGCCAATGAACTGAAAACCAAAGCACCGCCCGAACTCAAAACCAGAGGCGACGTCGAAACCATGCTGGAAAATGTACGCGCAGAAGGTGTTGCCGCCATCTCCGGCAACTACATGGTCAAGGGCGTCGAGGCAGTCGCAGCCCCCGTTTTCAATTTCAAGAATGAAATTACGATGGCTCTGGTAGTGGTCGGCGTCGAGGGCATGATCAATATGAATCCAAGCAGCCCGGTCATCGCCGAGCTGAGACGCTCGGCCAAGGAACTCTCCCTGCGCCTCGGAGCAACGCGCGCACAACCTTAGCGATCACTCGATCAGCGTTGCCTCAGGCTGACCTGGTGGATCAATTCGGTGCGACTGGTGACGCCGGCCTTCGAAAAAATGTGACCCAGGTGCGTGCGCACGGTCGGGAAACTGATCGACAGCTGGCGCGAAATTTCCTTGTCGGACTGACCCCGCAATACCAGCGAGCAGACTTGCGCTTCGCGTTGGGTCAGCCCGAAACATTGCATCGAGTCGCGCATTGCAGGCAACGGACGCTGCTGCGGCATCAGCTGGATCAGGGTGCCGGCCTGCGCTTGCGGGGCGCACTGGATGCGTACCGCGGTGGCCAGATAGCCGCCCCAGAGTTGCCCGCTCGCTGCATTTTTTCCGGTCTGCTGCAGAAAGCCTGCCAGCAGCGCGCGCTGTGCTTCGCCTATCTGTTCCAGCAGCACGCTGGCGCTGCGATTGCGCTGCAATTCAGTGCCGTTGCGATCGAGGATGAAGCAGGGGTCGGGATGACTGGCCCACAGCGCTTGCCAGTTGTCGCTATTGCTGCGCTCGCGCTGCAGCGTGGCCAGTTGCGCCAGCGCATTGGCCAGATGCGGCTTCAGCATTTCCAGCAGCGTGACTTCGCGCTGTCCGAACGGGGGTTGCTGCCGCGCGCGCCAGATGCGCAGGTCGCCAAGATGCCGGTCGCCGTCGTGCAGGTGCAGGTCAATGCCGTGGTGCAGCCCGCCGCGGATCAGGAAGTCGTTGAAAAATTCAGTCTTTTCCAGCTCGGACTGCGCAATCACCGCCGATACCAGCGTTGCCTGACGGCGTTGCTGCAGCAGCGGGGTGATCGGGTCATGGTGCTGAAAATACTCTTCATACAGCGCTAGCCGGTCCGCTCCGATATTTACTGCAACGCAATCTTCGAAGCGCCCGCTCGCATTATCCCTGACATACGACGCCAGATAATCTGCGCGCAGCAGTTGCAGCAGGGCCTGCGCGATCTGCTGCCGGATGCGTCGCGAGCTGTCGCCGTGGTACAGGCTGGCGATGATGTCCAGCAGCAGGCGCAATTCTTCGCGGGTCGGCGCATACATCGGCTTATTTCCCGGCGTAACCGAGGCGGTAGGAAACCGTTTGCGCGCAAGCCTGCAGTGCGCGCGCGATCGGACCATCCCACGACGAATCGAAACTGCCGGACGAGCCGGTGGCGGTGATCACCAGCGCCAGCGACTGCTTGCTGTCGAATACGGGCGCGCTGAATGCGCTGATGCCGGGGATCGGGAAGCCCTCGACCCGCGCCAGGCCGCGCTGGCGCACTTCGGCCAAGATAGTTTCATGCTGCTGCAGTGCGTTTTTCGAGGTGTTTTGCGCCAGCACCTCCTGATCCTTCAACTCCCTGGCCAGCGCCGCTTCGACCAGCTTGACCGGCAGAAATGCTGAAAACACCTGCCCGGTGGCGGTGCCCAGCATCGACATCACCGAACCGGGCCGCAGGTTGACATGCAGCGGCCGGTTCGAATCGCCCAGGTAGACCACGGTCGGGCCGTGGGTGCCCCAGACCGCCAGCACGACGGTTTGCTCGATGCGGACGGCGAGACTGGTGATCTCCGGGATCGCCAGCTTGATCGGATTTTGCTGTTGCAGGCAGACCAGTCCTATCTGGAACGCGAACGGGCCCAGGCCGTAGTTGCCGCTGACCGGATCCTGCTCGGTGAGGCCGACTGCGCCGAAGCTGGCCAGGTAGGGATGCGCCTTCGACGGCGTCATGTTGGCCGCTTTTGCCAGCGTACTCAGCGACATCGGCTGCCGGTGGTTCGCCAGCGCCATCAGCAGTTGGCTGCCAACCTCGATCGCTTGTATCCGCCGGCTGGCCTTGGGAAGAGGCAAAGACATGCAGTTCTCCTTCAATGTGAATATTCCGGTTGCGCTATTTCCGACTGCGCAAGCAAAACCGGCAGTAAGCAGTACGCACAATTATAAATTAAATTTATTCGTCAATATCAACAAATTTGATGATAGCAAATTGATTCGCTATCGACGAATATTAGTTCAGCGGGAACCGGTGCTTCAGACTGGTTAAAAAATACGGCATCCACTCTGATGGCTGCCGACAAGACCAGCTTGCAGGTTGATGGCGAGGCCGGAAACAAGACGTTTTCCGGCAATCGATAAACCAGAGAAAACAAAGGAGAAAAAGATGAGACAAATGAAACGGATAGGCATAGCAGGATGGAGCGCACTTGCTCTACTGGGCGGCTGGGTCGATGGCGCGATGGCACAGAACGTGAAGATCGGCTCATTTTTGTCGGTGACCGGGCCGGCGGCCTTTCTGGGCGTCCCGGAGCTGAAGACGCTGCAGCTATATGTCGACAAGATCAATCAGGGTGGCGGCATACTCGGTCGCCAGCTGGAGCTGGTGCATTACGACGATGCCAGCGATGCGGGCAAATCGAACAGCTTTGCCTCGCGCCTGATCAATAACGACAAGGTCGATGTGATTATCGGCGGCACCACCACCGGCGGCTCGATGGCGGCAATTCCGCTGATGGCAAAAGGCAGCATGCCATTCATCTCGCTGGCTGGCGGCGTCAGCATCATCGAACCGGTCAAGAAATGGGTGTTCAAGGTGCCGCATACCGACCGCATGGCGGCCGAAAAGATATTTTCCGACCTGAAAAAACGCAACCTGAAAAAAGTCGCCTTGCTGTCCGAGTCGACCGGTTTCGGCCAATCCGGACGCAAGGAGACGTTGGCGGTCGCCTCAAAATATGGAATCGAACTGGTCGCCGACGAGACTTACGGCCCGAAAGATACCGACATGACGGTGCAGCTGACCAAGATCAGGAATGTGCCCGGTGTGCAAGCGCTGTTTGTATTCGGTCTGGGACAGGGTCCGGCGCTGGTGTCGAAAAACATCGCACAGCTCGGCATCAATCTGCCCCATTACGAATCGCATGGCGTCGCCTCGGAAGAGTTCATCAAACTGGCCGGCTCCGCAGCTGAGGGCATCCGCTTACCGGCTGCGGCGCTGCTGGTGGCCGACAAGCTGCCGAAGACCGATCAGCAAAAACAGGTCGTGACCGACTACACGAAAAATTACACCGAGCACTACAAATCGGATGTGTCGACGTTCGGCGGTCATGCATATGATGCATTGATGATCTATGTCGGCGCGGTTAAAAAAGCAGGCAGCTTCGACAAGGAAAAAGTGCGTACTGCAATTGAGCAAACCCGCAATTTCGTCGGCACCGGCGGCGTGGTCAACATGAGTGCCACGGATCATCTCGGACTGGATGCTTCGGCGTTTCGCCTGCTGGAAATCCGCAAAGGCGAATGGAGCATGGCCGAATAAGCACTGGAAACAAGCCGCGCCATGTCAGGCCTCAGCTGCTCACGGCTGCTTTTCCGGGCTTTTTCCAATGAAAACATACTGTTGACTGTATGTAAACAAGCCCAATGAAAACGTGCGGCAGATACATTGTTTTTACATATACCCATCAAATTAATCGAATTTTATGGCCTGATTAGCACAAGAAATTTCCGGAAAATGCCGCGCAATGATGGCGGCCCAACTTTACGCACTATAAGGAGTCCAAATGAACCAGAAAAAATTTGCCTCGCAGGCCGACCTCGAACAGAAAAAAGTCAGCTTCGAACAGTTGTCCGAGCATGCATACGCATATACCGCCGAGGGTGACCCGAACACCGGCATCATCATCGGCGACGAGGCGGTGATGGTGATCGACACCCAAGCCACGCCGGTCATGGCGCAGGATGTGGTGCGCCGCATCCGCGAGGTCACCGACAAGCCGATCAAGTATGTGGTGATGAGCCACTACCATGCGGTGCGCGTGCTCGGCGCCAGCGGCTACCGGCAGCATGGGCTGGAACACATCATCGCCAGCAAGGATACCTATGAGCTGATTGTCGAGCGTGGCGCGTTCGACATGGATAGCGAGATCGGCCGTTTCCCGCGCCTGTTCCAGGCGGTCGAATCGGTGCCCGGCCTGACTTGGCCGACGATCGTGTTCGAGAAGGAGATGACGCTCTGGCTCGGCAAGCTCGAAGTGAAGATCATGCAACTCGGACGCGGCCATACCAAGGGCGATACGGTGGTCTGGCTGCCACAGGACAAGGTGCTGTTTTCCGGCGACCTGGTCGAATTCGACGCCACGCCGTATGCGGGCGACGCTTACTTTCAGGATTGGCCGCAGACGCTGGACAAGCTGGCTGCGCTACAGGCGGAAAAGCTGGTGCCGGGACGCGGCGCCGCCCTCAAGACTGCGGCCCAGGTCAAGGCCGGGCTGGAAGGCACCCGCGATTTTGTACAGGATCTGTTCGCTGCGGTGCGCCAGGGCGCGCAACAGGGCAAGGACCTGAATGCGATCTACAAGGAGACCTATGCGCTGTTGCAGCCGAAATACGGCAACTGGGTGATTTTCGATCACTGCATGCCGTTTGACGTGACGCGCGCCTTTGATGAAGCGACCAGCTATCCCGATCCGCGTATCTGGACTGCCGAACGCGATGTAGAGATGTGGAAAACGCTGGAAGGCTAATTTCATTTCTAAATCAACCGTGCACTTTGTCGGCTTCGCTTGCCGCACTTACGTACTGTCTGCGTTTTATCTTCACCCTTGCCTTCGCGTTCACGATTGATGGTGAAAAGAAATAGGGCGCAGCAAGCAGACACGCCGGCAGCAGACGGCCGGCGACAGAACAGAAACCGCGCCCATCATCGTGGCTAAAACAACGGTGGGGCGGATCATCATGGAGGCGGGCATGCAGCAAACCTATACCTATTCAAAATTCCCCTACACCACGCCGGAAGAAATCAACAGCGGCGCACTGCGGCGCTATCCGGTGGTGGTGGTCGGTGCCGGTCCGGCCGGCTTGGCGGCGGCGATCGATTGCCGCTTGCAGAACATCCCGGTGCTATTGCTCGACGACGACGATACGGTTTCGGTCGGCTCGCGCGGCCTGTGCTATGCGAAACGGGCGATCGAAGTGCTGGACCGGCTCGGCTGCGGCGATCCGGTCGTCGAAAAAGGCGTGAGCTGGAATGTCGGCCGCACGTTCTTCCGCAACGATGAAGTATTCAGTTTCAACCTGCAGCCGGATGCCGACCAGAAGCGGCCCGGCATGGTGAATCTGCAGCAGTATTATCTGGAAGAATATCTGGTGCAGCGGGCAATCTCGGTCGGTGTGACGCTGCGCTGGAGGAATAAGGTGGTGTCGGTGCAGCAGCAGGATGACGGCGTGGTCAGGTTGCAGGTCGAAACACCGGACGGCATGTATCAGATCGAGGCCGACTGGCTGATCGTGGCAGACGGCGCGCGCAGCCCGATTCGCAACATGCTGGGGCTGGAAACCGAGGGCAAGATTTTCATGGACCGCTTCCTGATCGCCGATGTCGTGATGAAGGCGGATTTTCCGGCCGAGCGCTGGTTCTGGTTCGATCCGCCATTCCATCCGAACCAGTCGGTGCTGCTGCACCGCGAAGCCGACAATGTCTGGCGCATCGATTTCCAGCTCGGCTGGGATGCCAATCCGGAGGAAGAAAGAAAGCCGGAAAACGTGATTCCGCGCATCAAGGCGATGCTGGGCGACGCGCGTGAATTCGAGCTGGAATGGGTCAGCGTGTATACCTTCCAGTGCCGCCGCATGAAGAGCTTCCGGCACGGCAGATGCCTGTTTGTCGGCGACGCCGCGCATCAGGTGTCGCCGTTCGGTGCACGCGGCGCCAATTCCGGTTTGCAGGATACCGACAACCTGGTCTGGAAGCTGAAACTGGTGATCGACGGCAAGGCGCCGGACCGGCTGCTCGACACTTACTCCGACGAGCGCTGCTTCGCCGCCGACGAGAACCTGATGAATTCGACCCGATCGACCGATTTCATCACGCCCAAGAGCACGGTCAGCAAGACCTTCCGCAATGCGGTGTTGAAGCTGGCGGAAAAGCATGCGTTTGCCCGCAAGCTGGTCAACTCCGGCCGCCTGTCGGTGCCGGCTTATCTGACCGAATCAAGTCTGAATACGCCGGATACCGATCAGTTTACCGGCGACATGGTACCGGGCGCGCCGATGGAAGACGGCCCGGTCAGGCTCGGCACGCAACACGGCTGGCTGATCGACCAGCTCGGCAACCGTTTCCAGGGCCTGTATTTCTGCGACGATCCGGCCGCGATCCCGGACGCCGTGCTGGCGCAGTTTTCCCAGCTGGCGCAGGGTCGGCTGCCAATCGAGCCCTTGGTCATTGCCACCCAGCCGGGCAGCGTGGAAAACGCGAAAGTCCTGCTCGACGCCGATGGCGTGATCGCCCGGCGCTACGACGCGCAAGACGGCACCTACTACCTGGCGCGCCCCGACCAGCATGTCGCTGCGCGCTGGCGCACGTTCGCGGCGGCACCGGTGCAGCAGGCACTGGCCCGGGCCACCTGCAACCCTCACCTGCAACCTTTAACCGGAGAATCATCATGACACTGAATCTGGCCCCGAATTTCAGCGAAGCGGGCAAACGCTATTTTCGCGAATTTTCACCCGGCGACGATTTTTACGAAGCGCTGATCGACACGCATCGTGACCTTTCCGACGAACAGAGCGCGCTGCTGAATGCGAAGCTGATTTTGCTGCTGGCGAACCATATCGGCGAAATCGCGATCCTGCGTTGCGCGTTGCAACTGGCGCGCGAAGACGTTTGAGGCGTAAGGCTGAATGGCTGAATGCGTGCTAGGAGAATGCTAGGAGAACCCCACTTTCCAGCGGAATCAGCAGCGGTGCGAAAGCGGTCCTTTCGCACCTTTTTTTCGGTCTTAAGCGCATGCGATTTGCCGTTTTGCGTCTTTAATAATTAATTGCGAAAAATTTTTATCTGGAAATTAACTTCAATAGTTTCAGTGTAAGAAATGCACCAAATGGCGAAATAGATACATTTATATATAAGTTATTCTATTTTTTGGTATCATTTCTTATTGACAGAATAAATTCCTTATTTCAGAATACAAGCACAATAAAAATCAGTGTGTCCCTTCATTGAAACGATCCGGAGATAGATAATGCCCATGCAGTCGAACAGCGACCTGGCTTTTGCCAACACAGGAAGGGGAGCCTGATGCTTGCCCAGTTCCTGCAATTTCTTTTTTCGGGCATTACGGTTGGTGCCACCTACGCGCTGTCTGCCCTGGGTTTCACCCTGATCTACAACGCCAGCAACGTGATCAACTTTGCCCAGGGCGAATTCATCATGCTGGGCGGCATGCTGGCGGTATTTTTTACCCAGGCCGGACTGTCTTTGCCGGTAGCGCTGCTGCTGGCGATTCTGATACCCGCCGTGGTCGGCGTGCTGGTGGAAAAACTGGCGATCGAGCCGGTCAAGGGCGCTGAAACGGTGACGCTGATCATCATCACCATCGGCGCTTCACTGGTGATTCGTGGCCTGATCCAGGTCTGGCTGGGCAAAGGGACGCACAGCCTGCCCGCGTTTTCCGGCGATACCCCGATTGAAATCCTCGGCGCCACGCTGATGCCGCAAAGCCTCTGGGTGCTGGGCGGCACCACGCTGGTAGTGATTGCACTCTGGTATTTCTTCAATCGCACCCTGCAAGGCAAAGCCATGCTCGCCACCTCCCACAACCGACTGGCAGCAGAACTGGTCGGCATCAATACCAACTGGGTGCTGTTCATGAGTTTTGCCATGTCGGCGGCGCTCGGCGCTCTTGGTGGCATCCTGGTCACGCCGATTACGCTGACCTCTTACGATGTCGGGATCATGCTCGGCCTGAAAGGTTTTGTCGCCGCAGTCGTGGGCGGCCTGGGTAACGGCCTCGGCGCGGTGATCGGCGGCCTGCTGGTTGGCATCCTCGAAGCGATGGGTGCCGGCTACATCTCCTCCGCCTACAAGGATGCGATCCCTTTCGTGCTCATCCTGTTCATCCTGTTCTTCATGCCGCGCGGACTGTTTGGCGGCAAATCGACTGATCGAGTGTAAACATGCAAAAGAACGCCTACTACGGCCTTTATCTGGTCATCGGCATCCTGCTGGTTCTGCCTTTCGTACTGCCCAATAGTTTTTACCTGGACATCGCGATCCGGATGGCGATCAATGCGGTAATTGTGCTGGGCCTGAACCTGCTGATCGGCTTCGCCGGGCAAATCAGTCTGGGTCACGCCGGTTTCCTCGGCATCGGGGCCTATGCCTCCGCCGTGCTACCTACCCACTTCGGCTGGCATCCGTTGCTGGCCATGGGTGCGGGCGCCGTCATCACCGGTCTGCTGGCCGCCCTGGTCGCGCGTCCGATCTTCAAACTGAAGGGCCACTACCTGGCCATGGCCACCCTCGGCATCGGCATCATCATCAACATCGCGGTGCGCACCGAAGCAGCCTGGACCGGCGGCCCGGATGGCATGCCGGTACCGGCGGTGGGCTTGCTTGGCTTTGAACTTTCCAGCGACAAGCACTGGTACTGGGTCGTCGCGCTGCTGCTCTCGTTCAGCGTCTGGGCCTCGCTCAACCTGATCGACTCGCCGTTCGGTCGTGCGCTGCGCGCGCTGCACGGTTCGGAAGTCGCTTCCCAGGTCGTCGGGGTCGATGTGGTGCGCTACAAAGTGGCAATCTTTGTCATGTCCGCTGTCTTCGCCAGCCTGATGGGCAGCGTCACCGCACACTACGTCGGCTTCGTGACGCCCAACCTCGCCGATTTCTTTCACTCGATCGAACTGGTCACCATGGTCGTAATTGGCGGCATGGCCTCGGTCTATGGCTCGCTGGTCGGCGCGGTACTGCTGACCGCGCTGCCGCAGTTACTGGTCGCTTTTGAAGGCTGGGAAACCGTTGTCTTCGGCGCCATCCTGATGATCTCGATGATCTTCATGCCCAAGGGCCTGGTTCCCACGCTGGCAGCCAAACTCGGGAAAGGAAAATAAGCATGGCGCTACTTGAAGTCAACCAGCTATCGATCCACTTTGGCGGTGTCAAGGCGGTGCAGAATGTCAGCTTCAGCATCGATGCGGGGATAGTGTATGCGGTCATCGGCCCCAACGGCGCCGGCAAGACCACGCTGTTCAATCTGATCACCGGGATCTACACCCCCACCAGTGGCGAAATCAAGCTGGACGGCGAATCAATCGGCGGCAAGACGCCGAACGAACTGGCCAAACGCGGCGTCGCCCGCACTTTCCAGAACTTGCAGATTTGCATGAACATGAGCGCCATCGAGAACGTGATGGTGGGCGCCCATCTGCGGCTGAATCGCAATCCGCTCAAAGCCGCGCTGCGCTTTCCCAGCCTGAAGCGCCGGGACCGCGAACTGCATGGCGAGGCCGCCGAGTTGATGCGTTTTGTCGGCCTGGAAAAATATATCGAAGCACGCGCCGACAGCATGCCGTATGGCGCACTCAAACGGCTGGAAATTGCCCGGGCGCTGGCATTGAAGCCGCGCCTGATTTTTCTTGATGAGCCGGCCGCCGGCCTGAACCCCAAGGAAACCATCGAAATCGATGAACTGGTGCGCAAGGTCGCCGATTCCGGCGTCACCGTCGTCCTGGTCGAACACGACATGAAAATGGTGATGAACCTATCCGACCGGATACTTGTCCTCGACTATGGCAAAAAGCTCGCCGAAGGCACCGCTGTGGAAGTTCGCAAGAATCCCGACGTGATCGCCGCGTATCTCGGCGTGCAAGCATAAAAAAGGGGAACAGCATGGAAGCACTCCGCATCATCAAGGACGAACATCGCAATCTTTGGCGCATCGCCACCACAGTCGATCTGGTGGCCGATGAAATTGAAGCAGGCAGCAAGATAGACCCGCAGTTTTTCACCTCGGTGTTTGATTACATCGAACAGTTCATTGACCGCTCGCACCATCCGAAGGAAGACGACTTCCTCTTTCGCATCCTGCGCACGCGCAGTGCGGAAGCCGCCGCCATTCTTGACCGCCTGCAGACGGAGCATCGCAATGGGCCGGAGAATCTGACGCGCCTGCGCGAGCAGCTGAAAAGCGCCGCCGGCGGCGAACTGAACAATGCGGCTTTTGCCGCTGCGCTGCGCACCTATACCCAGGGACTGAAAAGCCATGTCGGCGCCGAAGAAAAGGAAGTGATCCCGCTGGCCCGCGAGATGTTGAACGCAGCAGACTGGGCCGAGATCGATGGCGCCTTTCTTAACAATGAAGACCCGCTTTTTGGCGAGAAGGCCAAGGCCGAGTTCCGCGAACTTTTTCATCGCATCGTCAGCCTGGCGCCAGAATCCGTCGGTTTGGGTGCGCACTCGACGGGCCGACTGCAGCCGAGTGCCGCGCCAAACAAGGCCGAGGTCGTGCTCAGCGTCAGCGGCATGGAAAGTTGCTACGGCCGCATCAAGGCCCTGAAGGGCATCAGCCTCGAAGTGCGTCGAGGCGAGACGGTCGCCCTGGTCGGTGCCAATGGCGCAGGCAAGACCACCTTCCTGCGCACCCTGTCCGGCGTGCAGCCGATGAGTGCCGGCAGCATCCGGTTCTACGGGGAAGACATCGGCGCACTGCGCTCCGACATGCGCATGCGTCGCGGCATCTGCCAGTCGCCGGAAGGCCGGCAGGTGTTCGGGCCGCTGTCGATCGAAGACAACTTGCGTTTGGGCGCCTACACCCAGCCCAAGAGCCAGGTCGAAAGCGACCTCGATATGGTGTTCTCGATGTTCCCGATCCTGAAGGAAAAGCGCAGGCTGCCGGCAGGCACACTGTCCGGCGGTCAGCAGCAGATGCTGGCAATCAGCCGGGCGCTGATGGGCCGCCCGAAGATGTTGCTGCTCGACGAGCCCTCGATGGGCCTGGCGCCGCTGCTGGTGGAAGAAGTGTTTAATGTCGTCAAGACGCTCAAGGCACAGGGCATGACCATCTTTCTGGTCGAGCAAAATGCCTTTGCCGCCCTGGCCATTGCTGATCGCGGCTATGTGCTGGAAACCGGCACCATCACCCTCACCGGCACCGGCCAGGAGCTCATCAGCAACGAACAGGTGCGCGCGGCATACCTCGGGATGTAATCAGGAACCGGCGCCAACCATTCTTTCGCGCGGCGATTTTTTGATCCGGCGAGCAATGATCGCCGTTAAGGAATCACTTCAAATTCAACTTGGCGAGCATTGAACATGGCCTCTCTGAAACTACGCAGCGCAAGTATCGGCATCAGGATTGGTGTCGGAATCGGCTTTCTGATTATCAGTTTTACCGTAATAATTTCCATTGCCTGTTTCCTTGCCTGGCAAAGCAAGCTGAATTCCCAGACGGTGGCGGCCCTTCTCGCTGCCAGTGGAGTCCTGGTGATTTTGGGCGGCATTTCCACCTGGCTTCTTATCCGCAGCATCACGCAGCCGCTTCATGCCGCGGTGTCTATCGCCAAGAGGGTTGCCGCAGGCGATCTCTCTTCCCAGGCAACGGTGACTGGCAACGATGAAATCAGCGAGCTCGTCGCGACGCTCAACGACATGAATACCAATCTGCTAAAAATTGTGACCGACGTGCGCACCGGAAGTGACGCAATTCTTGCCACCTCTTCGGAAATTGCGGCAGGCAATGCCGATCTTTCATCGCGCACCGAATCTCAGGCGAGCTCATTGGAAGAAACTGCCAGTGCAATGGAGCAGCTTAATTCCGCAATCCAGCAAAACGCGAGCAATGCACTCCAGGCAAACAAGATGGTTGCGTCAGTACAAGACGCTGCTGTAGATGGCGGCCAGGTTGTAGGACAAGTCGTTGGCACAATGGCGTCGATCAAGGAAAGTTCACGCAAGATCGTCGACATTATCGGAGTAATTGACGGCATCGCCTTTCAAACCAACATTCTGGCCTTGAATGCAGCGGTCGAGGCAGCGCGTGCGGGTGAGCAAGGCAGAGGATTTGCGGTGGTTGCGTCCGAAGTGCGAAGCCTTGCGCAGCGCTCTGCAGAAGCCGCCAAGGAAATCAAGATACTGATAGGACGTTCAGTTGAAGCCGTCGAAGCCGGTAGCGAGCTGGTTGATAAAGCCGGCAGCACGATGGATGGAATTGTCGCGTCGGTCAAGAATACTGTCGGGGTCGTCAACGAAATCACCGATGCCTGTCAGCAGCAAAGCGTTGGCATTGACGAGGTCAATCGGGCAGTGGTTCAAATGGACGAGATGACCCAACAAAATGCAGCGCTGGTGGAACAGGCATCGGCTGCAGCGGAAAGCATGCGCCAGCAAGCGGTGACAATGCGGAAAACCGTCAGCGCATTCAAACTTGAACAAAATCAAAATGAAGCGGAGCAGATGGTCAAGCGGGCTGTCGCATACATCAGGACTAACGGCAAGGACAAGGCATTTTCAGAATTCAGCAAACCCGCTGCGCAGTTCAAGGACCGCGACTTGTACATCAATGTCATTGACCTGCATGGAAATACCAAAGCGCATGGCGAAAATCCGAAACTGATAGGACGGAATTTAATCGATCTCAAAGATGCCGACGGGAAGTATTTCATCAAGAGCTTCGTCCAAATTGCCAAGAATGCCGGTCGCGGCTGGGTTGACTATCGGTGGATAAATCCGGTCACCACTGTAATCGAATCAAAATCCACTTACATTGAAAAACTCGACGACCTGGTTGTCGGCTGCGGCATCTACAAGGTTTAATCGCAGATGCCGGAAAGTGTAAATCCGGTTTCACATTAAATGCGCGGACCAAGAACAGCGATCAAAATCCGGCCGGCCCGCAGCGCCATTACCTGGTTGCCGACGGGTAAAAAAGCTGTTGTCCATCGACTTTGAAATCGGCAATTTTCTTTTGCCCTTCGACCGATGTCAGCCAGTTGATCAGCAACATTGCCCCCTTGTAATTGATGTCCTTGTATCTGGCAGGGTTGACTGCAATGATGCCGTAGGGATTGAACATTTTCGGGTCGCCCTGCACCGCCACCGCCAAGCCGGTCTTGGCCCGATATGCGCCATAGGTCGCGCGGTCGGTCAGGGTATACGCTTGCATCTGGGCCGCCATCGTCAGGACCTCGCCCATCCCCAGGCCGGCAGAGATGTAGGATGGCGCTTGCGGCTGGGCGCCGACCTCCTTCCAGTAAGCTTTTTCCATCTGATCGGTGCCCGAGTTGTCGCCGCGTGAAATGAACTTGGCCTTGCTGTCGACAATTTTTTTCAACGATCCGATCACATCCTGGCTACCGCGGATGCCGGCCGGGTCGGTTTCCGGCCCGACGATGATGAAATCGTTGTACATCACGTCACGCCGGTTCACGCCATATCCATCGGCCACGAACTTGTCTTCGGAAGGGCGCGCATGCACCAGCGTCACATCGACATCGCCGTTTTTTGCCAGTTCCAGCGCCTTGCCGGTGCCGACCGATATCACATGCACCTTGGTATGGGTGCTGGCCTCGAATTGCGGCAACAGGTAGCTCAGCAAGCCGGAATTCTCGGTGCTGGTGGTGGTCGACAGCTTGATGACTTCCTGCGCCACCGCCCATCCGGTCAACAACGGCGCAACGGCAAGCGCTATGGAAAAACGCAAAATGTGACGGCGCAACATCAGACTCTCCTGGGGTGTGGCCTGAAAACGGCATTCGACCGATTTTCAACTGCGATAAGCGGATGAATCAATCAGGCGACAGCTTAAACCATTGCATTTATTTCAGGAAACCGCAATGCCTGTGGTTCCGTTGGCCGTCGGTTCACCTTCGGGCCACGGCCAAATCCGGCAGTCTGCAGGACTTGGCCGACAGCGCGGCTGCGAACAGCGGTTTCGCAGCGGCCGACGCAATCTCGGAATACATCTCGACATATTTGCGCACCGGATCGTGCCATGAAAAATCGCCGCTCATCGCATTGCGCTGCATGGTCAGCCAGTGGTCGGAATTGCCGAACATCTTGAACGCGCGGTCTACCGCGGCGATCATGTCGGCCGCCTGCTCGCCATCGAAAAGTATGCCATTCGCTCCCTTGCACGGCGTGCTGCCGGTGCCGGCATCGATGATCGTATCGATCAGGCCGCCGACCCTGGATGCAATCGGAATCGTGCCGTAGCGCATCGAGTAGATCGGCGTCAAGCCATATGGCTCAAACCTGGTTCCGTGCAGCAGCATGTCGGCGCCTGCATGCAGCGCATGCGCGAGCCGTTCTTCGTAGCCGATATGGACGCCCAGCCGGCCCGGATAGCGCCGGGAAAGCTCGATGAATCCGTCTTCATAGGCACGCTCCCCGCGCCCCAGTACTACTACTTGCATGCGCGGATATTTATCGAGGATCGCAGGCAATGCAGCCAACGCGACATCCGCCATTTTTTGATGGGTGATCCGGCTACCCAGAGCAAGCAGCGGTGCGAACGGATCCGCCGGCAGCTTGAACATTGCCAGCAGATCCTGCTTGCAGAAATTCTTGTTGCGCAGCGTGCGTTGCGTGAAATGTCGGGCAATCAATGGATCTTTCGCCGGGTTCCAGAGGCGCATGTCGATCCCGTTGGAAATCGCGACGATTGCCTGCTTGCGATGATTCAGAATGCCGTCCAGACCATTGCCGAATTGTGGCGTCAGCACCTCCCTGGCATACGACTCGCTGACGATGGAAATGCGATCGGCATACTGAATGCCTGCTTTCAGGAAACTGAGCTTGCCCCAGAGTTCGATGCCGTCCGGATTCAACAGGTCGGCAGGTATGCCGAGCGAAGGTCCGAGCTCGATCGGATAATTACCCTGAAATGCCAGGTTGTGGATCGTCAGCACCGAACCGATCTGTTTGATGTCGTTGCTGCGCAGCAGTAGAGGGATCAGGCCCGCATGCCAATCGTTGGCATGCACGATATGCGGCGCGGCAAGCGGTGTGCGTGCTGCGCAAATGCGCACAGCCGCATGGCACAATGCTGCAAAACTCACTGCATTGTCTGGATATTCGTCACCATTCGCATCCACATACGGATTGCCGGACCTGACGCGAAAGCTCTCTGTTTCCAATAAAATTACCGGAATTTTGCTGTCGGGCATGCGCCCCCGATACAAGCAAGCCGGCCCGCCCGGGAGGTCGTCCAGAACGGCAACTTTGGCCAGCGCGGTCGCGCCAGCGAGCGCGGACGGGTAGCCGGGCAGAAAAATACTGACCTCGATATTCTTTTCATGCAAAGCGCCGGCCAGCGCGGTAATGACATCGGCCAGGCCACCTGTTTTGACAAGGGGAATTGCTTCCGATGCGACTAATAGAACCCGTGGGCGCAAAATATTGCTTCCTTGAAATGGGTTTTGCAGCGGCTGCAAACAGGGCTTGAAATGAGGAGATTGTCCAATGCGTTCCAGTTCCGGCGGCACTGACGCAATCTAGTTAAATAATTCGTCCGCTGCTCAACAATAAATGTCCGCACAAAGAGAACTTTACGTAAGATCAAAGGGGCTCACATTAAAACGCGTGATCACAGGCAGGCAGGCCGGCACGGCTGGGCCGAACATTACGCGCCGCAGCCACTCGACTTTGATTACCCTACGATGCGATGCAACAGGGCAAAAGGGAAATGGGCTAATAGCCCGGCGACGCCAAGCCTGCGTCCGCCCGGCTCCGGGCCGCATACGATTTCATCCGTGAATACGTTGCGCCATGTGTTACCGGCCAATCCTTCCGGCAGCTCGATACCGGTGCCGGCCCAGAACTCGGCCCCCGCAGGGACCCGATCGCCATCGCCAAGCAGCGCGTAAAAGAACCTGGGTGCGACGACCATGACTGCGGCTTCCTTGCTGCTGCGCGCGAAAGCGCAGACGTGCTCAGCCCGGCTGCCCTCCGCCTGCAGCGGCAGATAGTCTCCGTCCCGAAACAGGATTTCGCATTGCCTGCGCAGCTCCAGCGTCCTCCAGGTCAGATACAGCTTGATGCGGCCATCCTCCATCGTCTGCAAGAGCGCGCCGGCGCGCTCGGCAAACTGACCGGGATCCACTGCGAAGTATGTTTTCAACTGCTCCAGCATCGCGCTGCGTCGCCGGTAGTCCACAGGTCGTCTGTTGTCCGGATCGGCCAGGCTGAAATCCCACAGTTCGTTGCCCTGATAAATATCGGGCACGCCGGGCGATGTCAATTTGATCAAGGTCTGCGACAGGCTGTTGAACATGCCGAGACGGGAAGTTAGCCTCTGAAGGGGCAGGAAATCGGCAAGAAACGGGTTCCTGCCCGGCGCCAGTATCGCCTTGATGAATTTCGATACCGCGCTCTCGTATTCCGGGTTCGGGTTGATCCAGCTGCTGTTTATCTTGGCCTCCCTGATCGCTTTCTGCATGTAATGTTCGATGCGTTCGCAGAATCCGGCCAGTACCGCCGGGTCCAGCGGCTCCAGCGGCCATGCGCCGACCAGGGTCTGATACAGCAGGTATTCATCGTTGCGCGCAGGTGCGCTTGCGCCAACTTCGCCCATCGGCACTCTCTTGCTGTAGTTCAACCGGCTCCAGCGGCGCAACCGCAGCTTCCACAGCGCAGGCATCTCCGACAACGTGTTGATGCGCGCGCGCACGTCTTCGGATCGCTTACCGTCATGGGTCGAGGTGGCGAGCATCGTGTGCGGCCAGTTTTTGGCGCGGTCCTGGCTGGCGGCGTGAAATGCCGCCAGCGTGATGCCGAAGGTGCGGGGGTCGCCGCCGACCTCGTTGAGCGAGGTCAGCCGGTGGTAGATATAAAAGCTGGTGTCCTCCATCCCTTTCGCCATCACCGGACCGGTGAATTGCTGGAACTTCATCGCAAATCTTGTCACCGTGTCGCGATATGCTTGTCCTTTGCCATCGGCGATACTGGTCAAAAGCGTTTCGCGTACAAAATCGAAGATGCTGATGTCTGCGGCCTGGCTCCTCCTTTTGGCGGCCGATATCGCCCAGCCGATAAAGTTCCTGTCGTCCTCCGACACCGCATCGGCAGTGACGTAAGTTCGGTAAACCGGAAAACATGCGGTGATCTCGATCAAGGCGTCGCGCAAGCTGTTGGCGGTGAAATCGCAGGTATGCCGGTCCAGCTGCGCGATGCGGTCCAGCTGGTTTGCCAGCACGTTGAGCTCACTGGCAAGAACTACTCGCATGATGAGTTTCTTGCAGCGGTATAGCTGTTCGTTGAAATCGATCCGTTCGCCGATGAAGGCCGCATATACACGCTCCATGCGCTCCTCGTTGGCGGCGTCGACGAACAGGCCGTTGACCACATTGCAAAACCGGTAGCCGGTGCTCCCATGCACCGGCCACTGCGCAGGCATGTGCTCGTAACTGGCAATGATTTTCTCCAGCACGATGTAAAGCCCGCTGTGATCGGCCGCAACCCCGGCCGGGTCGGTCTCCGGCGCGGTCGATGCGCGGCCCTGCCGCAGTCGGTGCAAGTATTGCAACGGATCGTACAGCCCGTCCGGATGGTCGATCCGCACTCCATCCACTTTCCCGCTGGCAATCAGGTCGAATACCAGGCGGTGGGTGGCATCAAAAACCTCTTCGCGTTCCATCCGCAGCCCGGCCAGGCTGTTGACATCGAAAAAGCGGCGATAGTTGATTTCATCGGCGGCCACGCGCCAATTGGCGAACCGGTAGGCCTGCACCTTGATCAATTGATGCAGCAGGTCGAAGCTTTGCGGGTTGTCCGGATCGCCGCTGAATTCGTCGACATTTTGCTGTACAAACAGCGCAATTTCGCCACAGGCGGCACACAGTGCGGCCAAATGGCGCTTGTGGATTTCCTTGTCGCGGCTGCGCTCCGCCCGTTGCTCCGGCGTCAGGTCGGTACGCGGCGGCAAATGACCGAATGCGGTATTCAGGCTTTGAAACTCCAGCACCTGCGGATGATCCGCGCCGAGCTTTGCCGCCAGTTGCTCCCAGTTGCGGCCGGTGATGCGCGGATATTCGCGCGGGTCCAGCGGGAAGCGGTGCTCGTCATACCAGATACTGAATTCGCCCCGCTGCCGGTCGAAAACCAGCCGCAAGCCTCCGCTCTCAAGCACGTTGCCATACTGGTCGCCGAGCACCGGCACCAGCACCTTGCCGCGCAGCTCTTCCTTCAACGGAGACCAGTCGATATCGAAAAATTCCGCATGTAGCGCGGACTGCCCGTTCTCCAGCACCTCCAGCCACCATTCGTTGTCGCTGCCCATCACGCCCATGTGGTTGGGCACGATATCGATGATTTGCCCCATGCCATGACGCTGCAGCGCCTCGACATAGCGGTCGAAATCGGAGTCGCCGCCGATCTCCGGGTTGAATGCATTGTGGTCGATGATGTCGTAGCCATGCATGCTGCCCGGCCGCGCCTTGAAATAGGGCGAGGCGTAGCAATGGCTGATGCCGAGCGCATCCAGGTAGGGGATCAGCTGTTCGGCCTGGGTGAAAGTGAATTCGCGGTTGAACTGCAGACGATAGGTGGCGCGCGGAATGTGCGTAACGTGCGGGGCAAACTGAGGTGCGGCGTGCGCGATCGCCCCGGCAGCGGGGAATATGCCACTTCCGCGTACCTGTCGCAACGCTGTCGTCAGTGTTTGTACACGCGAATCAAGCGCCCAATGCTCCAGATCGAGAGTCAATTTTCGTTGCCAGTTGGGGTACTTGCCTCCGCTGGCAGGAAAATTGACTTGCTCCACTTGTCCCAATATGTCCTCCAGCTGCACCACCATGAATTTGGCTGGAGTGCGCGCCAGGTAGATGTGGACCGCGAGCGATAATTCCTCTGTCATCTCCGGATGCGCGACCGGATTCACGCTGGCACCGGCGGGCAGCAACTCCGCCCGCTCCAGCGCCATCAACAGCTGGGTCCGACTCTGAGACCGATCCAACAGCTGGGCGTCGCGCAACTGGACCGAAGGGAACAAGTCAAGCGCACAACGCAGATCAATGTCGTGCCCCAGCCAATAGCCGGCCAGCGTCGGCAAGTCATGGGTGCTTACCGCCACCAGTGATTGGGCAGGATAATCGGCCGGCGCCTTGAATCCTCCGTCCTGGTCCTTTTCAAAGTACAAGAGCCGGTAGGACAGCACCGCGCTGCGCGCGAGCGCATCGCGCACTTCCGGCGGTACGGTACCCAGGTCCTCCCCGATCACCATGCAACGATTCCGATGGCTCTCCAGCGCCACGATTCCCAGCAGATCGGCAAACGGGTAATTCACATAGGTGCCGGCGCTCGGTATGCCGCCGGCAGGTACCCAAAACTGCCGCATCAGCCCCATCACATGGTCGAGGCGCAGCGCACCGGCGTGGCGCATGTTTTCGCGCAAGGTTTCTATGAATGGCGCATAAGCCACTTCGCGCAGGCGTTGCGGAATCAGCGGCGGCAGGCCCCAGTCCTGGCCCAACGTATTGTATTCATCCGCGGGTGCTCCGATATAGGTGTGCCGGGCATACAGTGCCTGCTCCCTCCAGCACTCCGCGCCATCGGCGGCGACACCCACCGCAATATCCTGGTACAGACCGGCGCCCAGCCCGAGTTCCAATGAGCGCTGCCCGACCGCCGCCAGTTGCAGGTCGGCGATCCATTGCAGGTACGCATGGAATTCGATGCGCTCCACCTGCGCCGCCGCGAATGCGGCAACCGGGCCCGAAGCTGGATCCCGGTAATCCTCCGGCCACTGATGCCAGCCGTGTATTGCAGTATCGGTCGTGCTGTCGCTGCGGACAAAATGTTCCTGCAGTGCGTCGAACAGCGCCTGACTGCGCAAGGCCTCTCCGCCTTGCGCCTGGAACGCGCGAAAAGCGCTCGCGCGTTGACTGCCGCGGTCGAGATGATGTTCACGAAAGTGCCGGTACAGCAATTCCAATACCTGGAGCTTGAGCGCAGCGACTTGCTCGTAGTTCACCAGTTCGCTCGCGCGCAGGGTTCGCAGATGGGCCTGGAACCGCGGCTCCCGGACCGTGTTCCTGGCTGCCTCGCACTCGGCGAAGTCTTCTATGCCTTCCACGTCCAGGTACAGAACATTGAGGAAGCGCCGGCTCGACGGACTGTAGGGGCTGATCCGCGCCGGATAAGACGGGAACAGCGCGTGCAGCGGGTTGGTGCCGACGAAGCCGGCCCCGGCTTGGGCAGCGAACTCCACCACCGCCCTGAGGTCGGCAAAGTCGCCGATGCCCCAGTTGCGTTGCGAGCGCAGCGCGTACAACTGGACCGCCAGTCCCCACACCCTGCCCTGTTCCGCCAGCGCCGGCGGCAGGAAGCAGGCAGCCGGCACGACAATCAGGCGCATCGCGGCGGACCGGCGGCGCAATCCATCCGCTTCTGCATCATCAGTTGCGGCGTCGATTTCCAGCCGGTGGTAACCGCTTGCCAGCACAGCTGGCAATGGAAAGACATAACGCACAAACGATACGCCTGCGATGTCCCGCTGTTCCAGCACGGCCAGGTCGGCAGGCTTAGATTGTCCGCTACTGATTTCCCCGGATTCCAGCGTCAAGCGCCAGCCAAAAACCACTTCAGCCATTGAAACCGGCATCGTCAGTGCAACCTGGGGCGCGGCGTCCGCCTCGGGAATCACCTGGACCGGTGCCAGCATGCGGCGCCAGGACTGCGCCTCGCATTCTGCAAGCGCACGTTCCGGATCGGCGACGACATCTGCATCGACGTGCATCGTTGCCAGCAGTGCCAGCTTGGTTGCCTCCGAAGTCGGGTGCCGGTTACCCCAGAAATCGGTATATTCCGGCTCGATGCCGCACAGCGCGCACAGCCGGTCAAGCATCGGTTGATTAGGCACGGGAAGCTTGCTCCTTGCTCTCGTCCACGAACCACGCGACCGACCAGGGCGGCAACCGTTCGCTGGCGATGCCTGCCGCCGCCGCTACGTCGCTCGCATAAAAGAGTTCTCCGGGCGGACGCTGGATGCCCGCCAGCGCTCGTGCGCCAAGGTTGGCCACCAGGCCGAGAGTGCTGCCGTCGCCCAGCCGCCAGCGCACCACCAGAGCGCAACCGGCGACGATCCGATATTGCGCTTGGCCGCCGCGGGCGCCGATCAGGCGCGGCATGACAACATCGCGGCGCAGCGCCAGCAGGGACCGGTAGTGCGACAGCCACGCGTCATGGGGCGGTACGGCAGCGCGTTTCCAGTCGAGTTTGCAGCGCTTGAAAGTGCTCGCAGCGCACGGATCGGGAATCTCTGCCAGGCTGCCCGATCGGCTTGAATCCCCGAAACGGCGAAAGCGCGCAAATTCCCGGCGGCGCCCCTGCTGCACTGCCGCCGCCAGCTCCGGCCCGAAGTCGCAGAAAAAAAGAAACGGCTGGAGCGCGCCGAACTCTTCTCCCATGAACAGCAGCGGCGGCGCGGGTGCGAGCAACACGATTGCGGTCACCGCGCGCAAGGCAAGCGGGTCGGCCAGCAAGGACAAACGTTCGCCGAAGGCCCGGTTGCCGATCTGATCGTGGTTTTGCAGGAACCCAACGAATGCCGTCGGGGGCAAATCAGCGCTCGCCGTACCGCGCGGTTTGTCATCGTGAAAATGCGATACCTGGCCTTGATACGCGAAGCCCTGCGTCAGGCAGCGGCCGAGATGCGCGACCGCACCGTCGGCGTAGTCGGCGTAATAGCCATCGGTTTCGCCGCAGACCAGCACGTGCAGCGCGTGATGGATATCGTCGTTCCATTGCGCCGCATACCAGCGCGGCCGGCCGGCGGCGTCGCGCGCGAGATAACGGGCGTCGTTGTGATCATTCTCAAGGATCAGGTGGACGCTGCGCTCCCGCCCCGGTCCCGCCTGCACCGCTTGCGCCAGTTCGAGCAGGATGTCGGGATCGGAATCGTCGCAGATCGCATGCACCGCGTCGAGCCGCAAGCCGTCGAAATGAAATTCCTCCAGCCAGTAAAGCGCGTTGTGGATGAAGAAATCGCGCACGGTCCGGCTGCCGGGGCCGTCGAAATTGATCGCCGCACCCCACGGCGTGCGGTGCCGTTCGGTATAGAACTGCGGCGCATAGGCGTGCAGATGATTGCCCTCGGGGCCGAAATGGTTGTACACCACATCGAGCAACACCATCAGCCCCTTGCGATGCGCGCTTTCGACCAGCAACTTCAAGTGCTCCGGGGTGCCGTAGCGGCTGTCCGGCGCGAACGGCAGAACGCCGTCATAACCCCAGTTGCGCGCGCCCGGAAAGTCGGCGACCGGCATCAGTTCGATCGCGGTGACGCCCAGTTCATGCAGGTAGTCGAGCCGTTCCAGCGCGCCCAGAAACGTGCCTGCCGCGGTGAAGGTGCCGACATGGAGTTCGTAGATCACTGCATCCTCCCAGCGCCGGCCGCGCCAGGCGGCGTCGCGCCAGGTAAACGCAGCGGGGTCGATCACGCTGCTTGCGCCATCGACGTCGTCCGGATTGCAGCGCGAGGCAGGGTCGGGCACCGTGAGTTTGCCATCGATCCGGTAGCAATAGCGGCACCCGGCGCGGGCACGTTCGGTCAGCGACTCGAACCAGCCATCGGCCAGGCGCGTCATCCCGATCACATGATCGGTACCGGCCAGGGTCAGACAAAGCGCGACGGATTGCGCTGCCGGCGCCCATAAGCGGAAGCGCACACCGCCATCGACCAGTTCGGCCCCGAACGGCATCCGATGCTGACGTTTCATGCTACCCTCCGATCCGCCCTGCCTGACCCTGCTTGGTTTCCTTGATTTCCTGCAATAACGCCATCGAGCGCGCCTGCAGCGGGTAGTTATCTCCGGCTGCGAATACGCGGTCCGGTTTGAGCTCCATCCCGTAATGGGTGTCGAATAATGTCCGCCAGCGGCTGCCGGCGACGAAACTCGGCACGACAAAGTCGATCATTTCAAAGTGCGCGTTCAACAGCAGCAGAAAGTTATCGTCCCGCAACGGACGTCCTCTTTCATCCTGATCATCCAGCGCCTCGCCGGAGAGTAACAAGCCGAGGCAACGGGCGAAAGAACGCTGCCACTCCTCATCGCTCATCTCGAGGCCGTCAGGATTGAGCCAAATAATGTCCTTGATTCCGGTACCCTTGATGCCACGCCCCTGGAAAAATCTGCGTCTACGGAAAATCGGATGTGATTTGCGCAGTGCGAGCAGGCTCTGGGTAAAAGCCAGCAATTCCTCATCTTCCTGCTTCAAATTCCAATGCACCCAACTCGACTCGTTATCCTGGCAGTAGCCGTTATTGTTGCCGTACTGGGTGTGGCCGACGGCATCTCCTGCCAGCAGCATGGGCACGCCGTGAGACAACAGCAAGGTGGCGAGAAAGTTGCGCTTCTGTCGCGCCCGCAACGCGTTGATCTCGGGACTGTCGGCCGGCCCCTCAACCCCGCAGTTCCAGCTGATATTGTTGTCGGTACCATCGCGATTGTCTTCCAGGTTTTGTTCATTATGCTTGTCGTTGTAACTCACTAGGTCGTGCAGCGTGAAGCCATCGTGGGCGGTGACGAAGTTGATGCTGGCGTGCGGTCGCCGTCCACCCTGCTCATACAGATCACTCGATCCGGTGAGCCGGTAGGCGAGGTCATCAATCAGTCCTCCGCTGCCCTTCCAGTAGGCGCGCACCGTGTCGCGGTAGCGGTCGTTCCACTCTGCCCAGCCGACCGGGAAATTGCCCACTTGGTAGCCGCCCTCGCCCAAGTCCCATGGCTCGGCGATCAGCTTGACCTGGGACAGCACCGGGTCCTGGTGAATGATGTCGAAAAAGGCGCCAAGACGATCCACCTCGTGCAATTCGCGCGCCAGGGTGGCGGCAAGGTCGAAGCGAAAGCCGTCCACATGCATTTCCAGCACCCAGTAGCGCAGGCTGTCCATGATCAGTTGCAGCACCCGCGGATGCATCATGTTGAGGGTGTTGCCAGTGCCTGTGTAGTCGATGTGGTAGCGCGGATCGTCGGCCTGCAGACGGTAGTAGGCGGCGTTGTCGATACCGCGAAAACACAGCGTCGGTCCGAGCTGATTCCCTTCGGCCGTGTGGTTGTACACCACATCGAGGATGACTTCGATGCCGGCCGAATGCAGCGTCTTGACCATGGTCTTGAACTCGCCGACGACGCCGGTCGCAGAGTAGCGCTGTTCGGGCGCAAAATAGCCGATCGAGTTGTAGCCCCAATAGTTGCGCAAACCCTTTTGCACCAGGCGCCGGTCGTCGATGAACGCATGCACCGGCATCAGTTCCACTGCGGTAATGCCGAGCCGCTGCAGATGCTCGATTGCCGGCGCGGTGGCGAGTCCGGCATAGGTTCCTCGCAACTGCGCCGGCACCTCGGGATGCAGCGCCGTGTAGCCCTTCACATGCATTTCATAGATCACGGTCTGATGCCATCCGATGCGCGGCGGGCGATCCTCGCCCCAGGTGAAGGCGCTGTCTATCACCCGGCACTTCGGCATCCCTGGCGCGCTATCGCGGCGATCGAAGGACAGATCGGCATGGGGACTGCCGACCCGATAACCGAACTGCGCATCGCTCCAGCGGATATTGCCGGCAATCGCCCGCGCATAAGGATCAAGCAGCAATTTATGCCGGTTGAAGCGATGACCGCGCTTGGGATCATAAGGGCCAGCCACCCGGTAGCCGTACAGCAGGCCGGGACGGGCTTCCGGCAGATAGCAGTGCCAGACCTGATCGGTGCGCTCGCGCATTGCGATGCGCTGCAGTTCTGCCCGTCCCTTACTGTCGAAAAGGCATAGCTCGATTTTTTCGGCGTGCTCGGAGAACAACGCGAAATTCACCCCTTCCCCGTCCCAGGTCGCTCCGAGCGGATAGGGCTTGCCGGGCCAGGTTGCATTGATCGCTTTGGTCATCACGCGTTCCCGCTCAACGGCAATTTAACATCCAACCCGAAGCAGTTTCTGTAGAAACCACGCCATTGCATTCTTGTAGGACTTACGCAAGTAGCGCAGGCCTCCGTGCCTGCGGCTCGGTGCAGGCACGGAGGCCTGCACTACTGAAAACCGCAATATTTTGCATAAGTCATGTCTTGATCGATATGCCGTCCCACAGTTGCAATATTTTCGAATAGTAATGAGTATCGTATTTTTCATGGCATTTACCGCATAATTTCATTGCGTATAAAAAATATACCGCAGCCAGTACATGACGCGTCTGGAATCATTTCATTCACGCTCGCCGGCATCGTGGACGTCCTTATCCTGGTTCGGCCACCATCGTTCCAGTAGCGCCGCGGCCCATTTCCGGCCTCCGATTCCGAAAGCCAGCGAGAGCGCCAGCACCACACCGGCCAGGATGATCAGGAAACTCTGGCGGATGATGTCGCCGCCGATGTCCAACTGGTCGAGCGCGATCAGCACCACGAAGACAATGATGGCGTAGCGCGCCAGCCGTCCAAGCACTTCCGCATCCGTCAGATCCACGTTCCTGCCGTAGGTGGTGATCAGGGTCTGGATGAAGTGGGCGAAGTAGGAGCCGAAGGCGAGTATCACCACTGCCAGGATGACTCTGGGAACGAATAAGGTGATGCGCCCGAGCAGATCAGTTACATGGCTCAGTCCCAGGCTGTTGAACGCGAGAACCAGCGCGGCCAGGATGACCAGCCAGTAGATCAGCAGCCCAAGGATATGCGTGGTGTCGGCATTGGTTCCACCCTGCTGCAGGAAGCCATCCATCCCGGCGCGTTCGGTCAGCACCTGAAAATTGATTGCCCTTAGCCCCTTCACTACAGCCAGCCTGACGGCCTTCGCAATCAACCATCCGGCGACAGTGATAATGATCGCCAGCAGCAGCCTGGGCAGAAATTCGCCCAATTGCATGAGAAAAACGCGTAGCGGCTCCAGCAACATATTCATCTGTTCCATCGCACTCTCCTGTTCCATTGGTCCGGCCCGTCGGCCCGTCCACATTTACAGCCCATCGCTGATATCCAATAAGCCGCGCAGTGGAATCTGAATCCAGTCCGGCCGGCTATCGAGCTCATAGCGCAACTCGTAAAACGCCTTTCCCAGCAGAAACAGGTCCAGCAAGCCCTGCACCTCTTCCCATGCGGCGTACAGGCCGGATGTTTCCGCGGTGTCCCGGTATGCCTGCACGAACACCCGCGCTGCCTCGGCCTCCCATTGATGACCGCGCGGCTCGAGCCACGCCATGTCCTCCGGCCGATCGGCAGTGCTGTGGTACAGCGCGGTGTACATCGCATAGTTGAAGGATCGCAGCATGCCGGCCACATCCGCCAGCGCAGAGTGCTTCTGCCTGCGATCAGCCAGTGAGCGCGCCGGCTCGCCCTCGAAATCGACAATCACGAAGTCGTTCAGGGCCAACAATACCTGCCCCAGGTGATAGTCGCCGTGATGCCGGATCTTGACCGCCCGCACGGATTCCGGTACGCATCGCTCGATGCGCCCCAGTATCGCCGCGCGCCTTGCAAGCAACGCATCCACAGTCGCGAGTGCGGTTCCGGCCAGCATCTCGCGGCGCTGTGCCAGTTGGTCCAGCGTCGCACCGGCCTCTTCGCGTATTCGCGTGGTCCAGGCCAGCAGATCGGTGGCTTCGATCGGCTCCGGATCGAACGCCGGATCATCGGTCCTGGTAGCCAGCGCGATGTGCAGTTCGGCGGTGCGCTGGCCGAGCACGCGCATCAGCGCCAGGTAACCGCCATGGACGTCCGGTGGCTCGGGCGATGCCAACTGGCACTGCTCGAAAAACCGCTCAAGGTAGTCCAGCGTGTAAGCCCAGCCATCCCCCTGATTCTCGACGTATCCCTGCAGCATTGCCAACACCATCGTGCCGCCCTGGTCCGAGGTGTACTCCACCATTCCGGCTACCGGCACGCTGTGCGGAAAATGCACGACCTCGGTGAGAAAACGTCCCACCTCGACTTCCGGGTTCACGCCGACCTGCAAGCGTCGGTAAGCTTTCAGGAATAGCTTCCGCCCACCCAGTTCCACAATGGTGTTGCTGGTCTGCGCCGCGTAAACATCCACCTGCAGCGGCTGCGATGCCTGCCCGACCAGAGCCGCGAAGATGCTGGTTGGCGAACAGCGAATGACTCCGCCGGCGCAACGCAATTTCTGGCTCGAACCGATCGCGCCCACCAGCGCCCGGCAGAACGACTCGTCGTCGAAGGCGTCGACCAGGATGCCGACCTGCGCCTGCTGTCTCACCTTGGCTACGGTCATCGGCAGCAACCTGCGCAGCCGCGACTCTTCCTCGACACCTTCCCACAGCAGCGTCAGCGGTAGAAAATACGCGTGCGGCGCACCGGCATCGCTCTCCGTATGGAACAAAGCCAGCAGCGAACTGCTAGCCTCATGGCGCCACTCGACGTAATCGAGCAGCGCCAGCCGTCGCAGCGGCTCGCCTTTCGCCGCGTACCAGCGCTGGGTGCTGACGAAGCGCGGCAACACTTCGCATTCAAACTGGGCCCGAACCTTCTCGGCCAAAGCGATGCGCCATGGCACCACCCGATCGCGAAACAGGCTGGTCCAGCCGTCGAACAGCACCAGCACCGGCAGCGTTTCGCGCATCAGGAGGTCCTCTTGCCGGGCCGGCACCTCGCCGCCCTTTGTGAGCTGGAACCAGTAAAAGCCGTGACCTGTCATTGTCAGCAGATAGGGCAGTTCGCCGATCGGCGGGAAGGCTGTGCGCCCCATGACCTCCACTGGCACACTGCCGCGGTGGCGCATCAAATCAAGTTCCACCGCTTGGGCGGTGCGCGCAAGGTTCGCTACGCAAAGAAAGCTTTCGTCGCCATCCTCACGCAGGTAAGCGAGGACCTTGCGGTTGCTGGCGCGCAAGAAATCGAGCTTGCCGCGTCCGAACGCCTGGTGCGCGTTGCGTACTGCCAGCACCCGCCGCATCCAGTTCAGCAACGATGATGGGCTGCGCAACTGCGCTTCCACATTCACCGCCTGATAACCGTATACCGGGTCCATGATAGGCGGCAGGCTCAGGCGCTGCGGATCGGCATTTGAGAAACCGGCATTGCGGTCCGGGCTCCATTGCATCGGCGTGCGTACGCCGTCACGGTCACCCAGATAGATGTTGTCGCCCATTCCGATCTCGTCGCCATAATAGATAATCGGCGCGCCGGGCATGGACAGCAACAGGCTGTTCATCAGCTTGATCCGGTCGAGATCGTTATCCATCAGAGGTGCCAGCCGCCGCCGGATTCCGAGATTCAGACGGGCGCGCGGGTCGGCTGCGTACATCTGGTACATGTAGTCGCGCTCCTTATTGGTCACCATCTCCAGCGTCAGTTCGTCGTGATTGCGCAGGAAGATCGCCCACTGGCAATTTTCGGGAATATCCGGGGTCTGCTGCATGATTTCGACGATTGGATGCCGGTCCTCCTGCGCAATGGCCATGTAGATGCGCGGCATCAATGGAAAATGGAATGCCATGTGGCATTCGTCGCCATCGCCGAAGTAGTCGCGCACGTCCTCCGGCCACTGGTTGGCTTCGGCCAGCAGCATGCGATTTTGATAATGCGCATCGATGACCGCCCGGATCTGCTTCAATACCGCGTGGGTTTCTGGCAAATTTTCGTTGCTGCTGCCTTCGCGCAGGCAAAGGTAGGGAATCGCGTCCAGTCGCAAGCCGTCCACCCCGAGGTCCAGCCAGAATCGCATCACCCGTATCACCGCCTTGAGCACGCTCGGATTGTCGAAATTCAGGTCCGCCTGGTGTGAAAAAAAGCGGTGCCAGTAATAGGCCTGCGCGATCTCGTCCCAAGCCCAGTTGGATTTTTCGGCATCGGTAAAAATGATGCGGGTTCCTGCGTACTTGTCGGTGGTATTGCTCCAGACATAGAAATTGCGCTTGGATGAGCCGGGTGGCGCCCGCCGCGCGGCCTGGAACCACGGATGCTCAATCGAGGTGTGATTGATGACCAGTTCCGTGATTACACGCAGCCCGTAGCGGTGCGCCTCCCGCACAAACAGCGCAAAATCCTTGCGGGTCCCATAGTCCGGATGCACGTTGCGATAGTCTGCAATGTCATAACCGTCATCCTTGAGCGGAGACGGATAGAACGGCAGCAGCCAGATCGTATTCACGCCGAGGTCCCGGATGTAGCCGAGTTTCTCGGTAATTCCCTTGAAGTCCCCGATGCCATCGGTATTGGTGTCGAAGAATGCCTTGACGTGCACCTCGTAAATGATGGCGCCCTTGTACCACAGCGGATCGTTGGCCCAGGCTTCCGCCGCGGCGGTAGCGGGATCGTTCAGCACTGTTGCCTTCTTGAACGCCTTGTTCACTCGATCTACCTTGCTGATGTCAGTCGCGGTCCGGCCATGCCAGTCAGGAGCGCGGTCGCCGTCCCGTAGGAGCGCACCCGGGCGCGACCGGCTTGCGCATCGCTACCGGTGTTCGCGCCCGGGTGCGCTCCTGCAAAAACTTGCTACAATTGCATAAAACACGGAGTATATTAATATTCATGCCACTTACCGCATATTTTTATTACCTGTAAAAATATACTGCACCATGCAATTGTTACAGCCCGAACACCTGAGTCGCAATACCGATCCCCATTTTTTTGTGCCTTTCGTGTTTTTCGTGGACCATGTTTTTTCCCGATATACACAATGCATGGCTGCAATTGCTCACCTGAAGTAATCGAAGTCCTGCTCGGTGCGCAGGTGCCGGCGCAGCTGGAAAACATGCGCCGGCGTCACTGCCGGATCAAGCATTACGAAGTTGCGCGGACCGTGCCAGAGATAGCATGCGCCGCTCAGCAAATCGTACATCTGGTAACTGGCATCCTCAGGGATGTTCAATTGGACCAAGTCCAATTCGACCCAGCCGCTCTGCTGGTGGTGCGGATCCAGGTTGACCACCACTATCACAATGTTGGAGAGGTCCTCGCCGACCTTGGCATAACAAAGCATCTGGTCGTTATCCACTGCCAGAAAACACAGGTTCCAGTCGTTCTGCAGCGCCGGGTTTTCACGCCGGATACGGTTCACCCGCCCGATGAACTCACTGAGGCTGTCCGGATGCGCCAGATCCCAGTGACGCAACTGATACTTCTCCGAATCCTTATATTCTTCGCTGTCCGGCGCTATCGGTTTGCGCTCGATCAATTCATATGCGGGTCCGTAGATGCCGTAGTTGCTGCACAGGGTTGCCGCCAGCACCAGCCGCGCGATGAATGCGGGGCGGCCGCCGAATTGCAGGGTGGCCGGGAGAATATCCGGCGTGTTCGGCCAGCAATTGGGCCTGAAGTATTCGCGACCCTCGCTGTGCGCGAGTTCAGTGAAATACGCGATCAGTTCTTGTTTGGTGTTGCGCCATGTAAAGTAGGTGTAAGACTGGCTGAAGCCGAGCTTGGCGAGCCGGTGCATCACCTTCGGCCGGGTAAACGCCTCGGACAGGAAGATCACTTCCGGATGATCGCGTTTGATCTCGCCGATCAGCCATTCCCAGAACGGAAACGGCTTGGTGTGCGGGTTGTCAACCCGAAACATCGCAACCCCTTGCGCTATCCAGAATTCCACGATGCTCTTCAACTCTTGCCACAGCGCCAGCCAATCGGAGCTCTCGAAATCGAACGGATAAATATCCTGATATTTCTTCGGCGGGTTCTCCGCGTACTGGATGCTGCGGTCCGGCCGGTGCCGGTACCAGGCCGGATGCTGCTGCACATACGGGTGATCGGGTGCGCACTGGAAGGCAATGTCGAGCGCAATCTCGATTTCGAGCGCACGCGCCTGCGCCAGCAGCGACTGGAAATCTTCGAACGTGCCAAGTTCGGGATGCAGCGCCTTGTGGCCACCTTCGGCTGCGCCTATCGCCCAGATGCTTCCGACATCGTCCGGATCCGCTTGCAGCACGTTGTTGCGACCCTTGCGGTTGATGCGGCCGACCGGGTGCAGCGGCGGCAGGTACAGCACATCGAAGCCCATCGCCGCGATGTACGGCAGCCGCGCCGCGCAATCCTTGAGGGTGCCGTGCCGGCCTGCCTGCGGCGCGGCGGAGCGCGGGAACATTTCATACCAGGTGCTGAAGCGGCTGCGCGCGCGCTCGACTACGACCACCAGCTCGCGCCCATGTTCGCTGGAAAAATCGCTGGCGAGGCCGCGCTCCGGATAGCGCGCCATCAGCCGGCCCAGTTCTTCGGACAGGGCAATGCCTGACTTTTCCGCCAGTGCGTTTTCGCCCGCCAGCGCAGCGTGCAGCGCTGTCAGGCGGGCAGCATCGTCGCCACCGGCACGCTGGGCGGCAGCAGCAACCAATTCGGCCCCGCTCAGGAGTGCGGTTGCAATATCGCTGGGATCGGTGCGGCGCGCAAAGTCATGACGCCAGGAAAGAAAATGATCGACCCAGGCGGTCACCGTGTAGCGGTAGCGGCCGATATCGCTGACCGTGAATTCCCCGCGCCAGCGGTCATTCGCAAGCGCGCGCATATCCATCTCAAGCCATGCCGGATCTTTTTCATTACGGCAACGCAACAGGCAGCGCAACACATCATGGCCGTCGGCGAACGCATCGACCTCAACCACGACCGCTTCGCCCTGAGCCCGCTTGATCGGGAACCGCCCGCCATCGACTTGCGGCTTCAGGTTCTCGATTACCGCGCGTCTGCGGCCTTCGTCCAGTGGTGCTACAGACATGGTTTCGGTCCTTCCGGTTTCCAATTCCGTTGCTATGTCTTGAAATAAGCGACGGCCAGCGGCGGCAGCGTCAGCATCAGCGAGTGGCTGCGCCCATGCGCTGCAATCGGCGCCGCCTCGACGCCACCCAGATTGCCCTGACCGCTGCCGCCATATGGCGCGGCATCGCTGTTGAGCAGCTCGCGCCAGAACCCGCCATGCGGCACGCCGACCCGATAGTTATGGCGCGGCACCGGCGTGCAATTGCACACCACCAGCACGCTGTCCTGCGGATTCAAGCCCTTGCGCAGGAAGCTCATCACGCTGTGCTGCGCATCGCTGCAATCGATCCATTCGAATCCGTCCGCCGAAAAGTCCAGCGCATGGAACGCAGACTCGCTGCGGTAAAAGTGGTTGAGATCCTGCACCCAGCGCCGCAGGCCGTGATGTTCCGGGTACTGCAGCAGGTGCCACTCCAGGCTTTCCTCGTGCTGCCATTCGCGCCGCTGCCCGAACTCGCAGCCCATGAACAGCAGCTTCTTGCCCGGATGCGCCCACATGTATCCGTACAGCAAACGCAGGTTGGCAAACTGCTGCCAGCTGTCGCCGGGCATCTTGCCGATAAGAGCGCCTTTGCCGTGCACCACTTCGTCGTGTGACAGCGGCAGCACGAAGTTTTCCGTAAATGCATACCAGATGCTGAACGTCAGCTGGTCCTGGTGATACTTGCGGTTGACCGGATCGTTGGAAAAATACGCCAGCGTGTCGTGCATCCACCCCATATTCCATTTCATCCCGAAACCCAGCCCGCCCAGGTACAGCGGACGGGACACCGCCGGCCAGGCGGTCGACTCCTCGGCGATGGTCAGCACGTCGGGATGGTCGCGATAGATCGCCAGATTGAGATCGCGCAGAAAGCTGACCGCTGCCAGGTTTTCATGCCCGCCGTGCACGTTCGGCACCCACTCGTCCGGCTTGCGGGCGTAATCGAGATACAGCATCGACGCCACCGCGTCCACGCGCAGCCCGTCCAGATGGTATTTCTCCAGCCAGAACAGCGCACTGCTGGCGAGAAAATTGCGCACTTCGTTGCGGCCGTAATTGAAAATGTAGCTGCTCCATTCGGGATGGAAGCCCTGCCTGGGGTCCGCATGTTCGTACAGATTGGTGCCGTCGAAGTAGGCGAGCCCGTGTTCGTCGCTGGGAAAGTGCGACGGCACCCAGTCGAGAATCACCCCGATGCCGTTCTGATGCAGCTGGTCCACCAGGTACATGAAATCCTCCGGCGCGCCAAAGCGGGCGGTCGGCGCAAAGTAGCCGGTGGTTTGGTAGCCCCACGAGCCGTAAAACGGATGCTCGGTGACCGGCATCAGTTCGACATGGGTGAAGCCCATTTCCGTCAGATACGCGGCCAGGCGCGGCGCGATCTCGCGATAGCTGAGGAAGCGGCCGCCTTCTTCCGGCACCCGCATCCAGGAGCCGAGATGCAATTCATAGACGGAGAATGGCGCATCGAGCGCGTTGGCTGCGTGGCGGCCATGCATCCATTCGGCATCGTCCCATTCGTAGTTGAGCTGCCAGATGCGCGATGCGGTGTCGGGTGGCAGCTGCCAGCAGAATGCAAACGGATCGCCCTTGTCGACCCGGAAGCCATTGTGCTTCGACACGATATGATATTTGTATGCGGCGCCGTGTCCGGCGCCCTCGACGAAACCCTGCCAGATGCCCGAGCTATCGTCGCGCAATGCCAGCGGGTGTGCCTGCTTGTCCCAGCCGTTGAATTCACCGATCACGCACACGTGCGCGGCATTCGGCGCCCATACGCCGAAGCGGGTGCCGGTTACCCCATCCTGCACCACCGGATGTGAACCGAGCCGGTCGTATAAGCGGAAATGCGTGCCCTGCTTGAACAGGTAAATATCATGATCCGTCAGCAGTTCCGGCACCGGTTCGGTCTGCAACGGCTTGATATTGCCTGACATGGGCACCCTTCCTCCGCACTCAAGCCGCTCTTTCCTTCATTAAAAGGCTGCCGGATGCGGGCTTGTCCGAACACGAATCTGCTCTGGCAGAGGCAAAGAGGCTAATACACGGGTTGGAACCGCAGCCATGCATTTACCCATGCCCGACAACAGCAACAGGCTTGAAACCTAGAGTTGGGATTCAATAAAAGATAGCATATGAAACAAGAACAACAAGGTCGTTCACCGATTTGACATCGATTATTTTGCTGCATATCAAGCCAGTTCAAGCCAGTTCACCCCGCCGTGAAGGACGGGGGTTTTCATACAATTACGATAGACAGTCCCGCGCACGCAACACCTGGCATTAGCGTAACAAGAGCAGCGGGATCGATGACGTCCTGATCATGGCAGTGGTGGTACTTCCGACCAGCAAATGCCGGATGCGTGAATGACCGTATGCGCCCATGACCAGCAGGTCGATTTGATTTGTGCGTTCATATTCAGCGATTACGGTTTCGGCGTTGCCCGCGATAATTGAGGCCGTAACCGAAAATCCTGCATTTGCCAGGGTATATTTCGCCCATTCAAGCTGACCAATAGACGCCGGGGATTCGGTGTCGACCATCAGAATATGGCAAGCCAGCCCTCGAAAGAGCGGACTTGAGGCTATCATTTCCACCCCTTTGCGGGTGGTTTTGCTGCCATCGAAAGCGATCAGAAAATTTCGCGGCGCCTGAAACTCTTTGGGTACTATGAGAATCGGGCGGTGCACTGCGCGTATCACGCGCTCGAGATTGCTGCCGATATGCTGCGGTGCACTTTCGCCAGTCTCCCCGCGCTTGCCCAAGACGAACATGCGCGCATCCTGCTCTATTTCGACCAGCGTCTCGACCAAGTCGCCATGCCTTTTTCGCGCTTCCGGAGCCGGCACGCCAGCGGCCACGGCCCGTTGTTTGGCCGCCTCCAGCAATAGGCGTCCGCTCTCCTGCGCAATCTTGCCGCGATTTTCATCCAGCACCGACAAATCTTCAAGCAATGCTTCCTGCGCCCCCAGTCCGATGCTGCCGCTCAAGTCGCGCATCGGCGCTGTTTCCTGGCGCCGGTCCAGTATGTGAATAAACTCCAACGGTGCCGCCAGTCGCACCGCGGCCCACGCCGCATAGTCGCAAACGCCCGGAGTAAAGTTCGAGTGATCGATGCATGCCAATACTTTGCTATTCATTTGCCGCCTCCTTAGTGCGTCATCATTTGATCAAGTGCATCCGGTTTATCGTGGATACCATAACGATCCACCATGGTGACGCTTGCTTCATTGAGTCCGAGAACCTCGACCTCGGTTCCTTCACGGCGGAACTTCAGCACCACCTTATCCAAAGCGCTAACCGCGCTGATGTCCCAGAAATGCGCGTGGCGTAAGTCGACCGTTACTTTTTCGATCGCCTCCTTGAAATCGAAGGCCGCGTTGAACTGGTCGGCTGAGGCAAAGAATACTTGCCCGGTCACCGTGTAATAACGTGCCCTGCCTTCATCGGCTACGGCCGAGCTTACACGCAACAGGCGGCCAACTTTGGTGGCAAAAAATAGTGCACTGAGCAGCACGCCGACAAAAACGCCTTGTGCCAGGTTATGCGTGGCAACCACGACCACGACGGTGGAAACCATGACGATGCTGGAACTCTTCGGATGTTTCTTCAGGTTACGCAGGGAACCCCAGCTGAAGGTGCCGATCGACACCATGATCATCACGGCGACCAAGGCTGCCATCGGGATTTGCTTCACCCATGGCCCCATGAACACGACCATGAAGAGCAGGACCACGCCGGCCGTGAGGGTAGACAGCCGGCCGCGCCCGCCGGATTTCACGTTGATCACCGACTGACCGATCATCGCGCATCCGGCCATGCCGCCCAGAAATCCGGAGGCGATATTGGCGACACCTTGACCGGCGCATTCGCGGTTTTTATTACTCGTCGTATCGGTAAGGTCGTCGATGATGGTGGCGGTCATCATCGACTCCAGCAAGCCGACGACCATCAGCATCAGCGAGTAAGGGAAGATGATACTGAGCGTCTCGAACGTGAATGGCACATCGGGGATCAGGAACATCGGCAAGCTGTCGGGCAGCGCGCCCATGTCACCGACGGTGCGGATATTCAATCCCAGCATCATGGACAGGCTGGTCAGCACGACGATGCATACCAGCGGCGATGGAATCGATCTATTGATATATGGAAACAGATAAATGATCCCCAATCCGCCTGCCGCCATCGCGTAGACCACCCATGTCACGTTGGTCAGTTCAGGCAGCTGGGCCATGAAAATCAGAATCGCCAGCGCATTGACAAAGCCGGTCACGACCGACCGCGAGACGAAGCGCATCAAAGAACCCAGGCGTAATCCGCCGGCTACGATTTGCAGTACGCCGGTCAGCAAAGTCGCAGCAAGCAAGAATTGCAAACCGTGGTCCTTGACCAGGCTCACCATCAGCAAAGCCATTGCGCCGGTGGCAGCGGAAATCATGCCGGGCCGCCCGCCGGTGAAAGCAATCACAACGGCAATACAGAACGATGCATACAGTCCGACTTTCGGATCTACGCCTGCAATGATGGAAAAGGCAATCGCCTCGGGGATCAGCGCGAGCGCGACAACGATACCGGCGAGCAGGTCGCCGCGGATGTTGAAAAGCCAGTCACGGCGTAATCTTGTTATCAGCATAGTTTTTAATTTCGAATAGACAGACGGCACTTCGTAGCCGTCGATAACGCGCCACAGCGGATATGCCACGGTGGGCAATACAGGTCAAATGTTGCTTGGAATGATGCTTGACAGCTGGCCGTCAGATTGCAGGAACTAAAGGGTTCTGCGTTCTGTGGCAACTGGGCAGCTTCGGGAATCGCTCAGGCAATAACACGGAGTATGGCAAAAAATCATACAATTTACGCATGTAAATAGTTCGACTAAAAAAATACTGCCACAAAATACAAAAACTGCATGAGACTGATGTAATGCAGGTTTTGTGTGATTGGCAAACCACTGGCACACCAAACTAGCCGATGCGTATCCAGGTGGTCTTCAGTTCCGTGTATTTTTCAAACGCGTGCAGCGATTTGTCACGCCCGTTGCCGGATTGCTTGACGCCGCCGAACGGCACCGTGATGTCGTCCTCGTCGTAGGAATTCACATGCACGCTGCCGGCGCGCAAAGCGCGCGCGGTCTGGATCGCCTTGTTGAGGTCGGAGGTCCAGACAGCTGCCTGCAAGCCGTAGGTGGTGGCATTGGCCTGGCGCACCGCGTCGTCCAGATCGGTGAAGCCGATCACCGACAGCACCGGCCCGAAGATTTCTTCGCGGGCGATTTGCATGCTGCTGTTCACCTCGTCGAACAGGGTCGGCGCGACGTAATAGCCGCCCGATTCGGTACGCTGCTGTACGCCGCCGGACAGCAGTTTGGCGCCTTCGGCCTGGCCGGATGCGATATAGCCGAGCACGGTCTTCAGCTGGGTGCTATCGACAATCGCGCCCATCACCGTCGCCTCGTCGAGCGGGTCGCCGGGTTGGAAATCCGGCAGCATCACCAGCGCTTTTGCCATGAATTCCGCCTTGATCGATTCTTCGACGAACAGCCGCGACGGTGCGTTGCAGCTCTCGCCCTGATTGAAGTAGATAGCCCCTATCGATGCCGCCACCGCGGCGTCCAGATCCGGGCAATCGGCGCAGACGATATTTGCCGACTTGCCGCCCAGCTCGGTCCAGGCGCGCTTCAGATTGGACTGGCCCGCATATTGCAAAATCAGCTTGCCGACTTTGGTGGAGCCGGTGAAGCCGATGCAATCGACGTCCATGTGCAAGGCCAGCGCACTGCCGGCCTCATGGCCGTAACCTGGCACCACGTTGAACACGCCGGCCGGAATCCCCGCTTCCAGCGCGATCTCGGCCAGCCGCAACGCGGAAAGCGGCGATTTTTCGGAGGGTTTGAGCACCACGCTGTTGCCGGCGGCCAGCGCCGGCGCGATCTTCCACGCGGCCATGATCATCGGATAATTCCACGGCACGATGGCGCCCACCACCCCGACCGGCTCGCGCGTGATCAGCGCCAGCGCGGTGTCGGCGGTGGGCGCAATCTGGTCGTACAGCTTGTCCACCGCTTCGCCGTACCAGCGGATGCAGCGCGACGCACTCGGCACATCGACGCTGCGGCTGTAGCGGATCGGCTTGCCCATGTCGAGCGTTTCCAGCAGCGCCAGCTGGTCGCGATTCTGCATGATCAGGTCGGCAAATTTGATCAGGACCTGCTTGCGCGCAGCCGGCGCCATGCCGGCCCAGCGCCGCTCCTCGAAAGCGGCGCGCGCTGCGGCGACCGCCGCATCGATATCGGCCGCGTCGCAACGCGCGGCATCGGTGAGCTTGCGGCCATCCAGCGGCGACAGGCATTCAAAAGTGGCGCCCGATTGCGCGGCCACCCGCCGGCCATTGATGAACGCACGGCCGTCGAACTGCATCGCGGCCGCTTGCGCGTGCCAATCGATTTTTTGCTTTTGCATGATGCTGCTCCTTAAATTTGAAATCGATAATGAAGAAGTAGTGCAGGCCTCCGTGCCTGCATGCAGGCACGGAGGCCTGCACTACTGAACCTGTTTCCGGCGCTGCCGTTCGGCGCGCGCGAGGTACAGGCTCGACACTAGCACGCCGATGGCAACTGCCAGGATGGTCAGCGCGGCGATCGCATTCACGCGCGGGTCTAGCCCCAGGCGCGCGCGTGAAAAGATCACGATCGGCATCGTCGATGAACCCGGCCCCGACAAGAATGACGCCAGCACCACGTCATCGAGCGACAAAGTGAAGGTCAGCAGCCAGGCCGACAGCAGGGCTGGCGTGATATTCGGCAGGGTCACCAGAAAGAATACCTGATGTGGCTTGCAGCCCAGATCCATGGCTGCCTCTTCCAGCGACTTGTCCATTTCGCGCAGGCGCGACTGCACCACCACGGTTGCGTAGGCCATGCCGAGCAGCGAGTGCGCGATCCAGATCGTAAACATGCCGCGCTCAGGAAAACCCAGCAGGCGCTGCATCGATACCATCAGCAGCAGCAGCGACAGTCCGATGATGACTTCCGGCATCACCAGCGGCGCGCTGACCATGCCGGCGAACAGCGTGCGGCCGGCAAACCGGCGGTATCGGTTCAGCACGAAGGCGGCGAAAGTGCCGAGAATGACGGAAGCAAAGGCGGTCAGCAGCGCGACCTTCAGCGACAGCACGAAGCCGGCGATGATTTCAGCATCGTCCATCAGGCTGGCGTACCACTGCAGCGAAAAGCCGCTCCACTCCATCGACTGGCGCGAGCTGTTGAACGAAAACACGATCAAGACCACGATCGGGATGTACAGGAACAGGTAGGTGGCCGACAGCCAGCCGCGTCCGAACCAGCGCGTGTTATTTAGAAACCCGTTTATCCGCCCGCTCATGTTCCGTCTCCGTGCTGCTTGTTCTGGTATTTGTTGAAGATCGCCATCGGCAGCAGAATCAGCAAGATCATAATGACGGTCACCGCAGAGGCCATCGGCCAGTCGTTGTTGCTGAAAAACTCATCCCACAGCACGCGGCCTATCATCAGCGTCTCCGGCCCGCCCAACAGTTCCGGAATCACGAATTCGCCCACGCACGGGATGAACACCAGCATCGAGCCGGCGATGATGCCCGACTTCGACAGCGGCACGGTCACCAGCCAGAAGGTGTTCCACGGGGTCGAACCGAGATCGGCGGCCGCTTCCAGAAAGCGCAGATCCATCTTCACCAGCGTCGCATACAGCGGCAGGATCATGAACGGCAGATACGCATACACCATCCCGATCACCAGCGAAAACGGCGTATGCAGCAGGGTCAGCGGCGCATCGATGGCGCCGAACCAGAGCAGCAGATTGTTGAGCAAGCCGTTCGAGGCCAGTATCCCTTTCCACGCATAGATGCGCAGCAGGAACGAAGTCCAGAACGGCAGCATCACCAGCATCAGCAAGGTGGTCCTGAGAGTCGGCCGGGCGCGCGCCATGAAGTAGGCGAACGGATAACCGATCAGCAGGCACAGCAGCGTGGTGGCCGCAGCGTATTGCAGCGAATTCAGGTAGGTCAGCGCGTACAGGCTGTCCTGGACGATGAACAGGTAATTGGCAAGCTTGATCGTCAAAGTCGCGATGCCGTCGGTATACGACAGCAGGCTGCCGAACGGGTCGGCAGCGCTCTGGACGTCGGCCACGCTGATGCGCAGCACGATCAGAAACGGCACCAGGAACACCAGCAGCAGCCACAAATAGGGGATGCCGATGACGATGCGGCGTCCGCTGAACCAGCGCAGGAATTTTTTCATGATTTTTTCTGCCGCTTTAATAGGCATAGGTATCTATACATCCAGCAATCCACTGCCTTGCTCCCCTCTCCCGGCATGGCTTTTCCTGGTGCCCGAATCGCCATGCGATTCGCTTGCGGGAGAGGGGCCGGGGGAGAGGGAGGTCGTCAAGCGTATCTGCTCCAACACACTCTCCAACTGCTGCATGACTTCGTTGTTCCAAAATCGCAATATTGTGTAGCCCTGGTTGCGCAGCCACGCATCCCGGCGCTGGTCATATTCGACCTGTTCGGCATGTTGTCCACCATCGATTTCGATAATCAGCCGTAATTCCAGGCACACAAAGTCCACAATGTAGCGGCCCACGGGCTTTTGCCGCTTGAATTTCAAATCCATGAAACGATGCGCCCGCAGGTGATACCACAGCCGTTGTTCCGCGTCAGTCTGGTTGGCGCGTAGTGTCCGGGCGTTGGTTAATGCTTTTTCATCGCTCATTGTGCTTCCTCCCATTTCCGATCACCCTCTCCCCCGGCCCCTCTCCCATAAATGGGAGAGGGGAGTGTTCTAACTCTTTCTTAAGTGGACACTATGTTCAATAGGGCAGCACGATGAGGTCGTCCTGGTCCCAGCTGGCATATACCATGTCCCTGAATTGCGGCTGGTAGCCGGCGTGGCGCTGGCGGTTGGCGACCTCGGCCTTGATTAACATGCCGCTGGCCAGCTTCAGGTGATACACGGTGGTGCTGCCCAGATAGGCCCAGTCGACCAGTTCGCCGCGCACCCAATTGATCTGCGCGGCCGGGTCGCCGGGCGGTGCAGTCGGGCTGATGGTGATTTTTTCCGGGCGGATCCCGACCGAGATCGCCATCCCGATGCTGCCGCTGATGCCGTGGCCGACGTAATGCCGGCACTCGGGCGATTCGATCATGACATGATCCGGCTCATCCTCGACCAGCGTGCCGCTGAACAAATTGACGCTGCCGATGAAATCCGCCACGAAGCGGCAATTCGGCGTCTCGTAGATGTCGCTCGGCTTGCCGATCTGCAGGATCTTGCCTTCGCTCATGACGGCGATGCGCGATGCCATCGTCATCGCTTCCTGCTGGTCGTGGGTGACCATCACGCAGGTCACGCCGACCTGTTCGATGATGTTGACCAGTTCCAGCTGGGTCTGTTCGCGCAGCTTCTTGTCCAGCGCGCCCAGCGGCTCGTCGAGCAGCAGCAATTGCGGCCGCTTGGCCAGGCTGCGCGCCAGCGCCACCCGCTGCTGTTGACCGCCGGACAACTGCTGCGGCTTGCGTTTGGCGTAATGCGTCAGTTGCACCAGATTCAGCATTTTTTCGACCCGCTCGGCAATCTGGTGTTTCGGCAAGCGGTCGCGCCGCAGGCCGAATGCGATGTTGTCCCAAACGCTCAGGTGCGGAAACAGTGCATACGACTGGAACATCATGTTGATCGGGCGCTGGTACGGCGGCACCGGCACCAGATCGATGCCATCGAGCGAAATCCGGCCGGAAGTGGGCGTCTCGAAACCGCCCAGCATGCGCAGCAAGGTCGATTTGCCGCAGCCGGAACTGCCCAGCAACGCAAAAATTTCGCCCTTGTTGATGGTCACGGAAACGCTGTCCACCGCCCTGACCCCGTCAAATTCCTTGACCAGGTCCTGCATCAGCAAGAAAGGCTGGCCGTCGGCTGTTGCGGCAGGCGCAGCAGTTGCTTCTATCATCATGAGGAGAAAAATTTTCCAGTGGATTGTTCGAAAAAATGCCGCACGCCGCAAAATTCCGGTGTGCAGCATTAAGTAGTGCAGGCACGGAGGCCTGCACTACTTAGCGGCCCGACTTGAACTGCGTAAACGTGCGTGTAATGACGCGCCGGATGTCGTTGCTGACCGCGTCCGGCGCGATCATTTTTTTCATGTCGTCGGCGCTCAGGAAGACCGTCTTGTTATCGGCGATTTCCTTCTTGACGAACTTCAGGCTGGCCAGGTTCGGATTCGCGTAGGACAGCTTGTTGGTCAGCGAAGCAGCGACTTCCGGGCGCATCACGTAGTTCATGAATATGGCCGCGTTCTGCGGATGCTTGGCGTCCTTCGGGATTGCCATCACATCGACGAACAGGGTGCTGCCGGTCTTCGGTATCAGGGCTTGGATGTTCACCCCTTTCTTGGCCTCGATCGCGCGCTGCCTGGCGATGTTGATGTCGCCGGAATAGCCCAGAACCAGGCACAGCGAGCCGTTGGCCATGTCGTTGATATAGCCGGAAGAGCTGAACAGCGTGACGTGGGGGCGTATCTTCTTGAGCAGCTTGCCGGCCTGCGCGTAGTCCGCCTTGTCTTTCGAGTAGGCGGGTTTGCCCAGGTAGTGCAAGGCGGGCGGCAATACTTCGGAGGCGGAATCGAACACCGAGACCCCGCACGATTTCAGTTTCGAGACGTACTTCGGATCGAACAGCAAATCCCAGCTGTTGTCCGGCATCGGCATGCTGCCCAGCGCCTTCTTGACCTTGTCGACATTGATGCCGAGCGTGCTGAAGCCCCAGGCCCACGGGATCAGATGCGCATTGTCCGGATCGAGCGTGGCCAGCTGCGCTTGCAGCGCCGGGTCGAGGTTGGCCAGGTTCGGCAGCTTGCTCTTGTCGAGCTTGCGGAACAGCCCCGCCTCGAGCTGCACCTTGGCCCAGTTCGAGGACGGCACCACGATGTCGTAGCCGGTCTTGCCCGCCACCAGCTTGGCGTGCAGGATTTCGTTGTTGTCGAAATTATCGTAACGCACCTTGATGCCGGTTTCTTTTTCGAAATTCTTGATCGTGTCGTCAGCGATGTAGTCCGACCAGTTATAGATATTCAGCAGCTTTTCTTCCTGCGCGCCGGCCGGCCCGGCCGCCAGCACTGCAGCCGCCAGCATCGTCACGCCGGCCATTCTGGCGATAGCGGCCCGACTGCGCCGGCCGAACTGAAATTTATCTATTGCTGCCTTGCTTGCTGTCATCACATTCCCCTCGAAGTTAACATCGCTTATTAATATTGATCCCATCAGGCTGCCGGCATTTCCGGCGCGGCACGCTGATGTTATCAATTTTCGCAGCGATTTCGAAGAATAGTTCACAGCAAATTGCGCGCCTGCAAATCGGCCAGCGTCTGATCCAGGCAAGACCCGATCAGCGCCACCATCTCGTCGATCTGGGCCCGCGTCATGATCAATGGCGGCGCGATGATCATCCGGTCGCCCACCGCGCGCATGATCATGCCGTTGTCGAACATGTGGCCGCGACAGATCATGCCCACGCCCAGCTCCGGCGCAAACGGCACTGCGTCGAACACCGTTTCGCCCTTGGCCCTGACCAGATTCAGCCCGGCCACGAAACCGCATGCGTCGGCGCTGCCGACCAGCGGATGGGCGACCAGCGCCTCGAACTCTTGTTTCAGGTACGGGCCGGTATCGTCGCGCACCTGCTCGACCAGCTTTTCTTCGCGGATGATGCGGATATTTTCCAGCGCCGCAGCACAGGCCACCGGGTGGCCCGAGTAGGTGAAGCCGTGATTGAATTCACCGCCGTCCTGGATCAGCGCATCGGCCACCCGGTCGCCCACCAGCACGCCGCCGAGCGGGATGTAGCCGGAAGTCACGCCCTTGGCGAACGTCATCAGATCCGGCCTGATGCCCATGCGCTCGCTGCCGAACCAGGCGCCGAGCCGCCCGAAACCGCAAATGACTTCATCGGCGACCAGCAAGATGCCGTACTTGTCGCAGATGCGCTGGATTTCCGGCCAGTAGGTCGGCGGCGGGATGATCACCCCGCCGGCGCCCTGCACCGGTTCGCCGATGAAGGCCGCGACCTGGTCCGGGCCGATTTCGAGGATCTTGTCCTCCAGCCAGGACGCCGCTTCCAGCCCGAACTGCTCCGGCGTCTTGCCTTTGCCGCCTTCCAGGTAATACGGCTGGCCGATGTGCACGATGCCCGGAATCGGCAAGCCGCCCTGCTCATGCATGGCCGCCATGCCGCTCAGCGATGCGCCGGCCATGGTGCTGCCGTGATAGGCGTTGTGGCGGCTGATGATTACATGCCGCTGCTTGCATCCTTGCAGGTCCCAGTAGCGGCGCACCATGCGCACCACGGTGTCGTTGCCTTCCGAGCCGGAGCCGGTATAAAAAACGTGATTGAACTGCGGCGGCGAGATTTCCACCAGCAGCGCCGCCAGCTCCACCGCCGGCACGTTGGTGGTCTGGAAGAAGCTGTTGTAAAAATGCAGTTGCATCATCTGCGCGTACACCGCGTCGGCAATGCGCTTGCGGCCGTAGCCGACATTCACGCACCACAGCCCGGCCATGCCGTCGAGCAGGCGACGGCCTTCCGAATCCCAGACGTAAATGCCTTCGCCCCTGACCATCACGCGCGCGCCGCGCGCCGCCAGATCCTTGGGGTCGGTAAACGGATGCAGATAATGCGCGGCATCGAGCTGCTGGATCGCCGCAGTGTTGTAGCGGACTGGCTTCTGGGCGGCAGCCGGGGCCACGATGGCTGCCGGGTCGAGAGGGTTTGATTGCATGATGTTCCTTGGTTCGCTTGAATATACTCCCTTATATATGAGGTAACTGCCACATATGAATAAAGGGAAAAATTAATATACTCGCGCTTAAATTGATTTTTATGTAGGAGCGCACCCGGGCGCGACCATCGGTGACATGGGCAATCCGGTCGCGCCCGGGTGCGCTCCTACGAAATTACGCTACTGCATTTTTGATCGACGCGTCACACGTGCAGCAGCAAATGCTCGCGCTCCCACGGGCTGATGACGCGCATGAACTCGGCGAATTCCAGGTCCTTGATGGCTGCGTACACATCGATGAAGCGGTCGCCCAGCACCTGGCGCAGATTGGTTTCGGCGCGCAGGCAGTCGAGCGCTTCCGACAGGCTGCGCGGCAACTGGTAATCGAGGTCGTAGGCGCTGTCGGTGGTCTCGGCGCTCGGTTCGAGCTGCTCGGTCATGCCCAGATAGCCGCAGGCCAGCGTCACCGCCAGCGCCAGATACGGGTTGGCGTCGGCGCCGACCACGCGGTTCTCGACCCGGCGATCCTGCGGGCCGGCGTCCGGCACCCGGAAGCCGACCGTGCGGTTGTCCTTGCCCCACTGGATGTTGATCGGCGCTGCGGAATGGCGCACGATGCGGCGGTACGAGTTCACGTACGGCGCGACGATCGCCATCGCCGCCGGCATGTAGCGCTGCAAGCCGCCGATGTAGTGCGCAAAAGCCTTCGATTCGCTGCCGTCGGGATTGCTGAAGATATTCTTGCCGGTTTGCGCATCCACTACGCTCTGGTGGATGTGCATCGCCGAGCCCGGTTCGCCGGTCAGCGGCTTGGCCATGAAGGTCGCATACATGTCGTGGCTCAGCGCCGCTTCGCGCAGCGTGCGCTTGAAGAAAAACACCTTGTCGGCCAGATCCAGCGGTTTGCCGTGCAGGAAGTTGATTTCCATCTGGCCGGCGCCGATTTCATGGATCAGCGTATCGACGTCGAGCTGCATCAATTCACAATAATCGTAAATATCCTCGAACAACGGATCGAACTCGTTGACCGCATCGATGCTGTATACCTGACGGCTGGTTTCGGCCCGGCCGCTGCGGCCGATCGGCGGCTTCAGCGGAATATTCGGGTCGGGATTCTTGGCAGTCAGGTAAAACTCCAGTTCGGGCGCAACGATCGGCAGCCAGCCCTTGTCCGCGTATAGCTTCACCACCCGGCGCAGCACCGAGCGCGGCGCGAAATCGACCAGCGAGCCATCCGAAAAAAAGCAGTCGTGGATCACTTGCGCAGTCGGATCGACCGCCCACGGCACCAGCGTGATCGTGGTCGGGTCGGCGCGCAGGAACATGTCGCGGTCGGTGGCCGAGATCGCGCGGTCGTAGGCGGCGTCGGAGGTCGGATAATTGCCGGTGACGGTCATGCCGAGCACCGCTTCCGGCATGCGCATGCCGCGGTCTTCGGTGAACTTGGTGCGCGGCAGGATCTTGCCGCGCGCCACGCCGGTCAGATCGGGCACCAGGCATTCGATCTCGGTGACCCGCTTCTCGTTGAGCCACAAATCCATATCGTTGTAGGAAAAATTATCGCGTAATGACATAGGCACCCTCTTCTGTTGGTTGCATCAGCGTCGCCGCTGACGATGATTTTTGCGACTGGTATAGACGGCAGGCGCGCCCGAAAGCCGCGTACAGCTTCAAGCCATCGGGGTTGTCGGCCAGACGCCATTCGGGATGCCATTGCAAGGCCAGGCTAAAGCCCGGCGCATCGATGCGGTAGGCCTCGATCAGGCCGTCTTGCGCCCGCGCCTCGACCACCAGGCCGCTTGCCAGCCGGTCGATGCCCTGGCCGTGCAATGAATTGACCATCATCTGGCTGCCGACGCCGAGTATCTGCATCAACATGCCGCCGGGCGTCAGCGTCACCATATGCGCAGGCATATATTGGGCTTCCAGCTCGCCTTCCGGCTCGCGGTGATCGATGAAGCCGGGCGCCTGATGCAGCGCCTGATGCAACGAGCCGCCCAGCGCGACATTGATTTCCTGCGCGCCGCGACAGATCGCAAACAACGGTATCCCGCGTTCAATCGCCGCGCGAATCAGCGGCAGCGTGGTGGCGTCGCGCGCCGGGTCGAGCGGCAGTGCGGGGTTCAGCACGGTTTGTTCAAAATGGCTCGGATGCACATTCGACGGCGAGCCGGTCAGCATCACGCCATCGGCCACCTCCAGCACCGCCTCCCAATCGATCCGTGCGCCCATCGCGGGCAACACCAGCGGCTGGCAACCGGCGCCGGTCAAAACCGCATCCACATACTTGACCTGCGCGACATAGTACGGATGGGCGCCGACTGACCGGGTGCAGGAAGGAACGACGACAATGGGGCTACGCATATACGATCCATGAAAAGCATCAGGGAAATTCAGCATAACGCGGCTGGAAGAAGTTTGCTGCAAAAAGCATACTGTAGCGCACTACTTGTACGCACATCAAACTGCGCCGGACGCCAATCGCACTGCAATTGATACGCAATACCCGTTAAAATCATCTTAGGCTGGATTGCATGAAATTGGCAGCAGCACTTTCACCACACGAATAAAACCACTTCACTTCCCTTGACAATCCAACTTCCGACTACCGATCTGCCAGCCGTGGCCCTTGCCGATTTTTTCACCCGCCGTCAACGCACCACCCGAGACAAACGGCCGGCGCAGCCGCGCCAGTGCGGAGCGCGGCCATGAAGACGCTGCCGTGGCGGGATTTCCTGGCGCTCACCGTCAGCGTGGCGGTGGTCGGCCTGGGCCTGGGCGCAACCCTGCCGCTGACCGCACTGACGCTCGACCAGCGCGGCCTGGGCAACCATATCGTCGGCCTGATGACGGCGCTGGGCGCGGTCGGCATCCTTGCCGTAGTGCCGTTCGTGGCGCGCTGGGTGACGCGCTTCGGGCCGCGCAGCAGCATGATCGCCGCGGTGGTAATCGCCGCACTGACGACCGTGCTGATGCAAACCAGCAGCAACCTGATCTTCTGGGGCATCTTGCGCTTCATTTTCGGCGCCGCTTTGGGGGTGCTGTTTACGGTAGGCGAAGCCTGGGTCAACAAGCTGGCGCCCGACGGCGCGCGGGGGCGGGTACTGGCGCTGTATGCGACCACCTTCACGCTGTTCCAGCTGATCGGTCCGGCCCTGGTGGCCTTGCTGGCGGGCCGGATCGCCTGGCCGTTCGCGGCCTGCGGCGCACTGTTCCTGCTGTCGATTCCGGGCCTGGCGCTGATGTCCAACCGCAGTCACCTGATCGGCGACGAGCACGCGGCCAAATGGAAGATCGTCGGCCCGCGGATGCCGGTCATCATCCTCGGCACCGCCTTCTTCGCGCTGTTCGATGCGCTGGCGCTGAGCTTGCTGCCGCTGTTCGGCATGCGGCACGGGATTCCGCTCGAACAGGCGCTGCTGTCTGCGACTGTGATGCTCATCGGCAACACCACGTTGCAGTTTCCGCTCGGCTGGCTGGCCGACCGCATCGGCCGCGCCCGCGTCCATCTGGGGTGTGGCCTGGTCGCCTGCCTGTTGCTGCCGCTGATGCCGCTGGCAGTTTCGCTGCCATGGCTGTGGTGGGTGCTGCTGTATGTGCTGGGCGGTACTGCCGGCGGCATCTACGTGCTGGCGCTGGTGGCCTGCGGCGATCGCTTCTCCGGCCAGCGTCTGGTCGCTGCCACCGCCATCATCAACGCCACCTGGGGCGTATCCGGCAGCGGCGGGCCGCTGCTGACCGGCGCCTTGATGGAAAGCATCCACGTCAATGCGCTGGTGGTCGTGCTGTGGCTGGGAGCGGCGATCTTCGTGGCCAGCCTGCTGTGGGAACGGCGCCCGGCCTTCATCGCGAAGATCATGGCACGGCCGTAGTGAATGGCAGTATATTTAAAGCCGCAATGTTACTGTGCGAAAACAACATGGTTTTAAGATATACCCCCTATCGCTTTAATATTTTTCAGCGCTGCTGAAACCCTGTGCATCACTGCACCACCACATGGTCGCGCGCGATGATCCGGCGAAATTCCTCGCCGGTGCTTGCCCAGTCGATCAGATCGACCTTGAATGGCAAGTCGGATTCGGTGAAATCATGCTCCAGTGCTGCCAGCAGCGCGATAGGCACAGGCTGCTCGCCGATGATCGCCAGGTCGAGGTCCGAATAGGGCTTGGCGCTACGGGTGGCGCGCGAGCCGAAGGCCCAGACCGGCTGGCCCGCCAGATGACGCTGCAGGATCGCGGAGATGCTGGCCCATTGCTCTGCAGTGACGTCTATGCCGGGCATCGAACTCATGCGCGGACGCTCCTTTTTTGCAGCTCAGCCAGCAGCGCGCGGGCTTCTTGCAGGAAATCGGGAACGATGGCCATCACCTGTTTGGCTTTTTCTTCGTCATAAGTGTGGCTGCTGATGCTGCGCGCCTTGCGGTAATCCGTCCAGCGATCCCAGCCGCTGCGCAGCAAGCCCTGTTCGCTGGCAGAGCGGATCATGTCGGGAAAGGCCATCTCGTCGATGCCGGCCGGATTGGGCGATGCCATTTCCAGATAACGCTTGAGCATCTTGTGCGATAACTGGTAACTGAATTCAAAACGCTGGATGGTTGCATCGCGATACAAGGTATTTTCCGGCGCAGCGCCGTGCGCCTGCAGCGCTTCTTCCAGGCGCAACAAGGCATTTATCAGCGATGACAGATCAAGTTGCATGGTCATAATCAATCCATTATTGGGTGGGTGCGTTGGCGCATGTAAAACTTTATCTTTGGTTCAACCCTGTATGCCATTCTACAAGGCGGCCTGTCAAGCCGGCGCCCGCACAGTCCGGGCAGATACCTATTTTCTGTCCGCATTGAGTGGTAACCTAGATTACCGAATTTCCAATTCGCAACGTAGCGAGGATCTAATGGAAAACCCTGCATCAGTTGCACCGGCGCTGTCTTTTATCCTGCAGCAGGAAAGCGGCGCGCTGGCCGCCCGCTACGATCCGTCCAATGGCGGCAGCCGGCCCGATCTGGCGCTGCTGATCCGCCTGCTGGGCGAGCAGGGCTTTGGCGATTACCTGCTCCCGGAGTCCGCGCTGCGCGACTTCATCGAGCGCTGCGGCAATTGCGCCGGCACGCTCGAAATGCCGATCGGCAGGCGCTGCGACGGCGCATTCACGCTCACGCTCGACGCTGATTTGCAGCGCGCCCATCTGACGCTGGATCCGCCGCACGGCGGGCAGGCGGTGGACCCCGACGCAGTGCTGGCCAGCGTGCGCGAACAAGGCATCATCCACGGGCTGCAACAGGAGGCCCTCGATGCCGCACTGGCAGCCGGCCGCTGCGAACGGTTGTGCATTGCCAAGGGCGACGCGGCGCTGCAAGGCACGCCCGGCAGATTCGAAAGCCTGCTGGTCGATCCGGCGCAGCAGCAAGCTGATGCCGACGCCGACGGCAGCGCGACGTTGCGCTACCACGACCTGTGCCATCTGTTGCTGGTGCGTTCGGGCGATCCGCTGATGCGCCGCATCGCGCCGATTCCGGGCATCGACGGCACCGATATCAAGGGCGCGCAGATATCGGCCAGCCCGGTTCCCGAGATTGCATTCGCCGCCGATCTGGAGGGCGCGGCAGCGGACCCGCTTGATCCCGATCTGCTGCTGGCCACGTGCGCCGGACAACCGGTAGTGCTGCGGAATGGTGTGTATATCAACAACGTGCTGGAAGTACCGGCGCTCAATCTGAGCACCGGCAATATCGTTTTCGAGGGCACGATCCGGATTCAGGGCGATGTCAAATCCGGCATGCAGCTCAACGTGACAGGCGACGTGATCGTGGTCGGCACGGTCGAAGCCGCTGAAATCATTGCCGGCGGCAACGTTGCGGTCAACGGCGGCATCATCGGGCATGGAGGTACGCAGCCGGGCGCCCGGGCACTGCCGGCCAACACCGCCAGAATTCGCGCTCAGGGTACGGTTCAGGCATTGTTCATCGAGCATGCGCATATCGAAGCGGGGGATTCGATCCATGTGGCCGGCGATGCCCGCCAATCCGAGATGTATGCCCGCAATGCAGTCTTGGTCGGCAAGCCGGGCGTCAAGAACAACAATATCGCCGGCGGCATCGTGCATGCGACGCTGCTGGTCAGGGCGCCGGTGCTGGGCTCCGCTTCCGGCCTGGAAACCAGCGTCCAGGTCGGTTCCGACCCGTATCTTGGGCAAGAAATCATAAATCAGGAACACCGGCTGCAAGGCAAGCTGGCGGAGCTGGAGCAAATCCGCAAGTTGCTGGCCTACCTGGCGCAAAATCCCCTCAAAGGCGAGGATGGCATGGGCGCAAAGGCGCAGGCCACGTTCAAGCAACTGACCGCCGAAATTTATCTGCTGATTGAAGAAAAGGCAGAACTCGCCGCCAAGCAAAAACTCACCGAGCAAGCCAGGATCGAAGTCAGCCACACCATGCACGAGGGGGTCGAGCTGCGGATCGGCAAGCAAGTCTGGTCGGTGCATGAAGACCGGGCCGGCGGCACTGTTTTGCTGGAAAATGGCTTGATTGTTTGCAACTGAGGGATATTTGTCATACTGAATATGGTATTTTCATATTCGCTTTAAATATATGCGGAAAAGCATTGTTTTATCACTATACCCCTTGTTTATATTTATTTCTGCGATGCATTTCCGGCACCGCCCTGCCCTCTATAATTGCGTCTAAGTCCTATTTCGATTGAGTTTATTCCCAAGCAGTGGCTTAATCACGCTCACTTTCCCCCTTATCATTTCCATGAACAAATCAAACCCGATCACGTTGCCGGTCGCAATCTCTTATGCTCTGATGGCGGTGGCGTTATTTGTGGTCCTCAAATCGGGCCTGCTGCTGGCGCTGTTTTCCGGCCTGCTGGTACATTCGCTGGTGCATCTGATGGCGCCGAAGATTACCAAGCGATTCAGCAACCAGCAGGCGCGCTGGATCGCAGTCGCCTTGCTGTCCGCACTGATTGTGGCGGCCGTGTCGGCCCTGATCTGGGCGGTGTTTGCATTCATGCGCAGCGATACCGGCAATCTTTCTGCTCTGCTGCAAAAGCTGGCCGATATCATCGAGGCATCGCGCGATCAGATGCCGGCCTGGGTGCGCGACTATGTGCCGGCCGGTGTCGATGCATTGCGTGCGCTGCTGACCGACTGGCTGCGCGAACACGCGGACGAGGCAAAATTACTGGGGCAGAAAGCCGGGCGCATCATCGTCCATCTGCTGCTGGGCATGATCATCGGCAGCATGGTCGCGCTGCAGGACGCCACTGCACATGTGCACTACCGGCCATTTGCCGCCGCACTGCACCAGCGCGCGGTCAATTTGCGCCAGATTTTCCAGAAAGTGGTATTCGCCCAGGTCCGGATCTCGCTCATCAATACCTTCTTCACTGCGATTTACCTGATGCTGGTGTTGCCGCTGGCCGGCATCCATCTGCCATTTACCAAGAGCATGATTGCGATCACTTTCATTGCCGGCATGATACCGGTGGTTGGCAATATCGTATCGAATACGGTGATCGTGATCGTGGCCTTGTCGCACGGCTTGCATACGGCGATTTCATCACTGGCCTTCATGATCGTGATTCATAAGCTGGAGTATTTTTTGAATGCCAGAATCATCGGTGCGCATGTCAATGCCCGTTCATGGGAACTGCTGACCGCGATCCTGGTGATGGAAACGCTGTTCGGCCTGCACGGCGTGGTCGCAGCGCCGGTGTTTTACGCCTATATCAAGAACGAATTGCGCGACCGCGACTGGGTCTAGCAGAAGACTGCCACAGGAATCGAAGCGGGAATCAGCTCAGCGCTGCAGCGCGATGCGCTTTCTGTTCCGTTTGAAATCGTGCTGCAAGACCATGGTGGTGGATGCGACCAGGCTGCTGAGTCCCAGCACGAACTGGATTAACTTGTCGTCGGGAAAATGCCAGATTTGGGTGTCGGGCTGCGCGATGTCGGCGGCCGCCGCAATTACCGGCGCGGCCCACTGCGCATCCGGCGTGACGTCCAGCAACACAATGCCTTCTTGCGTGGTGTGCAGGAAAATATCGCCGCCTGCGGCCAGCGAGAAACGAACGCCGCAGCCGCTGGCGCCGGCCTGCGGGATGCACTGCTGCAAATCGTAATTGCAACAGTCGATCCAGGCCTCGGCCTCGGACGGCGTCAGCAGATGGACCCAGGGAATCGGTTCAGGAAGCGTCAAGGCAGGGGTTCAGGTTGGGCTGGATCGGGTTGGCGACGATGCGAACCCATTGCGCATCGTTCATGCCGGTCACCCTGAGCAGCGTGGTTTTCAATTTTTCAAATCCGATCCCGGCAAAATTCCATCCAAGCTAAATCTTGTCCACGAAAGACACGAAAAGCACGAAATTTCCCCATTGGTCTTCTTTCGTGCTTTTCGTGGACCATGCGTTGCGTAAAAATTACGCCGGCTTCGGGCCCTTGCGGTGTGGCTTGGGCTTGGCCGCATCGCCTGGCCGATTGACGAAATCGCTTTTCGACTTGAACGGCGGCTTGCCACCGGATTTTTCGCCGACTCTTCTGTCGCCGCCGGTTTTCGGGGTCGCAAATAAAGTCTTCCTGCCAGCGGGTTTAGCGGCGCTATCCGGCTGCTCGCCGGCGCGGCTGATGCGCAATTGCTGCCCGGCCACCCATACTGTTTTCAGGTGTTCCAGCAACTCCTTGGGCATGTCGGCCGGCAGATCCAGCGTGCTGTAGTCATCCTGGATGTCGATGCGGCCGATATGCCTGGATTCCAGCCCGGCCTCGTTGGCAATCGCGCCGACGATATTGCCGGGCTTGACGCCGTGCGCATGGCCGACTTCGATGCGGAAACTTTGCATGCCGACGTCAGCCGGGCGATCGGAGCGTTCCTTCCTCGGCGCCGCAGGGCGCTCGGCGCGGTCGGTTCGATCGCTGCGTTCCGGCCGCTCCTGCCGCTCGGGACGGTCGAACCTGGCCGCACGGGCAGGCCTCTCATCGGACCAGGACGGTGCAGCTTGCGTCTCGCGCTGCTTCTTGTCCAGCAATAGCGGCACATTGCCGCGCGCCATTTTCGCCAGTGCGGCCGCGATTTCAAGCGCCGGCACATTGCGCTCGCGCTCGTACTCTTCGATCAGCGAGGTGAATATGTCCAGCTCGCCCAGGGCCAGCGTGTCGGTAATCTGCTCCTTGAATTTGGCGATGCGCACGTCGTTGACCACTTGCACGGTCGGCAATTCCAGCGGCGAAATCGGTTGCCGGGTCGCGCGTTCGATCGCCTTCAGCAAATTCCGCTCGCGCGGGGTGATGAACAGTATCGCCTCGCCGCTGCGCCCGGCGCGGCCGGTGCGGCCGATGCGGTGGGTATAGCTTTCCGGATCGTGCGGGACATCGTAATTAATCACATGGCTGATGCGTTCCACATCCAGGCCGCGTGCGGCGACATCGGTGGCGACCAGGATATCGATCTCGCCGCTCTTCAGTTGCCCGATGGTGCGCTCGCGCTGTTGCTGCTGGATATCGCCGTTGATGGCCGCCGCGGAAAAGCCCCGCGCCTGCAATTTGCCCGCCAATTCTTCGGTGCCCAGTTTGGTGCGCGAAAAAATGATCATGCCATCGAAGGTTTCGGCTTCCAGAATCCGCGTCAGCGCATCGAGCTTGTGCATGCCGGACACCAGCCAGTAGCGCTGGCGAATATTGTCGGCGGTGCCGGTCTTGGCGGCAATCGTGACTTCAGTCGGGTTGCGCAAATAGGTTTGGGCGATGCGCTTGATGGCCGACGGCATGGTGGCGGAGAACAAGGCGGTTTGGCGCGTTTCCGGCGTTTCCTGCAGGATCCGCTCCACATCGTCGATAAAACCCATGCGCAGCATTTCGTCGGCTTCATCGAGTACCAGCGTCTTGAGCTTCGACAGGTCCAGCGAACCTTTATCGAGGTGATCGATCACGCGGCCGGGCGTGCCGACCACCACATGCACGCCGCGCCGCAATGCGGACAGCTGCGCGCCATAACTCTGGCCACCGTAAATCGGCAGCACATGAAAGCCGGGAATGTGCGAAGCGTAGCGCTGGAATGCTTCCGCCACCTGGATCGCAAGTTCGCGCGTCGGCGCCAGCACCAGCGCCTGCGGTGTGCTCTGCTTGAGGTCGATGCGGGACAGAATCGGCAGCGCAAAAGCGGCCGTCTTGCCGGTTCCGGTCTGGGCCTGGCCGAGCACGTCGCGGTTGTCCAGTAAAATCGGAATGGTGGCGGCCTGGATCGGCGACGGCAACTCATAGCCGAGCTCCTGCAGCACGCGCAACAGCGGCGCACTCAGGTTCAAATCGGCAAATAATGGAATAGGTGTTTCGGACATGACGATACTCACAAGTTCGCTCGAATCGCACTATGCGAAAGAACGTGGTGCGCAGTTTACTCTGTTGCGGGCCGGCCGGGGCCGAGACGCGCCACCGGGTGAAGGGGAGTGAGATAAATACTATGGTATCTACGAGATAAATCCGGGAAGAACAAAAATAAAACGGGACTTAGTGGGATTGGATTGTAAGAGAGTTACGCAGTAGGTAACAAAAAAGGCCCGAGAAAATTCAGGTCCCTGACATGATATGCGCAGCCATGATTTGAATGATGTCGGCCTTGTCCCTATCCACCAAAACCATGAACGGCCGCGCCACTGTGCCTGGGTGCTTCACTTTCTTGGCGAAGCGGCCGCCAAAAAATAGCGCCTTCTTATTCTTCGGTTTGATCTCGTGCGGTTTGGAGCCATTATTCATTGCAGCCGCATACGGGACGTTGGTGCCGACGCCGGCAACTGTCCGGGAATGAAACGGCGTCATCGAGCGGGCCAGATGGCTGGTGCGCTGCAAAATCTTCCCTGATTTACCGGCGGCCGCTCTCGCCGCCAGCGTTGACGGCTTCAGCGCCTTCCACTTGGCAGGACGGCCCTCGGCACGAAAATTATCCTCCACCGCGCCCAGCATACGGGCCGCGATACCCGCCATCGCTGGCTCCGGATTCTGCGAACGCGCAAGCAATTTGCGCAAGGTCGCGGTGACTTCCCGATCATCAACCTTGAGGCTAATCATGTTTTTTCGCCTTATCGCGCAAATCTGCCGGTGCCGCCTGCAGCTTGTCGTTGTAAATCTGTTGCAACCGTGATCCGGCAGCGCCCGGATTGTAATCGAAGCCCATATCGGGCGTCAGCACCTTGCCGGTGACCGGGTCCTTGTAGCCGGTGACCTGTACCTTGGCGATTTTCCCCTCCGGCTTCTTGACGGACTGGGTAATGGTTTGCATGCGGCCGGTACCGCTTGACGTTTGGAAGTCGCCGCGATCCTTTTCGATGTCGGTGCGCGGGATCACGCGGCAGCGGCAGCGGAAACCGTTCGGCGGGTACCAGCTATCCCAGAACGGATCGTCAAAGCGGAAAACACGCCCATTCAAGGCCGCGTGTGTCGGTCTGGTACGGTTATCCATGACAGCCGAGTATTCCCACCATGGCGCGTACTGCTTGGCCGCCATCATGCCGTGATAACGTCCCGCCATATAGGCGCTCTGCATGTTGGTTTCGTAGATCGTTTCCAGGCGCCACGGCGTGCCGTAGGTCACCGTGCGGATTTCTCCAGTCTGGCGGTTCACCTGCTCTTGCTTGCCCCACCAGCCCTTGGCTTCCAGCAGCGGTTGCAGCTTGTCTTTGAATGCCGTAAAAGAGCCGCCGTGCTTCAAATCGGCGAGCAACGCGTGATGAATATCGGTCAATACATCCAGGCGCGTCACCTTCGCCACGGTGAACGACTGCGCATGCGCATGACGCCAGACTTCCTGCCAATCCCACGATATCTTGAAGCCCTTGCGCTCGAAAAATGCGATCGCGGCTGCTGGCGGCATATTGAACACGGTGCGCAAATCAGCTGCGGTCAGAGCATTTGCAGCCAAAGCGCCTGCGGCAAGAGTATCTGCTGCCAGCGCACCCGCCGCCGACTCGCCTACGCTTAGCGCCAGGTCATAATCCGACATTCAGACGCCCCCATGTATCCATTGCAAACAAGCCGCGCGCCAGAGACTCTTGCAAATCATCCAGCGGCACGTCCGGGAACAGATCGACCATTTTCTCCAGCGCACCCTGATGGTCTGACGATTCGCGCACGGCCTTGATCACCGGCGCCAGCATTTTTGCCATCAGCCCCTGCAGCTGCTCGCCGGCCAGCGACGCCAGCATCGCATCGACCGCCGCCTGATCGGCCGGTGTCTCCGGATCGGAGAATTCGGCAGCGCCGGTACCGACATTCAAGGCCGCCAAATCGCTGCCACCTGACGGCGCCGATTTAACCTCAATATAATCCCCGCCAAAATCCAGTTTGACCGATTCCAGCGTCGGCTTGTAACCCATGTCGAACAGGATTTTCTTCGTCGCTGCCATCATCGCCATATCCTTCGGCTCTTCCACCACCCGGGTGGCGGACGGATACGGCGCGCCCGGCATGTTGTAATCGACGATCCAGCGCACCAGCTGGCGATTCAAGGTATCCGACAACAGGTCGCCGTCCGCCTTCACGAGTTCCAGCCGGATATCGTTCTCGGTGTTGACCGCAGATGCCAGCTGGCCGCCGCTATTGCCGCCCGGCTTGCCCAGCACAATGCTCGCGGTCTGGTCGTCCATGTATTTGCACAACCGTTCGTAGGTATCGATGCCCGATTTCGCCGCCTCCAGCAGCGATATTTCCATCCCCTGCGGCACCATGATCGACGCCTCCTGCTGGAACGCCTGCAGCGCCCGGCGCAGCGTCGCCTTTTCCGCCGGCTGCGCATTGTTAGGATATTTCCCGACCGGCACCGGCGAGCCGAAACGCTCGGCAAACGACAGCCAGAACTGGATCCCCTGGCGCTTGAAGAAGATCGGCCAGAACAGCCGTGTGCCCAGACCCAAGCCCCACGGATTGTTGTACTTGGCGCCGAAGCGATGGATCAGGAACTTGCGGTGCGGGACCTTCTCGCCCAGATTGAAATTCCCGGCGGTCAGCAGCCGCACGCCGCAGCGGGCGAACAGATATTCATCCGGATCCGGCTTCAGCGCGAACTGGAACATCCACGGCTCCAGATCCAGCACTTCGTCGGCCACGATCTCCGCGCCATCCTTGCGCCACATCACTTCATTGGTCGAAATGCCTTTCAGGGTCGCGTCGAGCAGGGCCTTGGTGACCTGGTCGAATCCCAGCGCATTCAGCTGCGCCCGCACCATATCGGCGGCCTTGCGGGCCGTGCGAGAGGTATCGCCTTCCGGCGGCGCCACCTTCCAAAGGCGCGAGGTCAGCGCCATCTTGCGCTTTTCCAGTACTTCCCACGCCTTCGGATCGCGTTCCAGCTCGTCGTACAACTTCAGGCCATTGGCGTTGCCGCCGCCACGCGTGAGCAGCGTGTCATCCTTCGGCAACAGCCGGTCATACGAGCCCAGAATCAACTGGCGCGCAACAATCGACACTTCATTAAAAACCGCCGCCGACTGGCCATCGCCGCCAGTTGTAGTTTCGGCCATTCCACCGTTCAGATTATTCATAGCGCACCCATATAGTCGTCGTAGCCACTGCCGATACGGCTGTCGCCGACCGACTCGAATTCAATCACCGCGCCCGGATTCAGACTGGCGAACCAGGCTAGCGCGCCGGCGATCGCCGAGTCGCCGTGGCGCTGCCCGCCATCGGTGCCGGTTGTGTGGCCGGTGTCGGGAATCTTCGGAACACCTTTATCGACCATGATCGCCCGATGGTCAGCCAGCACGTCGGCATCCTTGGCGATCGTGATCTCGCGGTCCTCAAAGGCGGCCTTATATTTCGGCATGTTGTCGCGATACCACTGCTGGGTCAGCATCACCTGGTGAATCATCGTCGCGCCATAGCGCTGCATCGCCACCTCGGCCAGGTACTGGCCGTTGCCGCGCGCGTCGTGCGCGCCACCGGAGAAGCGCGACAGGTGGTCGGCCATCCAGAACAGCAGTTGTTCCTGTTGCTTGAACGGCACATTGCGCATCTCGATCAGGAACGGGCAGCGGCGGTGCAGGCTTTGCTCTTCGAGCAGAGGCCAGATCACCGACAAGTCGCCGTTGCGAGCGAAGTCTTGTCCGTAGTAGGCGCGCATGCCAGTTGGCAGCAGATCCATCAGCGGCTTTAGGCGCTCCTCGATCCAGTCGGCCACGAACGCCTCGCGCTCGGCATGATGGCGCTGCTCGAATCCGTCAGGACAGGTCAGGCGCAGGACCGGCACCGTCGGATCCATGCACGACTCGATCAGCGAGCGCGACATATAGGCGCCGCCGGACTGGGACGGGATTACGTCCAGCTCTTCGGTATCGTTCGGGCGGTAGATGGCGCGGATCTGGTCGCTCCAGGCTGTTTCCGCCGCCGCCGACCAGGTGCGCCCGGTGGCAAGAAAGACCCGCTTGCACAACCCCTGTTCGATCGCTTCGTCGAAGGTGATGCGGTGCAGCTGGTACGGCTTCTTGCCCGAGCGCACATCCTCGATCAACTCATTGAACGGGTTGTCGACCCCGTTGTGGGTCGAGATGATCGACACCGAACCGCCCCAGATCAGCAGCGCAAACGCCGCCTTCAGCAGCTCTCCCAGCTTGTCGTGGAAAGCCGCCTCGTCGATCACGACCCGGCCCTGCTTGCCGCGCAGGTTGGACGGCCGCGACGACAGCGCGGTGATGCGGTGTCCGGACGCGAAGCGGATCCGGAACGCCAGGATGTCGCGGTCTTCATCCTTGAGGACCAGCTGCTCCATCTCGTCGGCGACCATGCCGTAATTCTTGGCCCAGAACGCGCAGTCGAGAATGAACTCCTCCGACATATCCTTGTTGTAGCCGATGTACCATGTATCGACGCCATTGGCCGGCGCGGCCAGCAGCGCGGACTTCGCCGCCTCCGCCCAGGACAGCCCGACCCGCCGCGATTTTTCCGCGACCGACACTTGCGAGGTGTCGGCGACCCATGCCTGCTGATACGGTAGGAGAACGGCCTCGGTCATTCTGCAATCCCGAGAATTTTCCGCTTGATGATATCGATCGCGTCATCGGTCAGCCCGGCCTTCTTGGCGATGCCGGACACGGCAGCGGCCGCCTCCCTGGCCCGGGTCTTGACCTTGCTGCGGAATTCCTTGACGTTGGTCGACGCGAAGCCGACCTCGGTGGCGATCTTCGCCAGGGCGGCGAAGCTGACCTTGTCCGGGTTCTCCATCGTCATCAGCATCGAGAACGTCTTCTCCTGGATCACGCGCAGCAGCGCGTCGCCCAGCGCGTTCTCTTCATCCGGCACTGACTTTGCGATGGCTTCCGCTTGTTCGGTTGCGATCTTCAGTGCGGCCAGCCGGGTCTCGAACACCGAGCCATAGCGGTGCAGGCTCGATTTGCTGATGTCGAAGCCCTTGTCCTGCAGGGCGCCGGCGAGCAGCTCGTAATCGCCGAAATTTGCTTCGATCAGCGCGTTGTCGAGCCATTCCTTGACGTCCTTCGGCAGGCCGACGACTTTCGAGCGCGGCGCCATCAGGCGGCCCTCAATAGGTACAGCAATACAAAAGCCCCAAACGTGAGCACGCCCAGCACAAAGCCGAACGCCATGCCGCGCAGGATGTTGCACACCTTGCACATGGTCGAGATCGGCAGCAATACCCGGCACGCCAGTTCGAACAGCCGGTCATGCAGGACAGTCGGCACACGTTTGATCGCGCGCAATATCGTATCGAATGGTTGGCGCATCATGTCACCAGTACTTCTGCGGCCGTGCGATGCCGGGCTGCATATCGACCGTGTATTCGACAATGTCTACCCCGTGCCGGGTCAGCTTGGCGTGCCACTGCGGGCCGCTGCGGCCGGACAGTTCGACCAGGTCGCGCTCGTGCAGGTAATCCAGTTCGCGCCGCATCTCCAGCTGCGTAATCGGCACGGTATCCGTCAGCGCAGACAGCAACAGGGCCTCGCCTGCGCCCAGCGGCCGTGCGCAATCCAGGCATTGCAGGATCAGCCAGCGGCTGGTTTCGCGCCGGGCCTTGTCCAGGTCAGGTTTAATCATTTTGTTTCGCCCTTAAAAACATATCGATGCGGGACGCCAGCCCGTCAAACTTGGCATGCAAGGTCATTTCGGAGCGGATCGCATCCTCGCGCCGCACATAGCGCTCCGGCAGTTCGGCTTTCAGCGACAGCAGCTCGCGCTCCTGGATGCGCTGCGACTCTTCGATCCGGTCGAAGCGCTCCTTCGCGGATTTGTTCGATTCGGTGCGCGCCGCGTCGATCACCTCGAAGCGCTTGTCCAGCCCCTTGTCGAACTGCGTGATCATCAGGCTGACCAGCGCCCAAAATGCACCGATCAGCATCGCCACCAGTAAAAAAATGTTCCATACGCCAATCTGAATGCTCATTGTTCTTATCCCTGTTTTTTTTGCTTAATGCGCGTTGCAGGCGGCACGGTCGGCGTTCAGCACTGCCTGGCAGGCACTCAGTTGCCGGGCGATGCCATCGGCTTCGCTGGCGAGTCCTGCAAGAAACTCAGCAGCCGCGTCAGAAAGTCCGCATCGCGCGCCACCATCACGTCCGCCGGTGGCGGCGGCAGGTATGCCTGCGGCGCCTGCTGGATCCGCACGGGCGGGGACTGACAGGCGCACAGCGCCAGAACGGATGCGAGCAACAAGGTCTTTGTGCGTAGAGATGACATCGGATAAGCCCTTCTGGTAGGTAGCTGAAATGGTGGCCAGGTCCTGCGTTGATTTTTTTTCCGTTGCGCGCACTTTGGCGTTGGCGTCGGCGAGTTTCTTGGATGCGATGCGCTCGACATCCAGCGCTTGCGCCTTGTCACGGTTGGTAGCGGCCACATCGCCAAGGTGGTAGCCGCCCAACACCGCTGCAACGCCGATCGCGAAGCCAATACCAAGCTCGGCCAAAAGGCGGTTCATTGGCCGGCCTCGCCCTGCGGCATTTGCGGCTTGAATGACAGCCCTTTCGAAGTGATCACGCGCAGCCCCATGTTGACGATCGGCAGGCTGAAGACCGCCAGCTTATGCAGCCATTCCGGCACCAGCCCCTGCAGGGCATCGACGTTCTGCTCGGCCAGCAGCAGCACGGCGACGGTGACGTTGAACCAAACCGTTTTTGATTGCCACCAGTGTTTCATCTCAGCCCCGGCGTGCGCGTTTATGGCGCTGTTGATTGACCCGCTTGGCGGCGGCGCGTTTGGCTTGGGCGACGCTGCCGCCAATGGAGCGGGAGCGCCTGCTGTACGATGCTGCGCCGGTCGCGACCAAGGGGGGCGCCCACGGATTGATCGCAGTAAAAGCCGAAGCGGAAAGCGTCAGGACTGCGCCAAGGCCGGAGAAAATAGATCGCACGCCGGAGAAACTAGACATTTTTCACCCCCATAAACAGTGCCCGCTCGTCTTCGCGCCGCGCGACTAGGCCATTGGCCACGCGCAGACAGCCGCACTTGGGGTCCCGGTATTTGTTCCACTTCAGGAATTCGTCCGCTGCGCCGCGCTTGTCGCCCGCGTTCAGCTTTCTCAGGAGGGTGGAGTCGGCAAAATCGCCCGGCACGCCGTCGGCCCGGCCGAGTCCGATATTGAGCGTCAGGCTGACCAGCGCATCGAATTCGTTCTGGGTCAGAGCCACCTTGACCAGCCGCTTGACGCCGACTTCGAAGCGGAGATTGTCCTGCTGCAGCAGATGGCCGGCGACGCCGTCATCGATCGTGGCCTTGCACAGGAACGGCTCCGCCGCAGTAATGACGTGGCCCCAGCCGATGGTCTGCTTGCCTGCATCGCACAGGTACATCTTTGGTGCAAAGCCGTTAGGGGACGTCTTGGCCGGGCCTTTCTCGTAGCGCTTTTCAAGCGCCAGGCCGGCGGCGGAAATATGGAGAGTGTCGTTCAAGGATGCCTCGCAATCGGGGCCGCACCGGTGTGGTGCAGCATGATTGCGAGGTTACGCGCGCGCGTAATGCGGGGTAATTAAAGGGTTTTAGTTATTGCTTTAGCCGATTGCGCGGCCATGCGCTCGATAGTGCGTTTACCAGGGCCGTTTTTTTCCGCGAAAATCATTCCGCCGAAGGACTCTAACTTTCGTAACGAATTCTGCACTTTGCTGTTTTTTAGGCGATGTGAAGTGATCGAAAATTTGCGAAATGACGGTCACTGCGATGAAGCATAAAGCCAATAGCAAATAATCAACTGCCGTTAGCGTTGCCATCACTGTCGTAATGGGAAGAACGGCCAAAGGCTTTATCAGATGCACCTCGAAAAGTCCCAGCCAGACAATAACTGCCAGGATGAAATTAATCAGGTTTGTCATATCATTCCCCCTATCGTAATCGCGGCCACACCACGCGGCCCATGATTTTCAGATTCGCCAACTGATCACCCTCCAGCGTTTCCGCTTCATATGCAAGGTTATCGGATTTGATGAGTATGGTGCCGTTCAATTTTCGCTGAACTCGTTTGACCAGGAGCGCGTCACCCACCTGGATCACGAATATTGCCGATGCGTCCAGTCGGTTCTGGCGCATGTCGATCAGCACCAGATCGCCGTCATCCAGAGTGCCCGCCATCGAATCCCCGCGCACCTCCACCAGCACAATGTCCTGGTGCGATATTCCCAGCACGCGTTGCAGCCACTCGCGCTTGAACGCCATGTAATCGACGATTTGCTCGGACTCGATCAGCATCCCATGCCCGGCCGATGGCCTGGCACTGCTGCGGGGAACCAGCTGATATTCGCTGATCGCAAAAGATCCAGCCCGTTCCTGCGCCATCAGGTTGTCTACGGGAAACGACTGTGGCAGCCGGTCCCTGAACCGATCCAGCAGCTGCTCGCTGGTCAAATGCTCGGCAAACGCCGCCTCCTGCATCTCCTGCAGTAGTTGCTGGCCGACGGCCGAGTAGCGCAGCGCGACTTCCATCGCGGCAAAGGTGGCGTCCCGCAAAAATCTTGAATCCACACTTCCGGTGAATACCCATCGCAAATCCACGTTTCGTGAAGTTAGCGCGTCGGTTAACTTTTCATACGGCAACGTGCCCTTGGCTTTTCGATTTGAAAACGCGGTAGGAGACAAGCCGATTATCGCGGCCAGCTCCGCATCCGCCTGGACTTTCAGGGCTACCTTGGCCCGCGAAATCACTTCTTCAAACTTATCTACATTATTCATGGATTTATGTATTGATAGTTCACGTTAAGTGGATTACTATGTCTGCAAGCATCCACAAACAGACAAGTATTTACACAATATGACCAGCATAGCACCCAAAAAGACGACTGAACAGGTAAAGGCTGACTTCTTGCGCAAGGGAGTTTCAATTCGTGGATGGGCGCTGGCCAATGGCTTCAACCCAGCGCTGGTGCATGAAATTCTTTCAGGGCGCAGCAAGCGGCCCTGCGCACGTGGCCAGAGCCACAAGATCGCGGTTCGCCTTGGCCTGAAAAAAGGCGAAATCATCAATTCCATCCGAAACGCATTCTAAGGAGCCATGCAAATGAATCTCTACCAGGTACAAGCCATCGGCCCCGTTGCGAAACGGCACCGTGGCATCGTCGGCGAGACCGACGCGCAAGCGATAGCCAAGGCGCAGGCGCGGCACGAACGCGCCGGGCACGCGCTGATCGGCCATCAGTTCAAGGTTATCGAATGCCGCCTGATCGTCTGCGGCTCCGCTCTGCAGGGGGTCGCATGAACGCCGACAAGAAATACACCAACGAGGCCCAGCAGCGACTGCTGCGGGTCGTGATGCTGCTCGGCGAGGATGTCATCACCGGCGTCGCGCCGGCCCAGATCGCCAAGGCTTTGAGCGTGCCGCCGTCCTACGTGACCCGCGATCTCGACAACCTCAAAACCGCCGGCTGGGCCGTCCAGCAGGAAGAGACCGGCCGCTGGCTGCTGGGTGCGAAGGCCGGCGCGCTGGGGGTCAAGGTGATGGCCTCGATCGACCGCGCCGACCGCAAGGTGGCCGAAGCACGCAACCGATTCACCCGCAATAACAACGACTGACAGGAGAGATTCATGGCCCGCAAGAACGCACCCGAAGCACCGCAACACGACGACGCCGACAACGAAGCGCTCGATAAAGGCGTGATGGCACTGTCCACCGTCTCGCAGAGCGCCGCTGCCGTCTCCGAGATGATCGGCTATGACCTCGCTTATAACCGCGACCGCGTGGTGCAGGAGGCGCGCTTTTATATGGGCGCCTCAGCCGAGGCAATGCTGGAGGCAGGCAAGCGCCTGATCCTGTTGAAAGAGAACGAGCCGTTCGGTGAGTTTGAGGACATCGTCGAGAATCAGCTTGGCATGCCAACGCGCACCGCGCAGCGAATGATGTCGGCTGCCGTCAAATACCTGTCGCCGGCGATGCTTTCAAAAGCGCCAGCGCTGGCGCTTTTGGGAAAAACCAAGTTGTTCGAACTGATGGCGCTCGATGACGGCGAGCTTTCCGAACTGGCCGAAGGCGGCACCATCGCCGGCATGCAGCTCGACGATATCGAGCGCATGACCAGCCGTGAATTGAAGGCCGCGATACGCGACCTGCGCGAAGACAGCACCGCCAAAGACAGCATCCTCGCGGCGAAAAGCAAGAAGATCGACAGCCTGGAAACGGCGCTGCAGCGCAAGAAATCCGAAACGCCAGCCGAGGAATGGGCCTGGGCACCCGCCCGCCGCGCGTTGCTCGACAGCTGCGAATCCCTGGCGAACTATGCCCAATCGGAGCTGCGCCGCGCCCTGGTGGAGATCCAGAACCAGGCGGAAGCGGAAGGCGGCTTGCCGGAGGATATCGACGCGCTGCAAGGCCAGGCGCTGTCATCGGTGATGCAGACGCTGGTCGAGCTGCAGAAAGACTTCCGTCTCAGCATCGACCTTGAATCGATTGCGGTACCGCCCTGGATGGCCGACTTCCAGCCCGCCGATAAAAACCCAAAATAAAGATTGCCAGACTCACTATGCGTGCTGATCTCGCTATACAAGACACACTCCGCGCGCTGGGCGCCGCGCTGCAGGCGGCCAAGCATGGCGAAGGCGCCGCATTGGTGGCGCGCGCCGCCGCCGATCTGTCGCTGTCCAAAGCCTCGGTCTTTCGCAAGATGGCGGAACTGGGCATCGATTTCGGGCGCAAGCAGCGCGCCGACAAGGGCGCATCCGCATTGCTCCACGCGGAAGCGGAAGTCATCGCCGCCTACCTGATGGCCGGCACCCGCGCCAACGGCAAGCGCATCGTCAGCGTCGAACAAGCGCTGCACGACCTGCGCGCCAACGGCAAGATCGCCGCCGAGTGCCTCGATCCGGCCACCGGCGCGGTGTCGCGGCTGTCGCCCACCACCGTCACCCGCAAGCTGCGCGAGTGGGGCCTGCACCCGGATCAACTCAACCGCCCGGCACCGCACGTCGAGATGGCCAGCCTGCACCCGAACCACGTCTGGCAGGTCGACGCGTCGGTCTGCGTGCTGTTCTACCTGCCGAAAAAAGGGCTGCAGGTAATGAGCGACAAGGAGTTTTACAAGAACAAGCCGCAGAACTTCAAGAAAATCGAAAACGACCGTGTGATCCGCTACACCAATACCGACCACACCACCGGCACCGTGCAGCTGCGGTATTACGCCGGGGCCGAGACCGGGCTCAACCTGGCAGACTTCTTCATCTACTGCATCCAGAAAAAGGAAGATTCCCAGCAGCCGATCCACGGCGTCCCCTTCATCCTGATGGACGATGCCGGCAGCGCCAATACCAGCCATTTGTTCAACAACCTGCTGGAGCGCCTGTCGGTGCGGCATATCACCCATAAGCCGGGCAACCCGCGCGCGTCCGGCTCGGTGGAGCGGGCGCAGAACCTGGTTGAATGCCATTTCGAATCGCGCCTCGGCGTCGGCCAGCAGATCACGTCGCTGGAGCAACTGAATGAGCTGGCCGGCACCTGGTCGCGCTGGTTCAACAGCGCCCGCAAGCATACCCGCCACGGCCATACCCGTTACGCCCTGTGGCAAACCATCCGCGCCGAGCAGCTGCGGGTAGCGCCATCGCGCGAGATCTGCCAGCTGTTGTTGTCGACCCGTCCGGAGACCCGCAAGGTCGATGACAGCCTGCGTATCAGCTACGCGCTCAAGGGCCAGCCGTCGCGCCAGTACTCGGTCGCCCATGTACCGAACGTGCTGGTCGGCGAGACGCTGACGGTCTGCATCAATCCATACAGCGTACCGGCGATCAACGTGATTGAAAAAGGTGCTGACGGCAACGAGGTTTTCTTTGAATGCCAGCCGCTTGCCGTCAACGAATACGGCTACACCGAAGCCGCGGTCACCATCGGTGAAAGCTACAAGTCGCTGGCGGATACCCCGGCCGATACCGCCCGCAAGAACGCGATCAAGGAAGCCTACGGCGTCGCCACGCTGGAGGAAGCCGACGCCAGGAAGCGCGCCAAGGCCAGACCCTTCGCCGATATGGACGCGGTCGCGTATCTGAAAACCGAAACCACCGCCGATTACCTTCCGCGCAACGGCACCGAGATGGGGATTTCCAGCCCGCGTCTGGAAGAAAAGCCCTGGTCGCACACCAAGGCGGCGATGGAACTGGTCAAGCGCGGCCTGGAGATGACGCCGGAGCGCGGCCGCGCGATCGCCCAGTGGTACCCGGACGGCGTGCCGGAATCCGAGATCGACAACTTGCAAGCGCGTCTGCAGGCGCGTCCCAACCTGCGTGCAGTGAGCTAACCATGATGAACATCAAATCGACCAACCTGCAGCTGCTGCTGCAACAAATGCAAGTTCCCCAGGCCGAACTGGCCCGTTACTGCGGCGTCAGCCCGGCGACCGTATCGCTGGCGGTCAAGCACGGGCAGTACCCGAAGCTGCGCGCCGAAGGGCTGCGGCGCCAATTCAAATCCTTTTTCGACGCGCGCTGCGTGGCACCGGAAGCCATCGCCGCCGCGCTTGCCAAACCATCGGCCAACAAAAAAGCCGGAGCCAAGGTTGCACCCCTGACTCCGGCCCTGCTGCAAACCTCGCAACACTCCACCACCTCGAAAGAAATGGACGACGCCATGCTACTACAAAATGAAACCCTGACCGCCGCAGCCCGCAAGCACTTCGGCCTGTTCCGCAACCCGTTCTCGGATGAAATCAACAGCCGCGAAGACGTGTTCCTGTCGCCGGACATTCGCCTGTGCCGCGAGCTGCTGTGGGATGTCGCCAGGAACGGCGGCTTCTGCGCGATGATCGGCGAGTCCGGCAGCGGCAAGACCACCATCCGCGAAGAGCTGCTGGAGCGGATCCGCCGCGAAGGCGCGCCGGTGATCGTGATCGAACCGTACATCCTGGCGATGGAAGACAACGACGTGAAAGGCAAGACGCTGAAATCGGGCCAGATCGCCGAGACCATCATCAGCGCACTCGACCCGAGCGCCAGCCCGAAGCGCACACCGCATGCGCGCTTCAAGCAGCTGCACGACCTGCTCAAGGCGTCCTACAAATCCGGCAACACCCATGTGCTGGTCATCGAGGAGGCCCACAGCCTGCCGATCGCCACGCTCAAGCACCTGAAGCGCTTCCGCGAACTGAAGGACGGATTCGCCCGCCTGCTGGGCGTGGTGCTGATCGGTCAGCCGGAACTGAAGATCAAGCTGTCCGCGCATAACCCGGAAGTGCGCGAAGTGGTGCAGCGCTGCGAAGTGGTCGAACTGGAGCCGCTCGACCGCCACCTGCAGGAATACGTCGCGCACAAGATCGCGCGGGTCGGCGGCAAGGCCGACGACATGTTCGAGCCGGGGGCATTCGATGCGATCCGCGCCAAGCTGACCCGCACGGTGCGCGGCGGCAAGGCGCAGGACGCGATCTCGATCTGCTATCCGCTGGTGGTCAACAACCTGGTGGCGCGCGCGATGAACATCGCCGCCACCATCGCCGCCGGCAAGATCAGCGCCGACCTGATCATGGAGGCGGTATGAGCGCCAGGGAAATCCTTCAGCAGTACCGCGACGGCGAGCGCACGCCGGTGCCGGGTCCGTTCACCTACGTCGAAGCGCTGGGCCTGGTGACGGTCAATCAAAAGCTGCTGGCCGCGCTGAAAGAGCTGGCCAGCGTGCCGTTCGGCTCCGGCGCCGAGACGCTGCGTACCAAAACCCGTGCGCATTACAACGCGATTAACGTGATCGCCGAAACGGAGGCCGCGTGAGCAGCATCGCCGTCGGCCAGCAGTGCGCCGGCTTCCAGCGCGCCACGCCGATCTGCGGCAACTGCCGGCATGAAAAGCGCGAACGCGACGACGCCAACAACCGCACCACCCGCAGCTGCGCCAGGCACGGCTGGCTGGTGCTGATGAGCAGCAGCTGCAGCGACCACGCATACCGTCCCTATCAAAACAAGGCATGACATGAATACCCTGCAAAAACTGATGTTTCAATTCCGCGCGGCCCGGATCAACCGCCGGATCGATGCGCTGCTGCACCGCGCCAGCCGCCCTTATACGCCCAGCGCGCACCTGGTCGGCCATGTGCCTGCGCAGCCCGCTGTGCAGGATGTGCCGGACCACAGCAAGTCGGCCTGGTTCCCGCTGGCGCTGCTGGCGGTGGCGTTCTGCGCCGGCTATGTGGTGGCCGACGACAAGCGCATCGACGACCTGGCCGCGCTGCGCAGCGCGGTCGCCTGCAATGGGGCCCGGCTGGCCGCAGCCGATACACCATCAGATCGCAAACAGTGAGGCCGGCATGATGATTTCGCTAAAAATTTCCGCAAGGCGTTCTGCGAAAAAATATCGCCTGAAGTTCGAGTGTGTTATCGGACGTGAGCTGCATTGCTTCCGTCGGTACCGGCCATCCCGCTTCGTCATTCATCCGGTATTGACAAGAAAATCTCGCCAGCGCGTGTCCGGCTACATGGTTTCGGAACTGTCCACCTTGAGTGTGATCTGCGGCGGCCCTGCGCGCCGCGATGCGATCGCAAATGCGAAATCCAAGATGGACAGCCGCAACATGAGCGCTTGGAAGCTGCTGATGAAAATCCGTGAGGCTAAAAAATTCCTGCGAAGCCGTGAAGGTCGGAGGAATTTCGCATGCGCATGACCTGTCCCGCCTGCGGCGCCGAATACACGCTCGACGTGCTGATCGCCCACGACGGCGCGCGTGAGGCGCTGATCGAGGCGATGGGGCTGAACCTGTCCTTGGGCAAGCGCCTGGTGCAATACCTGAGCCTGTTTCGCCCGGCGCAGCGCCAGCTGACGATGGACCGGGTCGCCAGCATCCTGAAGGAGATCAGTCCGGCCATCAAAGCCGCACGCATCACCCGTAACGGCCGCGACTGGGTCATACCGCAGGAAAGCTGGGCTTGGGCGCTGGAAGAGATCGTCGCCAAGAAAAGCAAGCTGACGCTGCCGCTCAAATCGCACGGCTACCTGTTCGAGATGCTGATCGCCGCCGCCGACAAGCTCGAAGGCCGTGCCGAAGCGGCCAGCGAAGACCGGCGGCGCGGCGTGACGGTGGTCGGATCGGTCGCCGCCGGCGCAAGCGGCCTGCACCCGGCGATGACGGTGCTGCCGGCATTGCCGGCGCGCAGCCACAAGCCGCAGGCGCTGAAAGACCTGGTGCAACGATTGAAGCGCCCCAGCCCATTAACAGACGAACCAGGAGAGCCGACCCCATGAATCTTGTGTATATCCACGGCGCCAATGCCAGCCCGGACAGCTTCAATTTCATCCGCATGGGTCTGGGCGACAGCGCGGGCGGCATCGGCCTGGCGTTGGAGTACGACAGCGCCGACGGCTTTTTCAACAACCTGCAGTCGATGCGCGCGCAGCTGGCCGGTATCGACGATATCTTTTTTATAGCGCACAGCCTGGGCGGCATCTATGCGCTGCACCTGGCGCAGCTGCTGGCGGAGCGGGTGCTGGGCGCGGTGACGCTGGCCACGCCGTACGGCGGCAGCCAGGCGGCCCAGTGGATCAAGTGGCTGCTGCCGTGCAGCCAGTTGCTGCGCGACATACACCCGCACAGCGCGCCGATCCTGCAGGCCCAGCGCATCCGGCTGCAGCAGCCGTGGACCAACATCGTCACCACCGGCGGCCATTCGCCGCTGATGGCGGCGGCCAATGACGGCGTGGTCACCGCCGTATCGATGCGCTGCCGCAGCGACATCGCTTTGGTCGAGGTGGCGGCCAATCATTACGAGGTGGTGCTGAGCCACCACGCGCTCACGATCATCCGGGCCGCGCTGCAGCGCACGGCCCAAAACAGCCAGGCCGGAAACGCAGCATGTATCTGATAGCCAGCATTATCAACACGACGCTTAACCCACTTAACCAGGAATGAACATGACTATCCACACAGCAACAGCAGTACCCGCAGGATGCCGCCGGGACACCCAGGGCCGTTTCGTGCCGGAAGCGCTGATCCAGCCGATCGACAAGACCCGTGACGAGCTGGTGATCGAACTGCTGAAAAAGGCGCTCGCGACGCGCCAGATCCTGACCGACTTCAAGACGCTGGCCATGCGCGACACCGATGCCTTCGTGACGCTGTCGGCGGAACAGTATGGCGTCAACCTGGGCGGCAAGAAAGGCAATGTCACGCTCTACAGTTTCGACGGCGCCTACAAGATCCAGATCGCCATCGCCGAGAACATCCAGTTCGACGAACGGCTGCAGGCCGCCAAGGCGCTGGTCGATGAGTGCATCAACGAATGGGCGCAGAACAGCCGCGACGAAATCAAGGTGCTGGTGCAGGACGCGTTCAAGACCGACAAGGAAGGCGAGATCAGCGCCGGCCGCGTGCTTGGCCTGCGCCGCCTCAACATCACCGACGACAAGTGGCAGATGGCGATGAAGGCGATCGGCGAATCATTGCAAGTGGTCGGCAGCAAGGAATACATCCGGTTTTACCAGCGCATCGGCACCACCGACAAATACGAAGCGATCAGCCTGGACGTCGCGGCGCTATGACTACTGACATCATCATGAGCACTACTACCGCTTTCACCGTTGGCCAAAAAGTCACATTTACGGTGGTTCGAACGAAGGGAATGACCATCAATTTTAGTTCGCGTAACGGCCATATTCATGAGCTGATAGGCGAAAACGTGGTCGTCAAATCAAAGAACGGCTCTCTGCACGCAGTGTGCCTCGCTGATCTGCGTGCCATTGGTGAACGCAATGCGCTAACCGATGCCGTCCTTTCCGGCTTAGGCGTTTAAGGAAAAACCATGAAACCGCAAACCGCCACCCAACTCCGCGACCGCGAAATCAAGCTGATCCACGTCGCCCGCCGCGAACTGGGGCTGGATGAGGAAACCTACCGCGCGATGCTGCAGCAGGTGGCCGGCGTCGAGTCGTCGGCCGAGCTGACCTGGCAGGGCCGCAAGAAGGTGCTGGACCACTTCAAGGCCAAGGGCTTCAAGGTCAAGAGCAAGGCGGCGCCGGGCAAAGCGGCCAAGCCGGATCCGGATGCCGACGCGCAGTACCGCAAAATCCGGGCGCTGTGGACGGAGCTGCACGACGGCGGCGTGGTGCGGGTCAATACCGATGCGGCGGTACGGGTCTACATCAAGCGCATGACCGGCTGCGACGATTACCGCTTCTGCAACGGCGCCCAGGTCGTCACCGTGATCGAGGGTCTGAAGAAATGGATAGGCCGCATCGATCGGTCGGCGGCCGCCGCAGCAACTGCAGCGGAGGTGCCGCATGGCTAATCATTTGTTCCTGGATGATTCGTATCCCGAGGTGCTGGCCGATATCGCCCGCACCATCCACGAGCGGCTGATGGAGGATCCGCGCATCAAGCTGCCGCATCCGATCGCGGCCGAAGTGGCGATGTCGGTGGCCGAGCATGTGCGCAAGAATATCGGCGGCGTGGCCACCTACATTCCGCGCGGCATCAATTACGAGCTGACGTTGCGCGACAAGCAGATGTGGATGGACTTCAAGGGCGACAATTACAGCGAACTGGCACGCAAATACAATCTCACCGATATGCGGGTGCGCCAGGTCATGGAGCGCATCAGCAAGATCGAGCGTGCCAGGCGGCAACAGAACCTGTTTGAAGCCAGCGATTTAGCGTAGACGCCCTCAGGGGCGTTTTTTATATCCACTGGGTAAGAAGGCGCGCGCCGGCCGATTAAACCGGGCAAAATACGTTTATAAACAGCCGTACGCGTTCCCCTGCTGCAATTCTCCCCCGCCATTTCGGTGAACTCGCCGAAATGGCTGCAAAACCTCCCCCGGCCGCCGCGCCAAATAGTAAAACGCTTTAATTACGCCGGCCCCGCGCGCTGCGGATACTGCAGGCATGGAAACCAAAACCCCCCCATCGATCAAGCCGATCGAAATTTTCAAGGCCGGAAGCTTCACCGCTTCCAACGGCAAGCAGTACAGCTTCACGCCGGCCCAGGTGCAGGAACTGGCGGATACCTACAACCCGGCGTTCTCGGACGCGCCGCTGGTGGTCGGCCATCCGAAGCTGACCTCGCCCCGTTTCGGCCATGCCGGCAAACTGTATGTGAACGCCGCCGGCGTGCTGTGCGCCGATGCGGCCGACGTGGTGCCGGAGTTCGCTCAAGCGGTCAACGCCAGGCATTACCCGAAGGTCTCGGCGTCGATCTACCTGCCGGATGCGCCGGGCAACCCGACGCCGGGCAAACATTATCTGCGCCACATCGGCTTTTTGGGCGGCGCGGCGCCGGCCGTCAAGGGGCTGAAGTCGGTCGAGTTCTCCGAGGCGGAAGAGGGCGTGGCGGATTTCGGCTACGAGGACCGGGTCATCGTGCAACTGTTTCGCAACCTGCGCGACTGGTTCATCGCCACCGTCGGCACCGACAAGGCGCAGGAAATCATTCCCAGTTACTCGCTGGACGATATCGCCAGCGCCGCCATCCGCGACGACCTGGACGATGCACTACCCATCCCTGCATTTTCCGACCCCAACCCCAACCAACCAACGGAGGCCGAATTGAGCCAACAGAAAGCCCTGGACGATCAAGCCGCCGCGCTTGCCTTGCAGAAAAAAGAACTGGACGGCCGCGCCGCCGCCCTTGCGCTGCAGGAAGCCGCGCTCAAGAAGACCGGCCACGCCGACTTCGCCGAATCGCTGTGCACCGAAGGCCGGCTGCTGCCGGCGCAAAAGGCGCCGGTGGTCGAGATCATGAGCCAGCTCGACGCGGCCAACCAGATCGCCGACTTTGCCGCCGGCGATGAAAACCACGGCAAGACCGGCGCCGACCTGTTCAAGGAATTCCTGTCGGCGCAGCCGAAGCAGGTCGAGTTCAAGCGCGTCAGCCAGGCTGCCGGCGATGCCAGCGGTAGCGCCGACTTCGCCGCGCCACCGGGCACCGAAGTCAATCCGGAGTCGATGGAGCTGTACCGCCTGGCGACGCAGTACCAGCAGGCGCACCCCGGCGTCGACATCGTCGCGGCGGCCAAGGCTGTCGCGCAGTAAGCGCCCCCCATTACCATTTAAACCGAAGGAACCATCATGTCCAAGCAAGCAATCGCCCTCCTGACGCTCTGCGTCGCCGTCGCGCCATCGGCGGTGGCGGAATACCGTGCAGTCGATTTCGCCGGCGCACAGGCAACCGTCCAGGGCCAGAAGGTCGCCGGCGTGGCCAATCGCGGCGCACTTGCCGGCGATGGCTACGAGTACACCGCTTTGGGAACCGCAGTGGTCGAGGCCGGCGCGGCCATCGCCGCCGGCGACTCGCTAATCGTCGATGCGCAGGGCCGCGCGATCACCTCGACCGGCCCGCTGGCGCTCGCCGCCGGTGCGGTCGCGGTCACCTCGGTCGCAGCCAACGGCGCGTCGGACCTGGTCGGCGGCGACAGCCCCGAGTATGTGTTCGCCGATGCGCTGCAGGCCGCAGCCGCTGCCGGCGATTTCATTGAAGTGCTGCTGCGCCGCTAAGCGCGTCACGCACTGATTTTCCCATTTCACTTTTTAAGGACAAAACACCATGCCAATGACCAATCGCGGCGTCCGGATCATCGATCCGATCCTCTCCACCTTCTCGCAGGGCTACCGGAATGCGGGGTTCATCGGCGAAGCACTGTTCCCGCGCGTGCCGGTCTCTGCATCGGGCGGCCAGATCATCGAGTTCGGCCGGGAAGCATTCCAGCTGGTGAACATGCGCCGTACGCCGGGCGGCCCGACCAAGCGCATCCAGTTCGGCTACGCGGGTAAGCCTTACGCGCTCGTGAATGACTCGCTGGAAGCACCGGTGCCGCGCGAGCATCAGCGCGACGCCAGCGCGGTCCTCAATATCGACCTTGGCCAGCGCGCAGTACGTCTTGTCTTGAGCAAGATCCTGCTGCAGCTGGAAGTCGACCAGGCAACGCTGGCCACCACGGCAGGCAATTACGGCGCCGCCGGCAAGATCGCGCTGGCCGGTGCCGCCAAATGGTCGGCCGCTACCGGCTTGCCGCTGACCGATATCGACACCGGGCGCGAAGCGATCCGCGCCGCAGTCGGCATCTACCCGAATACGCTGGTATTGTCGGCGAAAGCATTTAACGCCTGCAAAAACAACCCGCAAGTCATCGCACGCTTTCAGTACAACTCGCAGGTGGAAATTGACGCCTCCGCGATCACCGAGAAGATGCTGGCCGGGCTGTTCAACGTCGACAAGGTCGTGGTCGGCAAAGCGATCGTCACCGATGATGCGCTGGCCAACAGCGATATCTGGGGCAATAACGCGGTGCTGGCCTATGTGCCGATCGGCGAAACGTTTCAGGAAGAGCCGAGCTATGGCTACACCTACACGATGAATGGCAACCCGCTGGTCGAGCAGCCGTACTGGGATGAGAATGCCAAATCCACAATCTACGGCGTGACGATGGAGCGCGCGCCGGTGCTGTCCGGCATCTCGTCCGGCTACCTGATCCAGACCCCGGCGTAATCCACAACCGAAAGCCTCCCGGTTCGTGGGGCAAACGAAAGGAAGAAAATGATTTCACCAACAGTCGGCCGCAAGGTCTGGTACCGTCCATGCCCCGCCGATATCGAAGGCCAAGGCGGCAACAGCAAGATGGAAGTCAACGGCAACGAGCCACTGGATGCGACGGTCGTTGCCGTCTGGGGCGACCGCTGCATCAATATCGCGGTACTCGATATCTACGCGGGATTGCATGAACGGCGCTCGGTGACGCTGGTGCAGGAAGGCGATACCGCCCCGACTACCGGCCGCTACGCTGAATGGATGCCATACCAGACTGCGCAAGCCAAGAAGGACGCCGCCGTTTAACAGATACCACCCGCGAAGCAACAGCTACCTCTCCCGCAGTGGCGGGAGAGGCTTGAAAATAGATGATTGATGTTGACATTTGGAGTACACCATGGCAACAAAGCCGAAGAAAATTGAAACAACTATCCGGACCTATGCGGTACTGAGCCCGTTGTCGAACGGCGACGTCCTGTATGGGGAAGGCGACTTCATCGATATGGACACAGCCGAAGCGGCCGAACTGGTGACCGCCGGTGTGCTGCGCGCAACGCAGACGGGCAAGGCAGCTGACGCCGACATCTCCTGATCATCCGAACCAATAGCACCTGAGACCGCCATGACCTACGCCACCCCGCAAGACATGATCGACGAATTCGGCCTGCGCGAGATGCAGATCATCGGCGACCCTGACGGCACCGGTGCGGTCGTGACGGCACGGGTGCAAAACGCGCTGGACAAAGCTTCCGAGCAGATTGATTTCTTCGCCGGACAGCGTTGTGCGCTGCCGCTGGTGGTAACTGCGCCAGCGGTGGCAACTTTTCTGAACCAGCTGTGCATGGACATTGCACGCTACAGATTGACCGGATCCTCCGGCATCAGCGCCACCGATGAGGTGAAGGACCGTTACAAGGAAGCCGACGCCAAGCTGGCCCAAATCAGCAACGGGAAAATCATCCTGTGCGCGCAAAACGGCCAGGGCACTGCCGGCGGCAACGGCCTGCAACCGGAAAGCCTGACCGCCGGCGAGGCCGAGTTCGACGGCGAGCCGCGCATCTTCACCCGCTCCTCGCTGAATGATTTCATGGGCGGCCTGAAGTGATCGGCGAGCTGGAAGACGCGATCGTAGCCCGCGTCAATGCGGCCCAGGCGGCCGGCCTGTGGCCGTACAAGCTGCTGACGGTGGATACCTACGGTGGCCAGATCGACGAAAGCACGCAATCGACATTCCGCTTCCCGGCCGTGTTCGTCGCTTTCACCCGCATGAAGCAGCAAGGCATGCTGGGCGAGCGCAGCCGTCTGGTTGCCGTGCACCTGGTGCTGTATGTCGCTGCGCGCAATCCGCGCAACGAGCGCGCGACCCGCCATGGCGACATGCACGAACCGGGCAGCTTCCAGATCGCCGAAGACCTGATCGCGCTGCTGGAGAACCAGCGGCTCGGCCTGCCGATGCACCGGCCTTTGATGCATACCGAGATCGAGACGCTGTTCGTGGCCCGCAAGTCGGACGGCGCCCATGCGGAAAGCATCCTGGCCATCTCCTTTGAATGCCAGTTCGCCTGGAGTGCGGCGCTGCCGGAATGCGCGAACGTCAGCGCCGACGACTGGCTGAAAACCGGCCAGACCTTCTATCTGAAGCCGGGCGACGACGTCGCCGATGCGGCCGCGCTGATCGTCCACGCGGCGCCCTGACGCTGCGTTGTAAATTCCCTGCAGGTTCCCGTAGCGGCTCACCTTCCCGGCGGGCCGTTTCCCCTTTTTCCCTGCGGTAAATTGTAAAACGCTTTACTGCAATCCCCGCGCGCGCGCGTTCAGAATGTGATTTCCGTAGTTCATTTCTGATTAGCGCCGCACACCTTGCGGCATCACCAAAGGATGTCGCATGCATGCCAACACACTCCACGTAAAAGCCGCGCCCGGCCTGAGGCTGCCGAAGGAAGGCAACCCGCACACCTACATCACCGACGCCGAGCCGGTCGAGGTCGAAGCCTGCCATTACTACCGCAAGGCGATCAGTGACGGCGACCTGGTCGCGCTGACCGATGACGCGTGGGCCGCGCACCTGGCCGCACGCAGCAAGGCCGAGGCCGCCGCAGTCAAGGCCGGTCAATTTCCGTCCAAATAACCCTTTACCGTAGAGCGAAAGGCTCCCCCATGTCCTCTGCCAACATCCAGTTCGAGACTATCCCGTCGTCCATCCGCAAGCCGGGCGTGTACACCGAATTCAACACCCGCATGGCGGTGCGCAATCTGCCGGGCAACCGTCAGCGCACGCTGATCATCGGCCAGAAAACCGCCGCCGGCACGCTGGCCGCGCTGACGCTGACCGACGTCTTCTCCGACATCGAGGCGGCTGTAGCCTGCGGCTTTGGTTCCCAGCTGCACCGGATGGTGCGCGCCGCGCTGCTGGCCAACCCGTATGCCAATCTTTCGGTGGTGGCCCTGGACGATATCGCCGGCGGCACGCTGGCGTCCTGGCCGGTCACGGTGGACGGCGTGCCGACTGCGGCCGGCGCCTTTGCGCTGGCGCTCAACGCCGACCTGGTGCAGGTCAACGTCGCGACGACCGACACTCCGACCACGGTGGCCGCTGCCTTCGTGACCGCGATCACCGCACGGCCCAATCTGCCGTTCACCGCCGCGAACGTGGCCGGCCTGATCACTATCACCGCCAAGAACAAGGGCACGGTGGCCAATAGCTTCAAGGTTGCCTCTTCCGGCGCCACTGCCGGCATGACGCTGGCAGTCGGCGCGCCGGTTGCCGGCGCCACCGATCCGGACCTCACCGACGCGCTGACATCTGCGTTCCTGGGCGGCCATGACCAGGTCGTGGTCCCGTACCGTGACGCGCCGAACCTGACCGCGCTGCGCAACCACCTGGACAACGTCGGCAATTACGCGGAAAAGCGCTGGGCGCTCGGTTACACCGCGTCGAACGGCACGCTGGCGGCGGCGATCGCGCTATCAAACTTGCTGAACCACGGCTGGATCAATAACGCCTGGTGCCGCAATACCAGCACCGCAACGATGGAAATCGCCGCCGCCTATGCGGCCACCATCGCGGCCACCGAAGACCCGGCGCTGCCGTTCGATTATGTGGAAGTCAAGGGCATTGCGGTGCCGCTGGTGGCCGACCGCACCTCGCGCACCGAAGAGGAAAGCGCGCTGTACAACGGCGTGACGCCGCTGGGTGTCGGCCCCGGCGAACGGGTCCAGATCGTGCGCGCGATCACCACCTATGTGCTCAATGCCGCCGGCGTGCCGGACGTGGCGCTGCTCGACATCACCACCCCGCGCACGCTGAAGTACGTGGCCAAGGTGTTCGTCGAAGACCGCGCGCGCCGCTACAGCCGCGCCAAGATCAGCGACCGCCTGATCGCCGGCATGCGCGACACCGGCATCGTGCTGCTCAAGCAGCTGGAGGAGCTGGAGATCATCGAGCAGGTCACCGACAACCTGCCGCAATACATCGTCGAGCGCGACATCCAGGACGTCAGCCGGCTCAACGAGCGCATTCCGCTGGACGTGATCAATGGCCTGCACATCCTGGCCGAGCGTTTCGACCTGCTGCTGTAACAGTTCGCCGGCATCGCGCCCCACCCACCGTAACCGAACCGATATCAACAGGAGTCCCTTATGGGTATCACCAACAAAGAGTACTGCGGCACCATCGTCATGGAAGTCAATGGCGTCGAATACGAGGTGGTCTCGGTGGATCCGACCACCAAGACCGGCGCCAAGACCGTGATGACGATGAACAGCAAGAAGCGCGCGCTGGGCACGTCCTGCGGCGTCAAGGAGCATTCGCTGAAGATCGAGGCATGCATTCCGCTGGACGGCTCCGAGCCGGACTGGGACAACATGCAGGGCGCCACCATCACCGTCTATCCGGCCTGCGGCAGCGGCGGCAAGCGCGAGATTTACATCGGCTGCACGACGGAAGAGGTCGGCAGCAAGTACGCGCTGAACAAGGAAGCGGTGCGTTCGATCAGCATGCACGCGCTCGACAAGCAGGTGGTGTGATGGACTTGCTTGCAAAACTGAAGGCCGGCCGCGACGTCGTCAAGACTTTCAAGCTGGGCGATGTCACGCTGGGCTTGCGCATACTGACCGAGCGCGACCACCAGGAAGCAGGCTGGGCCGCCAACAAGCTGCTCGACGAGTACAAGACCGAGCTGAAGGTTAGCAACGCGGATCTGTTCGAGTCTGAAAAAGCCACGCAGCTGATCCAGCGCTTTGTGATCGATCCGGCCACCAAAACGCCGGTGTTCGCCACAGCCGAGATCGTCCTGGACACGCTGTCCCGCGATGAACGCAATGCGATCGGTGACGCCTATTATGAATTCGAAAAGGAGTACTCGCCGTCCGAGCGGACGCTGACGGATGCCGCATTTGCTGCCCTGCTGGAAGACGTTAAAAAAAAGCCAGACATGCCGTCTTTGAACGATTTAAGTGGCGCTTTGCTGAAAAGGCTAGTCATTTCTTTGGCTGCCCGGCAGACAAAATAACCGACGGCCAGTGGCTGTACGTGCTGGCCATCGCCAGCGCCGAAGCCGGCGGCGACGACGAGCCGGACCAGAAGCGCGTCGCCACCCGGCGCCTGGCCGACCCGGTGCCGGACATGGCCGCCGCCCCCAAACGTAATCTCCACCCAACGCCTGCGCGCAACAAGGCCACCCGATGAGAGACATGAGACTGCAGCTGATCGTCAACGGCAACAACCGTGGCCTGACCCGGATGCTGAACCAGAGCGACGCCAGCGTGCGCCGCTTCACGACCGGCGCGGCCGGCCATTTCAGCCGGCTGCAAGCGCATGCGAGCCGCGTCTGGCGCACGATCAACGGCATGTCCGCCGCCACCAGGCTGATCGGTGTGGGCATCGGCATCGCCGGCATGAAGTCGGTGATCGACGACAATCTGGCCTTCGAGCGTACGCTGCTGAAAATCCGCTTCAATGCCCAGATGACGACCAGGGCGCTGGCCGAGCTGCGCCAGATGGCGATGGACATTTCCAAGACCTCGCTGAATTCTCCGCTCGAAGTCGCGCAGATGCAGTTCCGCCTGGCCAATGCCGGCCTGAAGATGCAGGATATCCGGCAGCTGGCGCCGACCGTGGCGAACGCGGCCCAGGTGTTCGAGGCGCCGCCGCTCGAAGTTGCGGATCTGGCCTTCGATATCAAGGCCAAGATGGGGATCGAAAACAACCGCATCCCGCAGATGCTCGACATGCTGTACTACCATGCGACCAGCGGCCGCTTCGAGACCATGGACATGGCGCGCCAGGCGCCAATACTGCTCAACGCCGGCGCCCATATCGGCCTGACCGGTGAAGGCGGCCTGAACCTGCTGGGCGCGCTGACCCAGCGCCTGATGCGCAATGCGACGGTACAGAACCCGTCCGAAGTCACCACCATGGCCGAGCATGGCCTGGTCCACATCACCGACCCGCATTACCGCAGGAAGATCCGCAAGGCGACCGGCATCAGCGTCGAAAGCTACCTCGACGACAAGGGGCATTTCAAGGGCAAAGACGGGGTCGAAGGCATCCTGGCGCTGACCCGGGCGATGAAATCTGCCGGCCTGGAAAACCCGATCAAGATGGGCGATGCCGGTTTCCGCGAGCAATACACCCGGAAATTCTGGCTGGAGATGATGCACTCCCTGGATGCAAAAGACACGGATGCCGACCCGAACCTTATCAAGATGATGGAGCGCGGCAAGGCGGCGATGGGCAGCGGCCAGCTGGCAGCCAATCTGGCCACGATCAAGGAAGCCAATTTCGGCAAGATCAAGGCGGCCTCGATCGAGATCGACAAGGCCAAGCTGTCCGGCGGCGCGCAGGCGGCCACCGGTGCCTTGGGATCGCTCGCCAGCCAGTTCTCCGAAAATCCGATTACAACGGTCGGCGCCGCAATCGGAACCGTGCTGGCCGGCAAATATCTGATGGGCAAGCTGCTGGGCGGCAAGGGCGGCGGGCTGGCGCAGGCCGCCGGCGGCATGACCGGCAATGTGGTGCCGGTGTTCGTCACTAACTGGCCCGGCGGCATCAAGGCGTCCGAGCGCATGGCGCGTCTGCCGGGCGCAGCCGGTGCGGCCGGCGGCGCGGCGGAAGGTGCGGCCGCTGCCGCCGCAGGCGGCGCGCTGGCGACTGTTGTTGCCGGTGCGGCGATAGTGGCGGTGCCGCTGGCGCTCGCCTATGCGGCAAGAAAATATTTTGCATCGGATATCGGCCGGACCAACCGCGCCAAGGGCCTGAGTCTGGAAATCCAGCGGCTGGAGGCGCGGCTGCTGGGACAGAAAGGCCCCGGCTACCAGGACAAGCAAATGATTGCGAAGCTGGAAAAGCAGCTCAGTCGCATGAAGGGCGACCGCGACGCCATCCTGGCCCGGCTCGATGCAGTGGCGAACCGCCCGGTCGAGGTCCATATCGACGGCCAGAAGGTGGCTGAATCCGTCAACAAGGTCAACGGCCGCGACGCGCGCCGCCAATAGGGAACGATCATGGCTTGGGAAAACACGCTGCTGCCGGCATCGTTTCGCGGCATTCTGTTCGAGGTGGTCTCCACCGGCGACGACATCGAGCGTGCGATCGTCAGCCACGAATACCCGTATGTGGATGGCGCCAACGTGGAAGACATGGGGCGTGCGGCGCGGCGGATCTCGATGACGGCGGTGTTCTACGGCGATGATTACGAAATCCAGCTGCAGCAGTTCCTAGGCGCGATCGATACGCCTGGCGCCGCCGAACTGATTCACCCGATCTTCGGCTCGATCAATGCGCAATTCGTCCGCACCAGTATCCCGCACGAGGCGATGCTGCCGGACCAGACCCGCATCACGCTGGAGTTTGTGGAAAGCGCGTTGCGCTCGGTGCTGTTCGACCGCGTGCTGCCGCTGCAGCAGGTCGAGGCTGTCAATGAGGCGGCCGATAACGCGCTGGCGGCCGCGCAATCGCGCTTTGCATCCGATATCGGCGGCGCACTGAACCTGCCGGCACTGTTGCGCGACCAGCTGTCGGCCGACATGCTGGGCGTGATGGATACGATGCGCGGCTATTGCGACCAGTTGATCGAGGCGCGCGGCTGGCTGGCGTCCGGCGTCTACTACCTGAACAACCCGATCGCGTTCGTCGACGATCTGACCGGCGGCCTGATTTCCCGCCTCAAGGCGCTGTTGACACCGATCGATCTGCGCGTCGGCTATTCCGGCGCCGACGATGCGGCGGGCATCACATCGGGCTATACGCGTGGCGGTCTGGAGACGGTCTGGAAAGCGCCTATCGCGCATATGCAGCAGCCGCTGCTGATCCCGTCGCAGGCCGCCAGCGGCCAGCCGCCGCAGGCGTTCCTGAGCGCGCACATCGAGGTGCAGCTGGCGATCGCGATCGCCGGCTGTTCCGCACAACTATTTGGCAAGGGTCTCGCGGATGCGGTCATGACGCCGGCGGACATCGAGACCATCGCCGCCGACACCCGCGTCGTCATCAACAGCGCGATCGCCCGGGTGCGCGCGACCTTCCCCGACATCGTCGCCTCGCGCCCTCTCACTGAATCGTTGAAAGCGCTGGCGCTGACGGTCACCGATGCGGCTGAAAAACTGATCAGCGCCCGCCCGCCGTTGGTCGACCGCATCGTCGATACGCCGGGCAACCTGCAGCTGCTCGCGCATCTGTGGTACGGCGACTACCACCGCGCCGACGAGCTGCTGCGCCTGAACCCGCTGGTGAAGAATCCCAACTTCATCGCCAACGGCGCCACGCTGCGCGCCTACGCTGCATGAGCATTTTGGGCAATGAGCCAATCAGCCTTCTCATCGGCGGCCGCGCGCACCAGGAGTGGGAAAGCTACCGCATCGATAGCGATCTGCTCAGCCCCGCCGACGACTGGAGCATGACCGCGTCGTTCAATGATGCGGCTGGCAACACGCTGCCCGACTTCATTTACGAAGGCGCCACTGCCAAGGTCATGCTCGGCGATGACATCCTGCTCGACGGCCTGGTGGATGCCGTCGACCATGTGGTTGAAAGGCAGGCGCATTATTTCGAGCTGTATGGTCGCGATCGGGCCAGCCTGTTGCTCGATTGCTCGGCGCCGTTGCTGTCGCTGCAACTGGCGACGCTGGAACAGATCATTGCAAAAGCAGTGCTGCCGCTGGGCATCAAGGCCATTGATTACCGCGCCAAGCCATCCGCGCCGCGCCAGAAAGTGCATACCGAGCCCGGCCAGAGCGTATGGGAATGGCTGATGTCGGCGTGCGAAGCGAATCAGGTGTGGCCGTGGTTCACGCCGGACGGCACGCTGGTGATAGGCGCGCCGGATTACACGACAGCGCCGGTTGCCGATCTGATCCTGCGTTTCAATGGCGATGGCAACAACGTCAAGAGCATCCAGCGCGTCCAGAGCATCCAGCAAAGTTTTTCTGAGATCACGGTGCTGGGCCAGTCGGCCGGCGACGGCGATGTCGGCCATCACAATATCAAGGGCGTGGCCACGGATGACACGATGCCCCTGTACCGGCCGCGCATCGTGATCGATGGCAACTGCGAATCGTCTGCGCTGGCCAGCCGTCGTGCCGGCAAGCTGATCGCCGACAGCCGCATGGCCAGGGACAGACTGACGGTCAAGGTTGACGGCCACCGTGTGGCAACGTCGGGCAGCAACGGCCAGCCGTGGACGCCGGGCATGCGGGTGCATGTGCTGTCGGAGCCGCACCGAATTGATGCGGTGTATTTCCTGATCCGGCGCACCTTCACGCGCTCGCGCAGCGCCGGGCCATGCACCGATCTGCACCTGATCCCGGACGGCACCTGGCTGCTCAATGTGCCGTTCATCAAGGCCAAACGCCGCTCAAGCTACGGCAAGAAGAAAGGTCATTACGCAGAGGGCAACAACTGATGGAGGCGCGGCAAATCAAGCAGATGATCCACAATGCGCTGGGCAGCGTACGCCAGGCATTGCGCGGCAAGCTCGAGCGCGCCAATGGCGCCAAACAGATCATTATTTTGCAGATGGAGGGGCTGGCCGACGAGCCGTTCAACGCGGCAGAACTGTTCCAGCAGCCGGGCCTGCGCAGCATTCCGTTGGCCGGCATGCAGCCGATCATCATTCCCCTGAACGGCAGCAGCGCCAACGGCGTGGTGGTGGCGATGAGCAACGGCGCATTGTTCGTCGCAAATTTGCAGCCGGGCGAAGTCGCGCTGTTCAACGAAAATGACGGCATCGCCAACTCGATCGTGCTGCGCAACGGCAAGATTGCCGAAATCACCTGCGACACCCTGAAAATCAAGGCGCTCCTCGGCGTCGAGATCGACACCCCGCTGGTCACAATGACGCATGCGCTCGACGTGGCGGAAAACACCAAGACCGCGACCATCAACATCACGTCCGCTGCGGCCGATGCGAGCCAGATGGCGGGCGGCCTGCAAGCCGCTGGCGATATAACGGCCAACGGCAAATCGGTCCACGATCATACCCACATGGTCAACGCCGTCGGCGCCCAGACCAACCCTCCTGCCTAATCTGCAATAAGTAAAACGCTTTGATTACGTCCCCACGCGCGCGTGGGGATACTTGCGGCATGGACTCCCGCATCGACCCCGCCACCGGCGACTATGACCGCAGCCGCATTGCCGACCTGGGCAACGCGGTGTATCTGCGCATCACGGTGCCGCTGGGCAGCTACTGGGCCGATCCCGCCCTGGGCAGCAAACTCCACCTGCTGCGCCGCATGAAAGACATCGCACGCAACAAAACCCTGGCGATCCAGTACACCCGCGAAGCGCTGCAGCCGCTGATCAATGACCGCCGCGCCGACCGCATCGAGGTTGACGCAATCTGGAACCACGATGGCCGCCTGCAGCTGATCGGCGAGGTTTATCAGAACGGCAAAGAGGTCGCCACGTTTGCCCATTACGTAAAGGTCGCCTGATGTCGTATCCGATTCCCACTCAAGAACAAATCCGAGACACCATCCTGGGCGACTGGCGCAACCAGGACAACCTGGTCACGGTCAGCCTTGACTCCGACAACTACATTCGCGCCAGCGGGATCGCCAGCGCCATCGTCGGCCTGTACCAGTTCGCCACCTGGGGCATCAACCAGTACTTTCCGGACACGTCCGACGCCGAAAATCTGGCGCGCTTCGCTCAGGCACGCGGCATCACGCAAAAGCCTGCGGTCGGCGCTGCCGGCACCGTCAGTTTTTCCGGCACCGTCGGCGCGGCAATCCCGCTGGCCACCATCGTTCAAACGGCCGACGGCAAGCAGTATCAGACTACGGTATTGGGAACGATCGGAGGAGCCGGCACCGTTTCGGTGGCAGCCGCCGCAGTCAATGTCGGGCCGGTGGGCAACCAGCCTGACGACACGCCAGGCGTGCTCCAAACGGCGCCAGTCGGCGTCGACGCTGCCGTGCTGCTGGCACAAATGAGCGGTGGCGTAGACGCCGAGTCATTGGTATCCCTGCTGACCCGCGTACTGGACCGGCTGCGCCAGCCACCGGCAGGCGGCAATAAATTCGACTATCCGCGCTGGGCGCTGGAGGTGGCGGGCGTGACATCGGCGTTTGGCTACCCGACCCGGCGCGGCATCGGCAGCATCGATGTCGCGATCCTCTCCAACGGCCTGCCGCCGTCGGACCTGCTGCGCGCTGCGGTCGGCGCCTACATCAACGACCGCAAGCCGGTCGAAGCGGACTGCATGGTGCTGGCGCCGCAACTGGTCCCGGTCGATATCGCGGCGACGGTCGTGCTGGACGCAGATACGCAGCTGTCAGTGGTGACGGCCAAGGCGCTGACTGCGCTGGCCACTTATTTCGCCACCTTGAAGCCGGGCGACACCGCCCGCCGCAGCCGCGTGCAGACCATCCTGGGCGACATCGACGGCGTGATCGATTTTGACCTTGCCGCGCCGGCCGCAAACGTCATAACGCAGGTAGACGCGGCGCAGGTTCAGATGCCATCGCTGGGTGTAGTCGCGATCGGGCTGTGATGAATACACATGCCGACCTGCTAAAGCTGCTGCTGCCGGCCTTTGCCTATGACAAATCCGCACCCGCGTTGTCGGCCGAGATTACAGCCGAAGGTGCGCAATTGGACGCGTTCCAGTCGTTGGTACAGGCGCTGTTGCTCGAAATCGATCCACGCACCACCGATCTGCTGTTGTCCGACTGGGAGCGCGTCTACGGCCTGCCGGACGCCTGCGGCAGCGACGCCGACACGCTGGAAGAGCGGCGCGCCTATCTGGTCGCCAAGGTCGCCGAGACCGGCGGACTCTCCAAGCCCTATTTCGAGAATCTGGCAGCAGTGCTGGGCTATCAGGACACCGCCATTACGTCGTTCGTCCCGACCAGCTGCGAAATGTCGTGCGAAAGCCCGCTGCTCGACGAGGTGTGGCGGCTGGCGTGGCAGGTCAACCTGCCGCACCAGGGCGACAACCATGGTTTCTTCCGTGCCGACTCGTTTTGTACTGACGCAGTCGATTACTACCTGATGGGCAAGCTGGAGTGCGTTTTCAGCAGGCTGAAACCGGGTCACACCTATCTCCTTTTCAAATATAAGGCGTTGCCATGAGACGTATTGACAGCCCCGACCGTGCAGTCGCTTTGTTCGGTGCGGGCAAGGATGGCTTCAAGGCCAGCGTACCGGGCGTTGCCCCGGCCACCGAACTGACGGAAAAATGGTTCAACCACGTGCAGGAATCGCTGGTGCGCACCATCGAAGCGGCAGGCATTGCGCTGTCCGAGGCGGATTACGACCAGTTCGTCACGGCGCTCAACACCCTCGATGCCGCCGCGCGCGATGCGGCGATCGCTGCTGCCGCTACCGACGCGACGGCCAAGGCTAATGCCGCGCAGGTTGCTGCGGCGACCGATGCAACGACCAAGACCAACGCGGCGCAGGCTGCGGCGATCGCTGCTGCGGCCACCGACGCGACGACCAAGGCCAACGCGGTCATCCCAAGCGGCAGCCGGATGCTGTTCCAGCAAACGGCGGCGCCGGTCGGCTGGACGAAAGACACCACGTTCAACAATGCCGCGCTGCGCGTGGTCAGCGGCGCGGCAGGTTCAGGCGGCACGGTGGACTTCACAACGGCATTCGAGTCCAGGACGCCGGCCGGTTCTATTGCTAATACGGGATCGGTTGGCGACACCGCGCTGACCATTGCTCAGATGCCGAGTCACACCCATTCAATCGAGACAAATACGACCGGCAACGGCGATACATCAACGTATCCATTGGGGGGCTCACAGTATCTTTCTCCAGGTTCGGCTACCACTAACGCCACCGGCGGCGGCGAAGCGCACACCCACGCGTTCTCCGGCACCTCCACATTTACCGGTACAGCGCTGGACTTCGCTGTGAAATATACCGACGTGATCATCGCGAGCAAAGACTAATGGCTAAATTAGAACAGGGCAAATATTGTCCGGATATTAAGAAAGAGTGCATTGGAATTCAGTGCATCAGGTTCATCAATGTACGCGGCGCACATCCACAAACCGGCGCTGAAATTGATGAATGGGATTGCGCTACAAACTGGGTTCCGATGCTTCTAATTAATGTCGCCAAGGAAGTGCGGCAAGGCGCGGCCGCCACCGAGAGCTTCCGCAACGAAATGGTAGGCGCATCGCAGAAGGCGGTGCAAACGCAGATCGCGCTGGCCGGCCTGAAGAGCTTGCCGCAATTTTTGACTATTAATCAGGAAAAGATATCATGAAACGTATCGCAACAGCGAACCGGGCCGTCGACCTGTTCGGCGCCGGCAAGGACGGTTTTAAAGCGGCGGTGCCGGGGGTGTCGGAGCCGACCTATTGCAGCGCCGAGTGGTTTAACTATTTGCAGGAAGCGATCGTGCGCACCATCGAGGCCGCCGGTCTGGAGCCATCTGACGATTACGATCAGTTTGCTAATGCATTGACTATCGTGACCACAGCTCAGGCCACTCGCGCCGAAGTTGCGTTGGTAGCTACTGAACTGGCCCGCGACGCAGCATTGATACAAGCTGGCGTCTATATGACCGAGGCACTTGGCCGTGCGGCTGTCGCTGATGGCGTGTCGTTCAAGGTGCAGGGCTCTGGTGACGTGGCGGCTTACGAGTACCGGCGCACCAGCAGCACGGCATCTGCACTGATTGCCTCGTACCCTAGCGTAGCCGCCGTCAAGACGCTGCAGGATGACGGGCTGGACGTGCGACACGTTGACGCGCCGACTGCCGGGGTTTTTGCGGTAGCAGACCTTGATGGCAAGCTGCTCTTTGATATTACGGAAAACGGCGATCTGGTCAGCCCGCACATCGCACGCATTGATGCTAAAACTGCCGCGCAGGCTGGCATCAACGCAGCAGGTACGGTAGGGCTGGACCTCATCTATGCGATGACCGACAGCGCTGGTCGGGTGCTGCTGGCGCAGCAAGCCGACGGCGATCCGTACTCGCCAGTACGTGATCTGCGGATTTTGGCTCTGGAAAACGGCTCCGCTGTTGCTGCACTCAGGCCACTCCACCTTATTGTGGTGTACGGCCAATCGAATGCCCAGGGCGACGTGAGCTTTAGCCAGACCTGGCGCGTTCCCATGGTGTGGGGCACGTACCCGCCAGGTTATGCGGGCGAGATGGACGGCGCATCGAAAATCACGACCGCCAGGACTGGTGACACCTGGACGCTGGCGGCTGACCGCGCCAGCCTAGTCGGTCTGACGGCTAGCGCGCTGGGCAGCGACTACGGCGAAGGGCCGGTGCACGGGCTGGTCGATTCTGTTGCCACGCACTATCCCGACAAGCAGTTTTGTGTGTTCGGCCATGGCGTTGGCGGCCAGTCGCTGGCTTATCTGGACAAGCCCACGACAGCAGAAATCACGGCAGGCGCAGCCAGCGGCATCACTATTTCCGCAGCGTCCGCTGAATACCTGATGCAGACCGCTGGCAAGACCATGGCGTCCATTTTGGATTACGCCTACGCCACTTGCGCCACACCCTACTACCAGGGCATGTGGATAGCGGCTAAAACAGCAGCCTTGGCCGCGTCCATCGGAAGCCGCCTCTATCGGGCAGATATGGTGTGGTTGCAAGGTGAGAACGACTACACGAATGCAGCCTACGAGGCTGAACTGCAGGCGTTCTGGGTTATCTATAGCGCCGACCTGATGCTGGCAACAGGGCAAACCATCAGGCCCTGCATGATTGTCGAAGAATCGAATTATTCCGGCACGGCAGAAACGCCATCGGGCGCAGGCTATATCCAGTGGGTGGCCAGCGGCTACACCGACACATCGGCCTATACCACCGAGGCTGCGCGAGTCAATACCCATGCCGCTCTCAACACCCGGCAATTGACGGCGGTCGAGAGCGGCCTGTACGCCTCACCCCGGCTCAATATGTACCTGGCCGCACCGCGTTATCCGGTTGCCTCGCGCATTCACATGCACCCGCACGCGGCCCGCAATCACGGGGAGCAGCTCGGTAAGGTCTATGCCAAGGTGGTGCTGGAGGGTGCAAGCTGGGTGCCTCTCAAGCCGCTGTCAGTCTGGTTTGACGCCGCGCATATCTACATCCGGTTTGCAGTACCGAAAGCGCCATTGCAGCTTGTCATTCCGCCTCAAGGCACGACGCACCACCTCAAGGTCACCATGTCCTACGGGCTGGAGCACAGCGCCGGAACCATCCAGGCCGCAAACGTCAAGGTCATGGGCGGCGATGTGATCCGCATCACGCCCGATGTGGCCCCGGCCAGTGGGCAGACCCTGGGCTACGTGCAGTCAGCCCGCTATGGCTCGCTGTGCGACTCCGATACGACGCCCGCCGTTTTTACTGATCGCACGGGCGCGGCCAATGTCTCGCGCAACTACTGCGTTCCATTCATCATCACCCTTTAATCCCAGGAACAACCATGCCACGCATCATCGTCCTCCCTTTCGTTTCCTCGAATACGTCTTTGCCGGTCCTGTCACTGGCCGAGCCCCCTATTTTGATGCCTGAAATCTGGAACGGCCTGCAGTTTTGGTTCGACTCAGCCTATGTTTCAGGATGGACCACGGGGGCCTATGCCGCTGACCACGCCGTGGTGGACTGGCGCAACCACAACTATGTCCAGATGATGGATGCCAGCAGCCGCTTGAGCTGGGTGGAGGGTGCGGTGGGTCCATATAAATTCGCCCAGCGGCATGCCAACCTGCCTATCTCGCCTGCGAATGGATTCCCGTCCTTCGCCAGTGACTCGGCAAACCTGATCAACGGGCGACCTTCCATCTTGACCATTGGCGGCGGACAGGTCATGCTGCTTTACGGTGATCCGACTGACCTGGTTGCGGCGGCTGGTGCGACAAGCGCGGACTACACCATCGCAATTGCTTACAAATGCACGGCTGGCGCGGTAGGCGGACTGTACGGCCAGCGCGAGAGCAATACCAACTCGGACGCAACGGCGGGCCAGCGCTTTGGCTTTACCAGCGGCACCAATGGCGGCAATACGCTGTATCAGCACAAGAGCGCAGGCGCCAATCAATTGCTGATTGCCCGCGACACGGCCAACGATTTGCCGACGCTGGCCATCATCCGGTGCAGTCTTGTGGGCGCGGCTTATGTGGGCACTGTGAGACTGGTTAACAACGGTGTGACCACGGACCATGCCTTCAGCTTTACGGAAAACATCCCGGACGTCATCGCTGGCAACGTCACACGCCCCGCATTCGGCAACCTTAATACTGTCGGCGAGGCATCCACTCATCGGATAAGTCTTGTGGCCCGCATGAGTCGCAAGATCAGCGACACTGAGCAGACGTACCTGACGGCATGGATGCAAGCCAATCGCGGGCCGTTTTAGACGGCCTGGAGACCTTATGGTTGAACCAGTTTATGTAGAGTAGAGATGTGGCGCGGTAGCTCTGGAACTTCATCATGACCCCGGTTCCACATCCCCCTCATCGAACCGGACAGGCGGATTTCCCGCATCCGGCTCTCGGACAAGATGTCACACGTTCGCCCACGGAAAGCTGCG
>JAUYNR010000002.1 GCA_030698225.1 Oxalobacteraceae bacterium | reverse complement strand
TGGAATGATGATCAGGCAATAGCCCGTATGCGGATTGCAAGCAGAAAGCGTTTCCTTGAAGAATTCACATGGACCGATATTCTTGCTCAGTACGAAGCGCTCTTGATACGCTGGTCTGCGAAACCAGTGAGATCTGCGCCTGAATTGGTCAGTTTCAGTAAGCCTGACGTCACCAGTTACGGCGGCATGGACGCCTCCATGCTGTCGCGCATGAAGGAACTTGAGGATGAGAACCGGCGCTTCAAAAAAATGTTTGCCGAGATGCAGTTACAGGCAGACGTTTTGAAAGAAGCCATGCAAGAAAAAGGTGAGGCCGAGGCCATCTCACCGTCGTGAGATGGCACAGTGGTCGGTCGTTGGTGGCGACCGCGCATGCGGATACCGAGCTGGGCCGCGTGGTGCAGGGTTGCGGCGTGGTGGTCGCGCCGGGGGATGCGGGCGCTTTTGCGGCGGCGATCAGGGAGCTGGCGCGTGATCCGGTGCGACGCCAGGAGTTGGGTGGGGCGGGGCGGGGCCATGCGGAGTTGCATCTGGGGATAGACCGGATCTTGTCGCGATTTGAGAGGGTGTTGCTGGGGATTGTGTGAGGGGGATTGTTCTTGGTTGAGAAGGTGGGGGTAGAAAATTTCAATTTATTTTGTCAGAAAAACGTGGTATCTTTTCTGACATGGGATCGATATTATCTAACTCTCCTCGTGCCAACAAAGCAAGCAAATCGGCTGTTGTAAAAACACATTCCAGCGTTGATGCTGCTATTCGCGCGCAGGTTACTGCGGCAGAAGCAGGGCGCGTGTTCAGCCCGGTAGATTTTACCAGTCTGGGTAGCCGTGCCGCTGTGGACAAGGTGTTGTCGCGTCTTACGGCCAGTGGCGAGTTACGACGTATTGCGCGTGGCCTATACGACCGCCCATATACCCACGCATTGCTTGGGCCGCTGCTGCCTGCCGCAGATGAAATTGCCCGCGCGTTGGCTGGCAAAGCAAGCTTGCGCCTTCAACCATCGGGGGCCTACGCAGCCAATTTACTTGGCCTCTCCGAGCAAGTGCCATTGAAACTGGTATTCCTGACCGATGGTGCATCACGCACCGTACAAGTTGCCAATCAGCTCATTACGCTCAAGCACACCACGCCGCGGAACATGGCCACCGCCGGACGCATCAGCGGGTTAGTGATTCAGGCGCTGCGCTATCTGAAACAGCCCAATATTGATGTGCAAATTCTTGCGCGATTACGCCAACGGCTATCGAATGAAGACATGTCCGTGTTATTGACCGATGCACCGCTTGCCCCAGTATGGATAGCCGACATCATGCGCTCCATCGCAAAAGTCGAGGACTAAGGAACATGCGCGAAATAACTTGCGCATTTGTTCCGCGTCTGACGGGCGCGCTGCGGCGATGCTCCGTGAATGCGTGTTATTGGATCCCGCGCAACCCGTTCAACACGCGCTCGGCTTCGGCCCATGGCAGGCGGCGCTTTCTCTCCTTCATCAAGCCCAGCGCGGCCAGAGCCTGGTCGACGTTGAGGAGTTTGTTTTCGACCATGACACGCAACAGCCAAACGCTGCCCATGACAGAGACATCCTCACTTTGAGCCGCCTGCCTGAGCGCTTGGTCGCCGGTAAGCAATGGGCAGCCCTCCTGCTTGGCGAGAGCAAGGGCCAGGTAGTCGTTGGTACTTGGCTCAGCTCCGTATTTGGTCGGCAGGCCTGACGCGTAGGACACGAACTCTCCAGTCACCTCGAGTACACGTAATCCCTGCTGCTCCAAGCCAGGTGCGCCGGGCTCGATCTCTTCCCAATACAAGATGTCGGGAATCGCAAATTGCATCGGGAGTTGGAAGAGCTTACTCATCAGATATCCAGCTTCCATGTCATTGACATCCTCCCCGCCCTGAAGGGCGGGGATTCCTACGGTGCTCACGGAAAAACTCCATGAGTCGCTTCGGTGGGTTCCTGCTTCTTCGAGCGGCCTGACTGCACCAACTCTCCACAGGCTAACAAGCGGCATCCCCGCTCTAAAACATTGATCGCGCCAACCACATCGGCGTGATTTTCATAACCACAATCTACGCACAAGAATTTTGCTTGTGTTAGCCGGTTGTTCTTCGATACATGGCTGCAACACGGGCAAGTCTGGCTGGTGTGGTGCGGCGGTACGGCAAGCAGAATGCCGCCGTTCCACGACACCTTGTAGTCCAGTTGCCGCCTGAATTCGCCCCAACCCTGATCGAGGATAGCGCGGTTTAAACCGGACTTCTGCCTCACCATCTTGCCGTGCTGTTCGCTATCGCCCTTGGAAGACCTGGACATGTTCCGTACCTGCAAATCCTCAATGCATACGAGCGCGTGGTTTTGGCTGATCGTCGTTGTGGTTTTGTGCAGGAAGTCTTTTCTGGCATTAGCGATACGACTGTGAATCTGCTGGACGCGAACTTTCGCTTTTTTCCAGTTGCTGCTGAATTTGACCTTGCGGCTCATGCTTCGCTGGAAACGGGCCAGACGCTGCTGATGCTTCTTGAAGCTGTTGAGTGGCGCAATGTGACTACCGTCGCTCATCGTTGCGAACCGCGCAATGCCGACATCGATACCAATAGCACTTGTCGCTGTCGGTAGTGGCTGCTTGACTTCACGCTGCGTTTGAATCGAAATGAACCATTTGCCACCAGACTGGCTCACTGTGACGTTGCGCAACTCGCCCAACACGTCCCGGCTGTTGCGATAACGCAGCCAGCCGAGCTTGGGTAGGAAAATGCGGCTGTTGGCCTGATCGAGCCTGATCTGTTTCGGGTCGGGATAGCGGAAACTGTCGCCACACCCTTTTCGCTTGAAACACGGAAAGTCGGTACGCTTGGCGAAGAAGTTTTTGTAGGCAGTCTCCAGGTCTTTCAAGGCGTGTTGCAGCGGGTGGCAAGGGGCATCCTTGAGCCAGGGCGTTTCATCTCCATTACGCCAGCCAGTGAGCAGTTTTGCCATTGCCACGTAACTAATGAACTTGTTTCCTGCTGCGTAATTTTCTGCTTGCAACGCTAGCGCCTTGTTGAAGACGAACCGGCACGAACCAGCGAAGCGGCGCATAGCGCGCTGCTGTTCGCCGTTGGGCATGAGTTCATATTTGTAGGCTTGTAAACGTTGCATGCTGCAATTATATCCAGTGCTATAGCATTAGAAAACACGATTAGGACAAGGACGGCTGCGCCGTCCACGCTATCCTTCCCCGCCCTGAAGGACGAGGTTTGCCGCGCACGCGATCAAAATGTTGGCGTCACTGATGAGTAGTAGCATCGAGCGACTCCAGTTGGCGGTCCTTGTAGAAGCGCATCATTGGGATGCCAAGTAGTTCAGCGGCTTTGGATTCAGAAACATACTGCTCAGCCAAAGCACGATAAACCAGCTGCTCAAATAGCCGTGGATGCTCCTTGGGAACCGGGTTACCCGGCTCGCCTTTGCGCCAGCCTTTCGCAGAAAATCGTTTCCACATCGAAAGATGCACGGCATCCGAAATCAAGCCGCACTGCTTGGCACGCTGCAGCCAGCCAGCCATGCTAAGGCCGAACTCATGCTTGAGTGCATAAAGTTCCTGCCACTCCAATCCACGGCGATGCTGTCCGAGCAGTTGGGTAACAGCGGTTTGCGGCGCGAGAAAGGCACCGGCGAAGTAATCACACGCTTTTTCTTCGTTGATGCCGGCAGCCAGGCGGCCTGACAACAGCAGATGGCCGAGCTCGTGCGCCAGCGTGAAACGCTGGCGATCCCCTGGCCAACGTGAGGACACGGCCACGATAGGGTAAGTGCGACCATCGCCGGTGCGTGCGGTCGCGGTCAGACCCGAGAATCCGTGACTCTCTTCGTCGACGACGATTACCAGCAGCCCGAGGGCTTCCAATGTGTCGGTCAGGTCGGAAATAGGGTCCATCCCCAGTTTCCACGCATCGCGCACCTGATCCGAAAACGCCTCGATCTGATCAAACGATACAATTTGCTGCGGCAAGCCAGCGGGTGGTTCGAATGCCAGGATCGGGGACTCAGGAAAAAACCCCAGCAGCTCCACTCGCTTTTCGATCAGATCCACAACCTTGATCTTGAGCGCCTCCTGCGCAGTCTTTCCAAAGGTAATGAGCTTGCGAAACTCCGGATGAAGCAGTTCGACTTCGTGCATGCGGAAAAAATACTCCACACGGATTCCGCAGGCACGAGCCAGCTTTAGCAACTGAGAAGAAGGCGGCGTCATCGTCCCCTTCTCGTACTTCTGAATGGCGGTGTGCGTAACACCAACCTGCTCACCCAAGGCGGCCAAGGTCAGGCCCGCAGCCAGTCGAGCCTGCCGAATACGATTTCCGATCATGACGCCTCCTTGAAATGAGTTTAAAAATATAGACATGTTACTTTATTTTTAAACCTTTCGATAGCCATTCCTGGCTCTAAAGGTGGACCCATCTGTCAAGACAAGAATGCATTTAGCTTAAGAGATACTTTTCCACCAACAGTGATTTGGCGACGGCCACGCGATTTTTCTCCTTCAGAATCTACTGTAATCGGCGCAAGGTGACAGTTTTGCCACTGCCCACGACGCCGCAGACCGCTATGAGCCACCCTTCGAGGATCGCGCCCCATATGCGCTAATTTATCGAATTTTTCTTACATACAAGTTCTGAAACGAATCACTGAAACGGCTGTTCTGCTCTACGGTATCAACTTTGTGCCCGAGTTGACCGGCATCGGCAAATACACCGGCGAGATGGCGGCCTGGCTGGCCGCCGCCGGACACGAAGTCCGCGTGGTCACCGCCCCGCCCTACTATCCCGATTGGCAGGTGTGGCGCGGGTATCGTGCCACACGCTATACGCTTGAAGTCTGGCAGAGTGTCCGGGCTGAGGCGGCTGATCCATCTGGCCAGTTTTGTGCTGAGCAGCTTGCCGGTCATGCTGCGCCAGCTGGCGTGGCGGCCGGATCTGGTGTGAGTGGTGGAGCGCTGGCTGATGCGGCGCTTCGACCGGGTGTCGACGATCTCCGAGCGCATGCTGGCACGCGCTGCTGCCAGGGGGGGCTGCGGACAGACAAGTGCACTTCCCAAACTGGATAGACCTGGATGCGGTCCGGCCTTTGACTGCGCCGAGCAGCTATCGCGCCGAATTGGGTATCCCGGCGGAGGCGGTGGTGGCGCTGTATTCCGGCAACATGGGCGGCAAGCAGGGGCTGGAGATCATGGCCGAGGCAGCGCGTTTGTTGTCGGATGAGGTGGGCCTGCATTTTATATTTTGTGGCAACGGTGCCGGCAAGGCGGAGCTGGTGCGATTGACGCAGGGCTTGCAGAATGTGCGCTTCCTGGACCTGCAGCCAATGAATCGTTTGAATGATTTGCTGGGGCTGGCGGATATCCATCTGCTGCCGCAGCGGGCCGATGCGGCCGATCTGGTGATGCCGTCCAAGCTGACCGGGATGTTGGCCAGCGGGCGGGCAGTGGTGGCGACCGCGCATGCCGATACCGAGCTGGGCCGGGTGGTGCAGGGTTGCGGCATACTGGTGGCGCCGGGGGATGCGGGCGCTTTTGCGGCGGCGATCAGGGAGCTGGCGGGGGATCCGGTGCGACGCCAGGAGTTGGGTGGGGCGGGGCCATGCGGAGTTGCATCTGGGGATAGACAGGATTTTGTCGCGGTTTGAGGAGGTGTTGCTGGGGATTGTGTGAGGGAGTTGGGGTAGATGGTTGCGTTGCAAATAAATAGTGTTGCTGTTGTGCGACCGCACTACCCCCTCCCTAGCCCTCCCCCTGCAAGGGGGAGGGGACAAAACCAGGACGGGCTGCGGCGTGCGGGTGGCGCCGGGGGATGCGGGCGCTTTTGCGGCGGCGATCAGGGAGCTGGCGCGTGATCCGGTGCGACGCCAGGAGTTGGGTGGGGCGGGGCGGGGCCATGCGGAGTTGCATCTGGGGATAGACAGGATT
>JAUYNR010000118.1 GCA_030698225.1 Oxalobacteraceae bacterium | reverse complement strand
CGATCCATCCGCCTGGCTCAAGAGCACTCTCGAAAAATTGCCGACCTGTCGCAACAGCGATATCGATGACCTACTCCCATTGCAGCGCCTAAAACCGTTCTGAGTCAACACCTGCATATGGTAGCGCTGAACGCTTACGCTGGAACGCTCTGTTCGGCGTAAAGACAGTGTGGCGCTGATTTCAAAGATTCTGCACATTGCCAACCCAGACCCCATCGGCGGAAAACGTCTGCGCAGAAACGCACCCTGCTGTATTCCAGAGCGCATCAAAAGCAGGTTTCACTGCTCTATGGTACTCAGCGACTTCGCCGTATTCATTGATGACACACTCCGGCAGGAACACGACATCTCGTTCGATGACCGGTTCCGGGTCATCGAAAATGCTGTTGCGCACTTTGTAGGCTGCGTCCTTTACTCCTTCTAAGGTGATCAGGACGATTAGGGGCGGAGGGATTCCAAGGTCGCGGAGTTCGTTGATGTAATCAGGTAACGATTCGAATATTTGTTTCTCCAACAATCCAGACGGGATATACCTCTTTCCTTGGTGTGTTGTAACGATGGACGCCTTGGTCGCTTCAAGGGCGCCGCTGCGAAAAATCTGCGTGTAACCAAAGTTATGCTCGCCGCCTCTCTCATTCACGAAACCATCGAGGTTATAGCGGGGCGACATGCCCGCGCCGCCGATCGGACGAAACTTCTTCTGGAGTTCAAAGACCTTTGCAAGATCGACCTGCCAAGATGATGTGACAGCGGCCAAAGGAACGATATGGAGAATCATCCGCCCATCACCCATTAATGGCCGAAGTCCTTGGCCACTAGTAATTTCGCGTAACCTTTCATCGCGGAACTGCTGTACGCGATGCGACGCATCGGCTCCGATTGTGAATAAAGTTCTTAGCTCGTCCACGCTCGCCTCGTGTGTTCCGCCAGAGTTACGAATCCAAAATCGGTTTGAATTTTGTGCGCTCACTCGATGAGGCGGATGCCAGCTTCGTGGGATACGGAGCACAAAACAGTAAGCGCCACTGGAGAGTGGCACTGCCCGGATACGGAGACCTTGAATTCGCGGTTCAAGTCCCGTTCGGGCAAGTTGCTCAAGTCGGAGGACAACATCGTCCGGATTGACATTCGCCACACCGGGAATACCAGTTGCGAGTCCGTTTTGCTCTTCCATTCCAACAATGAGATGTCCACCAAAGGCATTGGCAAACCCCGAAATGTCTTTCAGAAGCTCACGCTTGTCCGCGTCAGAATTACCGTAGAGATCGCGCTTGTAGTCAATGCGTAGTCCTTCCGGGACTTGGCCAACGATGAGTTCCGCCAAGTCATTTTCTGAAAGATTGTCGAAATCGAATCGATCAATGGACAACGCAATTCTCCCGAGCAATGTGCTTGGCGGACGCCGAACTAAATATGTCCAAACAACAATGACGCGTATATGGACTCGTGACGGATAACGTTTCTTGGAAAAGCCGCGAAACACCCTTGCGACTTGGCTATCAAGATGCGATTACTTTGCATTCTATTTAGCTTCTTTACCGTATCAAAGAGATTATCCGATATAAACATTACAGTTTGATGTTGCGCAAGCGGCCAAGCCTATTTGCTCCCTGTCGTCACGTCAGCCTGCGCCTGCAACCATTTCGGCCACAGGCGTTCAATGCACCTACATATTCCGCCGATACTGCCCCCCCACCTCAAACAGCGCAGTGGTGATCTGCCCCAGCGAGCAGACCCGTACCGCGTCCATCAGTTTCTCGAACACGTTGTCGTTGTTGATCGCGGCCTGCTGCAGTGCGGCCAGCGCGCGCGGTGTTTCTGCTGCATGGCGGGCCTGGAAATCGGCCAGGCGGGTCAGTTGCGACTGCTTTTCGGCGTCGGTCGAGCGCGCCAGTTCGATCTTTTGCGGGGTGTCGCCGGCCTTCGGGTTGCGGAAGGTGTTGACGCCGACGATAGGCAGCGTGCCGTCGTGCTTCTGGTGCTCGTACAGCATCGACTCTTCCTGGATCTTGCCGCGCTGGTAGCCGGTTTCCATCGCGCCCAGCACGCCGCCGCGTTCGGCGATCCGCTCGAATTCCTGCAGCACCGCCTCTTCCACCATATCGGTCAGTTCCTCGATGATGAAGCTGCCCTGGATCGGGTTTTCGTTCTTCGCCAGGCCCCATTCGCGGTTGATGATCAGCTGGATCGCCAGCGCCCGGCGCACCGAATCGTCGGTCGGGGTGGTGATTGCTTCGTCGTAGGCGTTGGTGTGCAGGCTGTTGCAGTTGTCGTAGATCGCGATCAGCGCCTGCAGCGTGGTGCGGATGTCGTTGAAGTCGATTTCCTGCGCGTGCAGCGAGCGCCCCGAAGTCTGGATATGGTATTTCAGCTTCTGGCTGCGGTCGTTGGCGCCGTACTTGTCGCGCATCGCGACCGCCCACAGGCGGCGCGCGACGCGGCCCAGCACCGTGTATTCCGGGTCCATCCCGTTGGAAAAGAAGAACGACAAATTCGGCGCGAAATCGTCGATGTGCATGCCGCGCGCCAGATACGCTTCGACGAAGGTGAAGCCGTTCGACAGCGTGAACGCCAGTTGCGAGATCGGGTTGGCGCCGGCTTCTGCGATGTGGTAGCCGGAGATCGACACCGAGTAGAAATTGCGCACCTGGTGGTGGACGAAGTATTCCTGGATGTCGCCCATCACCTTCAGGCTGAATTCGGTCGAGAAGATGCAGGTGTTCTGGCCCTGGTCTTCCTTCAGGATGTCGGCCTGGACGGTGCCGCGCACGTTCATCAGCACCCATTCCCTGATCTTGGCGGCTTCGTCGGCGGTCGGCTCGCGCTGGTTGTCGGTGCGGAATTTTTCCAGCTGCTGGTCGATCGCCGCGTTCATGAACATCGCCAGGATGGTCGGGGCCGGACCGTTGATGGTCATCGAGACCGAGGTGCTCGGGCTGCACAGGTCGAAGCCGTCGTACAGCACCTTCATGTCGTCCAGCGTCGCGATCGACACGCCGGAATTGCCGACCTTGCCGTAGATGTCGGGCCGGATTGCCGGGTCGGCGCCGTACAGCGTGACCGAGTCGAACGCGGTCGACAGCCGTTTCGCGTCCATCCCTTCGGACACCAGCTTGAAGCGGCGGTTGGTGCGGAACGGATCGCCTTCGCCGGCGAACATGCGGGTCGGGTCTTCGTTTTCGCGCTTGAACGCGAACACGCCGGCGGTAAACGGAAACGAGCCGGGCACGTTTTCCAGCATCAGCCAGCGCAGGATTTCGCCGTGGTCCTCGAACCTCGGCAGCGCGACCTTGCGGATCTTGGTGCCAGACAGCGTGCTGGTGACCAGCTGGGTGCGGATTTCCTTGTCGCGGATCTTGACCACGTATTCGTCGCCCGCATACGATTTCTGCATGACCGGCCACATCGCCAGCAGCTTCTTGGCGGCGGCGTCGAGTTGAGCGTCTTTTCCCGATGCGAGAGCGTCAAGGTCGGAAAGGAGGTCGTCATTCCCGCCCCCGACTACCCCATTCGAGGGCAGGCTGCGGCGGGAATCCAGTTGCGCCGTATCGTCTGCAGCGACGGCACTGGGTCCCCGCTTGCGCGAGGACGACATCTCCATCAGCATGCGGCGGGATTCCTGCAACTGCTGCCGCTCGCGCGCCAGCGTCACCTGCTTGCGGGTAGCTTTGTGATAGCCGCGCAGCGTGTCGGCGATTTCGGCCAGATAGCGGCTGCGCGCCGGCGGCACGATCACGTTCCTGCCGCTGGAGAACTTGGCTTTGACCGGCGCCAGCGTGCTGGCTTCGGCTTTCAGGCCGTGGTCCATCAGTTTCGGCAGCAAGCCCTGGTACAAGGCAGTGACGCCGTCGTCGTTGAAGCGCGATGCCTGGGTGCCGTAGACCGGCATCTGGTCCGGGCTCTGGCTCCACAGTTCGCGGTTGCGCTGGTATTGCTTGGCGACGTCGCGCAGCGCATCCTGCGCGCCTCTGCGGTCGAACTTGTTGATCGCGATGAAATCGGCAAAATCGAGCATGTCGATTTTTTCCAGTTGCGAGGCGGCACCGAATTCCGGCGTCATCACGTACATGCTGACATCGACAAGCGGCACGATGGCGGCGTCGCCCTGGCCGATGCCGGAGGTCTCGATGATCACCAGGTCGAAGCCTGCCACCTTGCAGGCCGCGATCACGTCCGGCAAGGCCTGCGAGATTTCGGAGCCGGCTTCGCGCGTGGCCAGCGAGCGCATGAAGACCCGCACCGGCGCGCCGTCCTTGCCGCCCCACGGGTTGATCGCATTCATCCGGATCCGGTCGCCCAGCAGCGCGCCGCCCGACTTGCGGCGCGACGGGTCGATCGAGATCAGCGCGATATTCAGAGCATCGCGCTGATCGATCCGGATGCGGCGTATTAGCTCGTCGGTCAGCGACGACTTGCCGGCGCCGCCGGTGCCGGTGATGCCCAGCGTCGGGGTCTGGATGGCGGCTGCGGCCTGGTGCAGTTGCGCCTTCAGCTTGGCGCTGACCTTGTCGTTTTCCAACGCGGTAATCAGTTGCGCCAGCGGCCGGTGCTTGGCCGGGATGTCGGCGCCTTCCAGTGCCGCCAGCTTGGTTGGCGCATAGGCCGACAGATCGACGTCGCAGGCCGCTATCATCGCCAGGATCATGCCGACCAGCCCCATGCGCTGGCCGTCTTGCGGGCTGAAAATGCGGGTCACGCCGTATGCATGCAGATCGGCAATTTCTTCCGGCACGATCACGCCGCCGCCGCCGCCGAACACCTTGATATGCTCGCCGCCGCGTTGCCGCAGCAGATCGATCATGTACTTGAAGTATTCGACATGGCCGCCCTGATAGCTGGAAATCGCGATGCCCTGCGCATCTTCCTGCAACGCAGCGGTGACGATTTCGTCGACCGAACGGTTGTGCCCGAGGTGGATCACTTCCGCGCCATGCGCCATCAGGATGCGGCGCATGATGTTGATCGATGCGTCGTGGCCGTCGAACAGCGAGGCCGCAGTAACGAAGCGCACTTTGTTGGCGGGTTTGTATTCGGTCAGCTTGTCAGCGATGGACAGGTCGGTCATGAAGGTCTCCGGGGTGGCGGGGTGTTGCAGGCTGTTATGTGACGTTTACGTAAACGTCACTGTAAACTGAGTATAGCGCGAAAAAAACAGTTTGCCTGTCGTTCGGATGTCAGTTTATTCAGACTATTGCGGGATCGGCTTATTCTAGTCCGGAACCGTATCGGGCCTGTGCCGGCGGCTCTGGCGCTGCGCGGATTGCGCAGCAGCAATGGCCGGTTGAACTTAAGGGCGAAATCGTCCTCGAACCCGGCCTGCAACCATTTCAGCGCGCGGTGTTGTGCTGCGCCTGCAGCCAAGCCGATGAACCTGGTGACCCTGCCCAAACCGTCTTTTCGCGTATTGCTGCTGGCTGCTTTTCTGGTGATCGTCGCACTGCTGGGCGCGACCTCGGTGCAAGCGTTATTGACGCTGGAACGGCTGGCCGGTCATAGCCGCCAGACTGCGCAGGATGCGGTGCAACTGACCGAGAACGCGCAGCGTCTGGCGGAACGCACTCTCGCGATGGAACGCAGTGCGCGCCAGTTCCTGGTGCTCAACGATCCTGCGTTCCGGATCCGTTATAACGAAGCCTGGGCCGAGGCGCGCCAGGCATTGAACGCGCTCTCGGTCCAGCTGACCAAGGTGCCGGCGGGTGAATTCGAGGCCTGGGTTGCGCACAGCAAATCGGTTTCGGCCTTGTTGCAGACCGATCCACTACGGCGCGAGCAAAATCAGGAAGCTCTGGCGCGCGTTTTTGTTCGCCTGCCGGCGATCAATGCGCTGTTGTCAAGCGAAAGCAAGCTTGAAGTCGAGCGCCGCAACAACGCATTGCTGACCGAGCTTGAGCAGCAGCGCAGCGTCCTGAAAGGACAGGTGACCGGCGCCATCGCGCTGACTGCGCTGTTTGCGTTTGGTTTCGGTGTATGGCTGTCGCGGCCGTTGGCGCGGATTGAAGCGGCGATCAGCCGCCTGGGCGAGAACCGCTTCGAGCAGCCGATCGAAGTGCACGGACCGGCCGATCTGCGCCGGATCGGCCGCCAGCTGGACTGGTTGCGCCAGCGGCTGGCCGATCTGGAAGCCGACAAGGCGCGTTTTCTGCGCCATATTTCGCATGAATTGAAAACCCCGCTGGCAGCCTTGCGTGAAGGCGTCGCGCTGCTGGAAGAGGAAGTGGTCGGCACGCTGTCGGACAATCAGCGTGAAATCGCGGCCATTCTGCGCCAGAACACGATCGCGCTGCAGACCCAGATCGAGGATTTGCTGCGCTACAATGCGGCCGCATTCGGCGGCCAGCAGTTGCACTGCGTGCCGACCGCACTGCGCGCGTTGCTGCAGCGGGTGATCGACTTGCAGCGCCTGCAGTGGCAAGCACGCGATTTGCTGATCGAAGTCAGTAGCCCGGATCAGGTGGCCAGCGTCGATCCTGAAAAACTGCAAGTGGCGCTGGCTAACCTGCTGTCGAACGCGGTCCGCTTCAGCCCGCAGGGCGGCACTATCCGTTTCGTGCTGGGCAGCAGCTCCGGCCGCATCACGATCGATTGCGTCGATGAAGGTCCGGGCGTGGCGCCGGCCGACGCGGCGCGCATATTCGAGCCGTTCTATCAGGGCACGCGCCAGCCGCAGGGAGCGCGCCATGGCAACGGCATCGGCCTGTCGATCGTGCAGGAATACGTTGCCGCCCATCGCGGCACGGTACAGCTTTTGGCGCATAGTAACGGCGCGCATTTCCGGATTGAAATACCCGGCTGATCTGCATGGTCCACGAAAGGCACGAAAATCACGAACAGAGCTCACACCATAACGAGTTTGTAACTATTCAACCCGCTATGAAAGGACTGTTTGAATTCCCTCTCCCGGCATAGCTTTTCCTGGTGCCCGAATCGCCATGCGATTCGCTTGCGGGAGAGGGTTAGGGAGAGGGCGTTAGCAAATATTCCGACCGCATTATGTGGCAATGTCATCAAGGTTTCGCCTTGTTTTGGTTCACCTTGGTCATTGCGAACACCCTCTCCCCCAGCCCCTCTCCCACAAGTGGGAGAGGGGAGTTATTCATGCCGGACTGAATAGTTATACGAGTTTCGTAAAAACAAGGAGTATCGTAATTTTTACTGTATCTACCGCATAGTTTTAGTGAGTATAAAAATATACACCGTCAATAGTTGAAATTTACAGAGCCCTCGCTTGCAAGCATTTTTTCGTGCATTTCGTGTTTTTCGTGGATATTGCTTTCCACCATAATGAAAATGGATACCTGATGAAAACAAAAATACTGCTTACCCTGTGCTGCGCGCTGCTGGGCGCCTGCGCCACCGCGCCAGTGCCGACGCCCGACCCGGTGGAAAAACCGGCTCCGGTGACGCGGCTTGCGCCGGGCGGCATCGAGGCGCTGCTGGCCTACCATCAATGGCTGCGCGGATTGGCGCCGGCCGAACTGGCCAGGGAAATGGCGGCGCTGAACGCACAGCCGGCAAACGTGCAATTCGCGCTGAAAAAATCGATGCTGCTGAGCCTGAGTCATAACGGCGACGATTTGGCGCGGGCCCAGGCCCTGATCGATGGCGTGCTGAAATCGACCGATCCGGATGCGCCGGCGGCCAGGCCATTGGCCCAGATGCTCGCCGCCCACTATGCGGAAATGCGTCGCCTCAGCGACACGGCCGACAGGCTGAGCCAGCAGATAAAGGAAAGCCAGCGCCGCACCGAGCAACTCAACCAGACGCTGGAAGCGCTGAAGACGATCGAACGCACGCTGCCGGCGCGGCCGAATGGCGCGCCGGCCACGCCGGCTGCGAAAGGAACACCATGACCGCGCATGCGCACATCCTGTTGGTCGACGACGACCCCGACTTGCTGCGCCTGTTGTCGATGCGCCTGAATGCTGCCGGCTATCGGGTCACTGCGGTGCAAAGCGCGGAACAGGCGCTGGCGCGGCTGGCGATCGAATTGCCGACGCTGGTGATCAGCGACATCCGGCTGCCGGGCCGCGACGGCATGGCGCTGTTCGATGAAATCCGCGCCCAGCACGCGGCGCTGCCGGTGATCCTGCTGACCGCGCACGGCACCATCCCGGATGCGGTCGAGGCCACCGCGCGCGGCGCCTATGCGTATCTGACCAAGCCGTTCGACGGCAAGGTGCTGCTGGAAAAAATCGCCCAGGCGCTCAGCCTGAGCCTGCCGTCGTCGGCGTCGTCGCTGGCGCCGGCGGCCGGCGACGAAGCATGGCGCGCCGGCTTGATCAGCCGCAGCCAGCGGATGCACGCGCTGCTGGCGGAGGCCAGGCTGGTCGCGGCATCCGACGCCAGCATCCTGATTCGCGGCGACAGCGGCAGCGGCAAGGAGCTGCTGGCCTGCGCGATCCATCGCGCCAGTGGCCGTGCCGATGCGCCCTTCGTGGCCGTCAACTGCGGCGCGATTCCCGAACAACTGCTCGAATCCGAATTGTTCGGACACGTCAAAGGCGCGTTCACCGGCGCGGTGGGCAACCGCCCCGGCCTGTTCCAGGCCGCGCATGGCGGCACCCTGTTTCTGGATGAAATCGGCGACATGCCGCTGTTGCTGCAAGTGAAGCTGCTGCGCGTGCTGCAGGAGCGGGCGGTGCGTCCGGTCGGCGCCGACCTGGCGGTGCCGATCGATGTGCGGATCGTGTCGGCCACCCATCGCGATCTCGATGCCGCACTGGCCGACGGACAATTCCGCGAGGATCTGTATTACCGCCTCAACGTGGTGACCCTGAGCCTGCCGCCGTTGTCCGAGCGGCGCGAAGATATCGCGTTGCTGGCCAACCATTTTCTGCAGCAGCTTGCCGGCAAGTACCACAAGCCGCTCAACGGCTTTGCGCCCGACGCGCTGGAGGCGCTGATGACCGCCTCCTGGCCCGGCAACGTGCGCCAGCTCAATAACGTGGTCGAGCAAGTCTGCGCGCTGGCCACCGCGCCGCTGGTGCCGTTGTCGCTGGTGCAGCGCGCGCTGCGGGTGCCGTCGCTCGAAGTATTGAGCTATGCCGACGCCAAGCAGCGCTTCGAGCGCGATTACCTGATCCAGCTGCTCAAGCTCACCGACGGCAATGTTGCCGACGCGGCGCGGCTGGCCGAACGCAACCGCACCGAGTTCTATCGCCTGTTGCAAAAGTCCGGCCTGACGCCGAGCCTGTTCCGGGCCGACGAAACTGTTGTCGCCGATGAGCGACAGAAATAATGCATTTGAAATCAGCGACTTGCATGACTGATCGCGGCAAGCTGTCGCCTGCCGGCGACACAAATCCGCTCAGAATCGTGCTTTTTCTGCGATCCCGATCACGTATTTTCTGTAAGTCGTTGAATCGATTGGATTTCTGACATGCTGGCACAGCGCTTGCTGTAGACGGTGATGTGACGTTAGTACGGCGTTGCTTAGATCTAGTATCACTAACCATTATCCCTACTACGAAAGAAACCATCATGCAAAATCCTAAAATGCTTTCCCGTTTGCTCGCCGCCGCAGTGCTGTCGTTGGCATCCGTCGCTGCCGTTTCAGTGCAGGCCGCGGATGTGGCCGCCGACGCAGCGACTAACGCTGCCAGTCCTACCTCTGCTCCCGGCGCGTCTGCCGCCGATACCGGAGCCAGCGGACCCATGGGCGCCGCTGAAGACACCGGCGTCAGCGGGGCCGTCGGCGCCACGTCTGCGTATGCCGACGATGCAATGATCACCACCATGGTCAAGACAGCACTGATCGAAGACAAGCAAGTCAAGTCGTTGAAGATCAGCGTGACCACCGAACAAGGCGTGGTGAAAATGTCCGGCACCGTGCCCAATGCCGAGGTCGGCAACCGCGCGCTGCAACTGGCTACCACCGTCCAGGGCGTCAAGGGGGTCAAGAACGACCTGAAGGTGAAAGGTTAAAGAACGTTGTGCTGAGCCGGTCCTGATCCGCCGGCAACAGGCCCGGCAGTAACAAACAAACGGCCCGCGATGCGGGCCGTTTGTTTGCTGGTTTGTTATTTGCCAGCGGGTTTCAGGCCGACCGGCTCATGCGCTTTTTTCGGTTGCCGGTCGCGCCGCAGCACGGGCCTGCAGGGCGGCTTGCTGCAGCCTGAATTCATGCACCGCCTGTTCCTTCACATGGCCGAAGCCGCGGATTTTTTCCGGCAGGGCGGCGATCTCGATCGCCGCCGCATGGTTGCCGGCGTTCAGCGTGCCGAGCAAGTCCAGCACCGTCGAGCGGTAGTCGGCGATCAGTTGCCGCTCCATCCTGCGCTCCGCACTGTAGCCAAAAATGTCGAACCGGGTGCCGCGCAGTTTCCTGGCCCTGGCCAGCAGCTTGAAGCCTTGCCAGACCCAGGAACCGTATTGCGCCTTGACCAGATGGCCCTGACCATCTTTTTTGGAAAACAGCGGGGGCGCCAGATTGAATTTCAGCGTGAAGTCGCCCTCGAATTGCTGCTGCAGTTTTTCGATGAAGCGGCCGTCCGTGTACAGCCGTGCGACTTCGTATTCATCCTTGTACGCCATCAGCTTGAAATAATATTTCGCCACTGCGGTGCTCAGCTTGTTGCCCAGGCCGAGCCCGGATTCGGTCGAACGGACCCGGTTTACCAGTTGCAGATAAGTATCGGCATAGGCCGCATCCTGGTACGCGGTCAGCACTTCGGCCCGGCGCTTGACCAGCGTGTCCAGGCTTTGCGGCATCTGCAGCACAACCGGCTTGCCCGGCATCGCGGCAGATTCGACCCGCTTGAAGTCGAGCGCGGCGCGGCGGCCCCACAGGAAGCTCTTCTTGTTCGGCTCGATGCCGACGCCATTGAGTTCGATCGCGCGCAGCAGCGCCTGTTCCGACAGCGGGATGCAGCCTTGCTGGAACGCATAGCCGAGCATGAACAGGTTGGCCGCGATCGAGTCGCCCATCAGCGCGGTGGCCAGCGTGGTGGCGTCGATGAAGTCGGCCCGGCCGGCCACCGATTCGGTGATCAGCTTGCGGATTTCGTCGGCCGGGTAGTGCCAGTCCGGATCCCTGGCGAACTGGCCCGGCGGTTGCTGGTAGGTATTCACCAGCGCCCGGGTGCGGCCGGCGCGCATCTTCGAGATCGCATCCTGCGCGCCGGCGGTGAGCATGTCGCAGCCCAGGATCAGGTCGGCTTCGCCGGTGGCGATGCGCTGCGCGCGGATCTGGTCCTGGCTGGCGGCGATCCGCACATGCGAGGTCACCGCGCCGTTCTTCTGCGACATGCCGGTCATGTCGAGCACCGAAATGCCCTTGCCGTCGAGGTGGGCGGCCATCCCCATCAGTGCGCCGATGGTGATCACGCCGGTGCCGCCGATGCCGTTGATCAGGATGTTGAACGGCACCGCGCAGCTGGGCTGGACCGGCGCCGGCAGGTCGCCGAAGCCGTCGTCCTGCGACTTGCCGGCCTTGGGTTTCCTGAGCTTGCCGCCTTCGACCGTGACGAAGCTGGGGCAAAAGCCCTTGACGCACGAATAATCCTTGTTGCACGACGATTGGTCGATCGCGCGCTTGCGGCCGAATTCGGTTTCCAGCGGCACCAGCGAGGTGCAGTTCGATTGCGCACCGCAGTCGCCGCAGCCTTCGCACACCGCTGCATTGATGAACAGGCGCTGATCGGGATCCGGAAATTGCCCTTTCTTGCGGCGCCGGCGTTTTTCGGCGGCGCAGGTCTGGTCGTAGATCAGCACCGACGCGCCGCTGACTTCGCGCAGTGCGCGCTGCACCGCATCCATGTCCTTGCGGTCGTGCAGCGTCACCGATGGCGGCAGGTTCGAGCGGTCCGCGTAGCGCGCCAGGTCCTCGGTCACCAGCGCGATGCGCTGGACGCCTTCGGCCGCCATCTGCTGCGCGATCATCGGCACCGAGGTGATGCCGTCGACCGGCTGGCCGCCGGTCATCGCGACCGCGTCGTTGTACAGGATCTTGTAGGTGATGTTGACCTTGGCCGCAATCGCGGCCCGGATCGCCAGCAAGCCGGAATGGAAATAGGTGCCGTCGCCCAGGTTTTGGAACACATGCGGCAGCTTGGAGAACGGGGCCTGGCCGATCCACGGCGCGCCTTCGCCGCCCATGTGGGTGGTCAGCTTGTTGTGTTCCGGGTAAATCGCGGTCGCCATCACGTGGCAGCCGATGCCGGCCAGCGCCAAGCTGCCTTCGGGCACCTTGGTCGAGCTGTTATGCGGGCAGCCGGAGCAGAAGTACGCGGGGCGCGGCGGCGTGTTGACCGATTTCAACAGCACCGCGTCCTTGGCTTCCAGGAACGCCAGCCGGGCCTTGATCAGGTCGCTGGTGCCAGGATTGACGATCAGGCGCGCGATGCGGCTGGCGATCACGCGGGCGATTTGCGCCACCGAGAAATCGGCCTTCGACGTCAGCAGCCATTCGCCGCGCGGCGCGACCCATTCGCCCTTCTCGTCGAACTTGCCGATCACGCGCGGGCGCACGTCGTCGCGCCAGTTGTACAGCTGTTCCTTGAGCTGGTATTCGACCATCTGGCGCTTTTCCTCGACCACCAGGATCTCGTCGAGCCCCTGCGCGAACTCGCGCACGCCGTCCGGCTCCAGCGGCCACGGCATCGCGACCTTGAACAGGCGCAGGCCGATGCCGGCCGCCATCTGCTGGTCGATGCCGAGCTCTTCCAGCGCTTCCAGCACGTCCAGATAGGATTTGCCGGAGGCGATGATGCCCAGCTTCGCGTGCGGGCTGTCGATCGTGGTGTGGTTCAGCTGATTGGCGCGCGCATACGCGAGCGCCGCGTAAATCTTGTAATCCTGCATCAGCGCTTCCTGCTTCTTGGCCTGGATCCCCAGCGCGTCGGTCGACAGGCGCGCATTCAGGCCGCCTTCCGGCATCGCGAAGTCGGCCGGCAGCTTGATCTGCAGCCGGTGCGGATCGGCGTCGACCGATGCGCTCGACTCGACCGTGTCGGCCAGCGCCTTGAAGCCGACCGCGCAGCCGGAAAAGCGCGACATCGCCCAGCCGTGCAGGCCCAGGTCCAGGTATTCCTGCACATTGCACGGATACAGCAGCGGGATCATGCAGGCCGAAAAGATATGGTCGGACTGGTGCGGCAGCGTCGACGAATACGCGCCGTGGTCGTCGCCGGCCACCAGCAGTACGCCGCCGTGCTTGGCGGTGCCGGCATGGTTCATGTGCTTGAACACGTCGCCGCAGCGGTCCACGCCGGGGCCCTTGCCGTACCACATCGCGAACACGCCGTCGTACTTGGCCGGACCGATCAGGTCGACCTGCTGGCTGCCCCAGACCGCGGTGGCGGCCAGGTCTTCGTTGACGCCGGGCACGAACTTGACGTGATGCGCGTCCAGGTGCTGCTGCGCCTTCCACAGCGTTTCGTCCAGCCCGCCCAGGGGCGAGCCGCGATAGCCGGAGATGAAGCCGGCAGTATCGAGGCCGGCGGCCTGGTCGCGCAGCCGCTGCAGCAGCGGCAGGCGCACCAGCGCCTGGATCCCGGACAGGTAGATGCGGTCGCTCGTGGCGCTGTATTTGTCGTCGAGGCTGACGCGCGTGAGTCGTGTCGCGACGCCTGCTGCGGCAGCAGCTGCGTCGGACACAGCGGATTCCGGCGTGGAATGGGCTGGCATGTGGTCTCCAAAATTGTGTTTCAGATAGTGCCTGGCTTGGCCGCGCCGGGTAGGCGGGCGGCTGCCGGGTACTGCGGCCGCGATAACGGCCTTCACAGAAATTCGGCATGAATTCACTGCTGGCTGCAGTGTAGGCGGGTTTGCCGCTCGGGCTGAAATACCGAATGCGGATAGGGGTATAAGAAAAAATGATGGTAGTCCGGCACTACCGCTAACGCTTCAGGATATGCGCGCCCAGCCAGTGCCCGTTGCGGCACTGCTGGTCGGTGACTTCGAGCACCAGCCGCCCGACCGCCGCTGCGGCGTTGGTGAGCGGAATGTTTTTCGACGCGCACAAGGCCAGCGTGCGCGAGATGGCGGGGCTGGAAATCGGGTGGGCAAGCATCGTGCCGCGCTCGATTTCTGACAGCAGCGGCGCGGTCGGCAGGATGGTCGCGCCCAGATCGGCCAGGATGGCCGACTTCAGGATCGCCACCGAGTTGATCTCGATCACGCGGTCGATCGACAGCCCGGCGCTGCGGGCGATCTGTTCGATGCGCGGTCGCACCCCGTGCTGATGGCCGGGCAGGATCAGCGGTGCCCGGGCAGCTTGCGCCAGCGTGACGGTTTCTCCGGCGGCGGCGTAGGCTGAACCGCTGCGGGTGATGTACATCATGTCTTCCTCCACCAGCGGGGTGCTGGTGAACGCAGTCAATTGGCCGTCGTCGAACAGCACCGCCAGATTGATGCGGCCCGACTTCAGCTGCTCGATCAGGTTGCCGGATAATTCCTCGGTCAGCTGCAGTTCGATTTCGGGGTAGCTGGCGCGCACCGCATTCAGCATCGGCAGCGCCAGCGCGCCGGAAACGCTTTGCGGCAGGCCGAGCGCGACGGTGCCGGTGGGCGTGTGCAGCGACTGGGCCACCGCCGATCTGGCGTCGCCGACCTGCTTCAGGATCGCTTGCGCGTGTTCGTAGAAGGTCTTGCCGGCATCGGTCGACAACACGCCTTGCGACGAGCGGTGCAACAGTTGCGCCCCCAGCTCCTGTTCCAGCTGGCGCAGTTGCTGGGTCAGTGCCGGCTGGGCGATGTGCAGCACGCGCGCGGCGCGCGACAGCGAGCCGTGGTCGACGATGGCGACGAAGTAACGCAGTTGGCGCAGTTCCATGAGACCGGGGCCGCCTAATGTGAGGGTTTGAGCGCCTTGCGCTCGATGCTGGACGACAGGATCAGCGAGGTCGAGGTGACGCCGCAACGGGTCAGTTTCAGGATCACCGCCTCCAGTTCGACCACCGATTTGGCGACCACCTTGACGATGCTGCAGTCGTCGCCGGTGATCGAGTGGCATTCGACCACTTCAGGCAGCTGGGCTGCGACTGCTGCGACCGGCGTGTCGAGGCTGCGGTTGGCGACCCGGATGAAGGCGATGATGCCGTAGCCGAGCGCGGCCGGATTGACCTTCGCATGGTAGCCGCTGATGACGCCGGCACTCTCCATCCGTTTCACGCGCTCGGCCACCGCCGGCTGGCTCATGTGGACCCGGCGGCCGATTTCGGTCAGCGTGGTGCGGGCATCGGTCTGCAAAATGTCGAGGATTTTGACATCCATCGCGTCGAATTCGATTCCCATGAAAAACTCCTGAAATTTCAATGAAAACAAACGTAATCTAGCCAATCCGCCTTTGATTGTCTATTCAAATCGCCAATTCTGACGCCTACAATCTATTCCTGATGACTTCCACATGAATCCCCTCGCAAGGAAAATCGTATGACCTGGGAAACCTACACAATATTTGCCGTCACCACGCTGGTGGTGTGTCTGACGCCGGGGCCGGCCGCGCTGCTGGTCGTGGCGCAGGGGATTTCAAACGGCTTTCGCCGCTCCTACTGGGCGATCGCCGGCATCGCGCTGGGCAACGCCGCGTATTTCGCGCTGTCGGCAACCGGCATCGCGGCGCTGATCCTGGCCAACAGCACGCTGTTTTCGATCATCAAGTGGATCGGCGTGGCCTACCTGTTTTATCTGGGGCTGGCCGCGATTCGCAGCAAATCCAGTGCGTTGACCGTGACTGCCGACAGCGCCCATGCGGTGCGCGGGCCGCGCGCGTTCTGGCAGGCGCTGGTGGTGGAATTGTCGAACCCGAAGGCATTGCTGTATTTCGTCGCGCTGCTGCCGCAATTCATCGATCCGGCCAAGCCGCTCGGCCTGCAGTTGCTGGTATTCGGCGTCACCTGCCTGGCGCTGGACGGATTTGCGTACGGCATCTACGCGTGGCTAGGCAGTAAGGCGCAGCGCTTCAGCGCCAACGCATCGTTCGTGCGCAACAGCAACCGGCTATCGGGCAGTCTGCTGCTGGCAGTGGGAGTGATGATGGCGACCCTGAAGCGGGCCGTGCATTAGTGGCACGGCGCTATATGCGTAAATATACTGGAATAGTGTATTTTTATTTCCGCATATTTATTATGCGGAAATAATGCGATTTTTTGCCATACTCCAGATATTTTCAGGATCGTGGGTAGCGGTAGGGACAGGAGTTACCTCCCGCCCCCCGCACAGATCCCTGCGAGCGGAATTACCGCACAAGGCTCCTGCCTTGGGTGATTAACGTGAAACCGTTGATCGGGGTACGGATGACTATTACGATAAGCTGGAA
>JAUYNR010000101.1 GCA_030698225.1 Oxalobacteraceae bacterium | reverse complement strand
CTCCCCAGGGTATCAATCCGGGAAATTTACACAAAAACGAAGATTCAAGATTCAAATCGGCACCAAATAAAATCGGCCGCTAGGCCTCGCCAGTATTGGCTTTCATACGAATCAAACCGGATTTAACCGGACACTACTGATGCCAATCAAGCGTTAAGTGGCACGCTCGGGCAAAAAACTGCAGCTGCCCGAGAGTTTCTTAAAGGGACTGAGCAGTTGCGTTTGCGGTGCTTACCCAGTCAGACTCGGTATGCTGGAAAACACGCCTCGCATGTAATCCAGCATGACCGAAAGCATCCACGGCCCGGCAATGATCAACGCGACAAATATCCCTACCAGTTTCGGAATGAATGACAGCGTCTGTTCATTGATTTGCGTGGCGGCCTGAAAAATACTGACTATCAAGCCAATTACCAATGCGGTGAGCAGCATGGGTGCTGCAATCATCAATGTGATCTCGATTGCATGACGGCCTATCGACATTACGCTTTCAGGGGTCATGGAACTCTCAATAAAAACTCTCTGCCAGCGAGCCGAGCAAGAGCTGCCAGCCGTCTACCAGGACAAACAACATCATCTTGAATGGCAGCGCAACAATGGCCGGCGATACCATCATCATGCCCATCGACATGAGCACGCTGGCTACCACCATGTCGATGATTAGAAACGGAATGAAAATGGCAAACCCGATCTGGAAAGCCGTTTTCAACTCGCTGGTGACAAACGCTGGGATCAATATCCGCAAAGATACATCTTCCGGCCCCTGCAACTGATCCGAATTGGAGAGCTTAACGAATAGCGCCAGATCGGCCTGGCGTGTCTGCTTCAGCATGAAGGCCTTGAGCGGCACCGCACCTTTGTCGAGCGCCTCGGTCATCGTTATCTTATTTTCAGATAAGGGCTGGTAGGCATCAACGTATATCTTGTCCAGTACCGGCCCCATTACAAAAAAAGTCAGGAACAGGGTGAGACCCAGCAGGACCTGATTGGGGGGAGCAGACTGCGTGCCCAACGCTTGTCGCAGCAGAGACAAAACGATGATGATGCGGGTGAAGCTGGTCATCATCAGCAGACCCGCAGGCAAAAATGAAAGCGATGTCAGCAGCAGCAGTGTCTGCACGCTCAGCGAATAGTTTTGTCCACCGCCTGCTGCCGGTGTACTGGTGATGGCCTGCAGCCCGCTAGCCTGCGCGAAGGAAAATACCGGGACAAGGAGCAAAATCAGCGGCAGCAGAAAGGCAATGCGCTGTGCGGTGGAGTGTGCGACGGCTTGCGATCTGGGGTGATGTTGTTGCATGAGCAGCTTACTTCGCATTGCGCTTCTCAATGGTGTACTTGAGCCATTCGGAAAAATTTCTTGTGATAGGGGCGGGCGGTTCCGGAGCAATCTCCTGTCTTGGCATGGTGGCTAATGCATTGATTCTTCCTGGCGTCACACCGACCACGATCCACTGGCCAGCGGTTTCGACCACCAGAATCCGCTCCCTGGCGCCAACACTGACGCCGCCCACAATTTTTACAGATGCGTTGCCGGTAAATTGCCTGACACCGAATCGTTTCAATAACCATGCGGTTGCCGCCATCAGTCCCAAAACAGCCAGCAGGCCCAGCAATACCTGTGTGAAATTGCCGCTGCCAGCATTGGCACCTTGTTCTGTAGCCGAATTGGCAGTAACGCAGAACAAGGCCAACAGGCCAGCGATGAAGGAATGGCGAATCATTTATTGAGTTTTCTAATCCGCTCGGATGGCGTAATGATGTCAGTTAAGCGAATGCCGAATTTATCGTTTACGACGACGACTTCACCTTGCGCGATCAGGCAGCCATTGACCAGCACATCCATCGGCTCCCCCGCCAGGCCATCGAGCTCCACCACCGAACCCTGCGCCAGTTGCAAAAGATTTTTGATCGCAATTTTGGTGCGGCCAAGCTCCACCGTGAGCTGCACAGGGATATCAAGAATGAAATCGATATCGTTGTGGGTTCCGCTTTTGGTGCCTTGTCCGGAAAAATCCTGAAAAATAGACGCTACTGCCGGCTGGCTCTTCAATGCGGCAGCTTCCGCCTTTTCCTGCTCGGCGATAGCCGCACCCCAATCATCTTCGGCAATCGTTTGGGAGTCTAAGTCATCAGCCATTTGTATCTCCTTGCGCCATTTCGTTTGATTGGTAGCTCAACAGCTTTTCGACGCGTAATGCATATTGGCCGTTAAATACGCCGTAGCTGCAATCCATCACCGGAACGCCATCCACCGTTGCTGCAACAGTTTCGGGGATCGAGAATGGAATGACATCGCCGGCCTTCATGTTCAGGATTTCGCCCAGGGTAATTTTGGCCGTACCCAGATTCGCAACAATCTCGACTTCGGCAATCTGGATCTGCTGCGTCATCAGTCGCACCCAACGCTTGTCGACTTCCAGTGCTTCACCCTGCAGGCTGCTGGTAAGTGTGTCGCGGATCGGCTCGATCATCGAGTAAGGCATGCAGAAGTGCATTTCGCCGCTGACTGAGCCGAGTTCCAGTGTGAATGTGGTTGCGACAACGACCTCGTTCGGGGTTGCAATATTGGCGAACTGGGTGTTCATCTCCGAGCGGATGTATTCGAATTCAACCGGATATACCGGCTCCCATGATTTTGCATAAGCCTCGAAAACAACATTCAGGATGCGTTGAATGATGCGTTGCTCGGTTTGCGTGAAATCCCTGCCTTCGACCCGGGTGTGAAATCGGCCATCGCCACCAAAAAGATTGTCAACGATCAGGAATACCAGATTCGGATCGAACACCATCAGCGCGGTGCCGCGCAGCGGCTTCATGTGTATCAGGTTGAGATTGGTCGGCACTACCAGATTTCGTATGAATTCGCTGTATTTCGAAACGCGTACAGTGCCCACGGAAACTTCGGAGCTGCGGCGCAGGAAGTTGAACAGGCCTATGCGTAACAAGCGTGCAAAACGCTCGTTGATGATTTCGAGCGTCGGCATCCTGCCGCGTACGATGCGCTCCTGCGTGGCGAGATTGTAGGGCCGCACTCCGGAAGTGTCTTCGGGCGCCTGTATGTCATCCTGATCGCCGTTGACGCCCTTGAGCAGCGCATCGACCTCTTCCTGGGAAAGGAAATTATCGGCCATCGCGTCACTGAATTATAAAAGAGGTAAAAAACACACTCGACACGGACTGTGATTTTCCTTGTGGGAAAAATGGTAGTTTTGTCAATGTAATGATTTCATTGGAAAGTTTTTTTTTGCCTTCGGTAGATGCGATCTCGGAAGGTGCTTTACTGGAAAGCAGCATCAATATGCGACTGCGGACTTGCGGCATGTGCTGTTTGATGATGTCAACCTGCTCAGCGTCTGCAACTTGCAGTGTCAATGCGACCTGAAGATACTGGTCGCCATTTTCCGACTGCAGATTGACCGTAAACGGCTCCAGGTTGATGAATACCGGTGGCAATGCCGGCGCGTGTTTTACTGCATTTTTTGAAGAAGAATTTTTCTTGTTCAGATACAGTGCGCCTGCAGAACCGCCTATGCCAATTGCGATTGTCGCGACAGCTATAATCAGAAAAAGTTTTTTCCCGGATTTTCCTGATGTTCTTTCCGCAGGATCAGCCTTCATGTCTTCTTTTGGGGCTGCTTTCGCCATCTGGTTTCCTATCGTCCTGCATCACTGCATTATCATCGTGCGTCATTGTGACAAAGTGACGTTGCGTATGCAATGAAAAGAGTGCGATGCCAGCGCTTATTTACGCCTCCGGAGCAGTCACCTGTGTCATCCCGGCCACATGCCAGGGGGGCATTCATTCCTTATGCAAAGGCGTCTATCAAGCCCAGTTGCATGGTTCGATTGGCGGGCTGGGTAATGGTGGATGCATCTTCAGACTGCGCGCTGTCCCGGCTAGCCTGAGCACCCATTCTGCTGCCTGATCCGTTCTGCGCGTTATTCTGGTCCGGCATATTGCTGCTGACGTTGGCCTGGCCCAGCTGAATGCCGGCTTCATTCATCATTTCACGCAAGCGCGGCAATGCGGCTTCCAGCGCTTGCCGGACTTCAGGCTGGGCCGCAATGAAGGTCGCATCGGCCGAATCTTTGTTGATGTTCAGGACCACCTGCAATGGCCCCAGGTCAGGCGGATTGAGCGACAAAGTGGCAGTCTGCTGCGTCGCGCCTACCATCAATGTAATTTTTTGTCCCAAGGCCTGGTTCCAGGCATTGCTTCCAACCGCTGGCGTCAACCTGTCAGCAGCAGGGTTCTTCTCAGCCTGACCGATTTCCTGCGCGATTGTCTGCGATGCCGCGATGCTTGCGACAGTCGTGGTTGACTGCGGATCCTGGATTTTGAGTGTCGCCGCATCCGTCAATAATCGCGTATCGCCTTTTTTATCCAGGTTCTGAATCACATCAGGTGCTGGCTTGCCAGCGCCTTCATGGCGCCGGTCCTGCATTTCCAAATTTTCCAGGAGCGCGCGGTCCGGCCCTGAGTTGGGACGCTTGCCCTTTCCGACCGCAGGGTCAAGATCGCCATCGACCTTGGGCAATGCGTCATTATCAGCGACAGCGTCATCCGGTTTCTCTGCAGGTTGGCGGATATTCGCAACCAACGCCAATAGCTCGGCTGTGGCGGATGGCGTTGCGTCGGTGGGGTTTTGGCTTACTTCATCGGCTTTTTCGATTTCATTTCCAGCCTCTGCCGGCACGGCATCAGGACCGGTCTTTGATGCGCTATCAGGTGTTTTTTTTCTGTCCGTATCGGCACTGACTTTTTTGACAAGACTATCGTCGCTGCGATTGGCTACCTGGCGCGCCAGCATTTGCTTGAATGACAGATCTTTCGCGGCCGTGGTATCGGCTTGTTTGCTGCTTGGTGCAGCTTGCTGATTTACGCTAACAGGGCTGAATATCATGGGTGTTTGCATTTTTCACCGGTCGTCATGGTAAATGTGTATTTTTTTACTAGCGCTTGTAGGCTCTTAGCCTTGCCGCATGTTCATCCATCAGCTTTTGATCGCGCTTGCTTTCAATTTGCTGCTCCTCCTTCTGTGCGCGCTGGGAGAGGGTACTGAACGACATCTTCTTGCGCGCATGCGCCTGCCATGCTGACCGGCTTTCAGCGATGCGCCTGTTCTCGTTTTCCACAATCTTTTGCTGACCGATTATGGCGCTGTCAAGCTTGCCTAAAAAAACCTGATAATTGTGATGACTCATGGTACTAAGGCCGACCGACCGGGTCGTTTCGAGGCGTGCCGCATAATCATCCCGATATTGATGCAGTAATGCCAGCTTTTGTTCTGCATCTTGTCCGGCACGGATTGCTGCACCCAACATCTTGGCAGCATCGTCCGTTTTCTTTTCGGCCAATGAAATCAGTGTGTTTAGTTGAGAAGTCGAGGCCATGATGAATGCATTGTAATTTTATTTCCGTTATTGTCATCGTCAGAACAGAGCGGTAAGTTGCCCTAAACTTTCTTGAATGCCGGCACGCTCGGAGATTGCCTGTTGCAGAAATGATTCTATTTTTGGCTGTAATGTAATGGCCTTATCCAAAAACGGATCGGTTCCATGACTGTAAGCGCCGACGCTGATTAAATCGCGGTTGCGTTCATAGCGCGAGTAGAGTTGTTTCAGATGGCGTGCCTGTTCCTGATGTTGTGGCGAGGTGATGTTGTGCATGGCGCGACTGATCGACTGCTCAATATCAATCGCCGGGTAATGCCCGCTTTCAGCCAGCGTCCTGCTAAGCACGATATGGCCGTCCAGAATCGCACGTGCCGCATCGGCAATCGGATCCTGCTGATCATCGCCTTCGGTGAGGACGGTATAGAAAGCGGTAATCGATCCGCCATTGATGTCACCGTTGCCGGCACGTTCGACCAAAATCGGCAATTTGGCAAATACCGAGGGCGGATAGCCTTTGGTTGCCGGAGGTTCGCCAATCGCAAGTGCAATCTCGCGTTGCGCCATCGCATACCGCGTCAGGGAGTCCATGATCAACAGCACATGTTTGCCCTGATCGCGAAAATGTTCGGCAATCGCGGTTGCATAGGCGGCACCCTGCAATCGCATCAGCGGCGGAGTGTCGGCCGGGGCCGCAACTACAACGGAACGCGCCAGCCCCTGCGCCCCCAGGATTTGTTCGATGAACTCCTTGACTTCCCTGCCGCGCTCGCCAATCAGTCCAACTACGATTACATCGGCCGCGGTGTAACGCGCCATCATGCCAAGCAGTACGCTCTTGCCCACACCCGAACCGGCGAACAGGCCCATCCTTTGGCCGCGACCTACCGTCAGAATGCTGTTGATGGCGCGCACACCCACATCAAGAATGTCGGTAATCGGCGCGCGCGACAACGGGTTGGCTGCCCTGACATTGAGCGGAGCGGTATGGGTTGCAAGGACCGGACCCAGGCTGTCGAGTGGCCGCCCGGCACCATCCAGCACCCGGCCCAGCAGTTCTGCGCCGACAGGAAGATGGCGGGTGCGATCGCTGGGCCGGCGACGCGGATGCATGACCTGGCCCGGACTGGGCAAGGTGTGGATGATCTCGACCGGAAACACGCGTGTGCCCGGCACAATTCCTTCGACATCGTTTTGTGGCATCAGAAAGATGCGTTCACCATCAAAGCCGACCACTTCGGCTTCAATGCAGGAACCATTATTCAACGGGATCGTGCAACCGCTGCCAATCGCCAATTTCAGGCCGACTGCCTCCATCACCAATCCGGCTACGCGCGTGACGCGACCTGATACTTGCATCGGTTCAGCGATTGCCAGCAGCTCGCGACAATCGTGCAGGTATGCCTGCCAGCGGCCGCTGTGGGACGGACTTTTCACGGCGCTAGCCAGTCCGTTTGGGAATCCAGTGCGCCGGCAATCCGAAGCCAGCGGGACTCTGTGGTGGCATCGATCTGATTGCTGCCCGTTTCAATCCGGCAGCCACCGCGTTGCATCGACGGCTCGTCGATGATGCGCCAGCCAGCTTCGCTGAGGGCTGTTCCAAGCTGTTCCCTGACTAGCGTAGCATCGTCATGATTGAGAAAAAGCAATGCCGGCGGCGCCAGGCTGGGTAAATAATGGATTGCTTCGCTGACGATCGGTAGTACCAGTTCGGGGCGAATTTTCAGTGCATTCTTGAGCATTGCCTTGGATAGATCCAGCGCCAGATCCATCAGATCTTTAGCGATCAACTCGTCGGCTCTGGCGACTTGATCTTTAAACGCTGCTGCAATTTCCAACAAGAGATCGCGTTCTGCTGCGGCTTTGCTGCGCCCTTGAATCAAGCCGGCCGCATGGCCTTCCCTGAGGCCGTCGGCATAACCTTGCAGGCGCGCTGTTTCATGGATTGCGGCAATCTGTTCCGCTGTCGGTAGCGCAATCTGCTCTGGCAAATCCGGCGGCGACACTGGCTTGTCGTTACCGAATGAAGCCATTTCCCATCGTTGATAAGCGGATAACTGTTCTTTCGGGATCACGGTCCTAGACATAGGAATCGTCACCTTTGCCGCCCAGGATGATCTGTCCTTCCTCTGCCAGGCGGCGGATAATCTGCAGGATCTGCTTTTGCTGCGTCTCGACCTCGGACAATCGGACCGGCCCTTTGGAATCCAGATCCTCGCGCATCATTTCACCGGCGCGCTGCGACATGTTCTTGAATATCTTGTCACGCAACTCCTGCCCGGCACCTTTGAGCGCGACGATCAGGGTTTCCGACTGCACTTCGCGCAATAGAAGCTGAATGCCGCGATCGTCGATATCCATGATGTTATCGAATACGAACATTTCATCCATGATCTTCTGCGCCATGTCGCTGTCGTAGCTTTTCAGGTTATCCATTACCGATGCTTCGTTTTCACCGCTCATGAAGTTCAGGATTTCCGCCGCAGTGCGAATGCCGCCCATCGGTTGCTTTTTCAGACTTTCATTTCCGATTAGCAGTTTCGTCAGCACGTCATTGAGCTCGCGCAAGGCGGTCGGTTGCACCCCGTCCAGCGTGGCAATGCGCAAAATGACATCGTTGCGCAAGCGCTCGGTGAAGTGGGAGAGTATTTCGCAAGCCTGATCGCGTTCCAGATGCACCAGTATCGTGGCGACGATCTGCGGATGTTCGTGGCGGATCAGATCGGAAACGGATTGCGGATCCATCCACTTCAGGCTTTCAATACCGCTGGCATCCCTGCCGCCCAAGATCCGGTTCAGCAGTGAGGATGCCTTGTCGTCACCCAATGCCTTGGTCAATACCGAGCGGATATAGTCATCCGAGTCCAGCCCCAGTGAGGAATTTTTGGTTGCTTCGACACTGAAAGACGCCAATACGGTTTCAACCTGCTCGTGCGGAATGGATTTCATGGTAGCCATCGCGGCACCCAGTTTTTGTACTTCGCGCGGACCCAGATGGCGCATCACTTCAGCCGCTTCGTTTTCGCCTAGCGCCAGCATCAGGACCGCCGCTTTAATCACACCGTCATCACTCATTGCCATTCACCCACGATTTCACGACGTTGGCCACAATCTTAGGATCCTCCTTTGCCAGTTGCTTGGCCATCTCCAGGTTTTTTTCATAGCTGGAAAGCTGGCGTGTTTCCTGCTCCAGCATTTTGGCTGCATTCCCGATCTGGACCGGATCTTCGTCGGGATCAGGAGCCGGCAAGGCGTTTGGGTCGTTGATTGCGACTGCGCCCTGACCAGTCAATTTACGCAGCATCGGCTTTAAGACACGGAAGAACAGGTAGAGCAGAATAATTCCGGCCACCAGATACTTGCCGATTTCCTTCGCCAACTGGATCATGTCTGCCTGCTTCCATAACGGCAGTTCGGCAATGACTTCCCGTTCCATGCCGGCAAATGGACTGTTGACAACATTCAGCGAGTCTCCGCGCTCCTTGCTGTAGCCCATTGCCTCCTTGACCAAATCGGAAATTTGGGTTTTTTCGGCATCGGTCAACGGAATGCTTACGGTCTTTCCGGATTTGTCTGTGATGCGCTTGTAATTGACCACCACTGCCACGGACAAGCGTTTGATTCCACCCATCGGTTGCTGTACATATCGGACAGTCTTGTCAATTTCGTAATTAACAGTCGTATCCTTGCGCGTACTGGCGGCTGTGTTTGGCAAGGCCGAAGTGCCGGTTGCAGCATTATTACTGCCAGCTGCAGTAATCGGTGCAGTAGCAGGGACGGGCGGTTGATTGCTGAGTGCGCCGGGGACGCCGGTTGCATTCGCATTATTCGGGTTGGACGATTCGCTGGATTGCTGGCTGCGCACCGAGGATGCATCAGTCGCAAGATTCGGCTTGTAGGTTTCAGCCGCCTGTTCGCTGCGCGAAAAATCCACGTCTGCGGTCGCTTCTGCGCGCACATTATTTACACCGACTATCGGCGTGATGATCGACTCCACCCTCCTGACGATATTTTGCTGCAGTTCCTGAACATACTTGAGCTGCGTAGCGTCAAGTCCGTTGACGGCGCCGGATTTGCCTGTTTCGGACAGCAAATTGCCATTTTGATCAACGATGGTGACATTTTTGGTTGGCAAGTCCGGTACGCTGCTGGCAACCAGATGCACTACCGCGCTGACCTGCTGCGTATCCAGGGTCCTGCCAGGATGCAAATTGAGCAATACCGATGCAGTCGGCTGTTGGCGATCGCGTACAAAAACCGAAGCCTTGGGCAGGGCCAGATGAATCCGTGCAGCCTGCACCGCTGCAATCGACTCAATCGAGCGCGCCAGTTCGCCTTCCAGCGCACGCTGAAAGTTCACCTGCTCCAGGAATTGCGAGACGCCCAGCTTTTGGTTTTCCATCAGCTCGAAACCGACATTGCCGCCCTTGGGCAAACCTTGGGCCGCCAGTTTCAAGCGCGCGTCATGCACTTGGCCGGCGGGCACCAAAATCGCACCGCCGCCTTCCGCGAACTTGTACGGAACATTCATTTGTTGCAGCGAAGCGACAATCGAGCCGCCATCGCGGTCATTGAAATTGGAAAACAGTACGCGGTAATCGGGTTGCTGGCTCCAGATCCAGACTCCGGCCATGATCGCAATGACTGCCGCGATACCCAGGCCGATCAAGAATTTTTGCGCACCCGGCGTCTGTGCAAAGCTGCTTACTTTCTCGCTAATGAGGACATCATTTGCTACCGCCATGATGCGCGCCTGCGACTGTAGCTATAAAAAATTAGTTGATTCAAGTTGTGTTCCCGCCAGTGGTACATTACGCCGCAAGGATCGATTATAGCCGCCAAGACACAGTTCAATCACTTAAAAAGAACGTCGTTTTAGCTGCTCTTTGAAGCGATTGTTGCTCTTGTTGATGATATTCTGGCGGGATAGGCAAACTGGACTGCGATGTCGCAACCGGGCGATCATGTCGTAACACGTAAGCGAGGGAGATTTTCTGTGAGCATTGGAGCGATCGATACCGGCAGGATAGATGCGATGCTGGCCCAGATAAAGGCAATGTCGGCCAATGCCAGGGTAGGGGAAAGCCCGGCGCCTGTTGTTGCCTCTGACAACAAGATTAATTTTGCCGATGTGCTGAAAGCCTCGATGGATCACGTCAGTAAAACCGAGGACCAGTCAACCAAGCTCGGACAACGCTTTGCGCTCGGCGACGACAGCGTCAGCCTGTCGGATGTGATGATATCAATGCAAAAAGCCAGCATCACCTTGCAAACCACCGTACAGGTTCGCAACAAACTGGTTTCCGCCTACCATGACATCATGAACATGCAGGTGTGACTCTGGCGGATAACACTCCCCTCTCCCACTGGTGGGAGTGGGGCTGGGGGAGAGGGTGGTATTGAAGGGCGAGGTTTGCCGCGCACCTGATTACGCTCTCGATCGCAGGCCGGTCGCGCCCGGGTGCGCTCCTACAAAAAATAGCGACCCCTGTAGGTGCGCACCCGGGCGCGACCAATTGCAACGCAAATGCGCACGCAAAGCCGCA
>JAUYNR010000088.1 GCA_030698225.1 Oxalobacteraceae bacterium | reverse complement strand
TGGCGGCATGGGCTTCATCGAGGAAACCGGCGCCGCGCAGTATTATCGCGATGCCAGAATCCTGACCATCTACGAAGGCACCACCGCGATCCAGGCCAATGACCTGGTCGGGCGCAAGACCGCGCGCGACGGCGGCGCAACCGCCAAGGCGATCATCAGTCAGGTGCGGGAGACTGAGGCCGCGTTGATGCAACATGGGTCAGCCGATCTTGCTGCCATCGGCAAGCAATTGGCTGCTGGAGCGTCTGCGCTGGAAGAGGTCGTCACTTACGTGGCCGGCAACATGAAGTCCGACATCAAGGCAGTGTTCGCCGGCTCGGTGCCTTACCTGAAGCTGGCCGGCATCGTGCTCGGCGGCTGGCAAATGGCGCGAGCGGCCTTGATTGCAGAGCAGAAGTTGCAGGCAGGCGAGGGTGATGCGACGTTCTACCAGGCCAAGATCGGCACTGCGCGCTTCTTCGCCGACCACATCCTGTCGCAGGCATCGGGATTGCGCAGCGCCATCATCGACGGCAGCGCGGGCGTATTGGCGCTGACCGAAGACCAGTTCTGAAAAGGTATGAACCGATGACGCAGACTAATATCCTTGAGCAATACGGCCCGCGCGACACGATGGAGTACGACGTGGTTGTCGTCGGCGGCGGCCCCGCAGGCCTGTCCGCCGCAATCAGGTTGAAGCAGCTGGCCGCCGACAAAGGGCGGGAAGTATCGGTCTGCGTGCTGGAAAAAGGCGGCGAGCTGGGCGCCCACATCTTGTCGGGTGCCATCATGGACCCGCGCGCCTTGACCGAGCTGATCCCGAACTGGAAGGAACTGGGCGCGCCGCTGCACACCGAAGTGACCGAAGACCGGATCCTGTTCCTGACCGAAAGCAAGGCCATCCGGACGCCGAACTTCATGCTGCCGGCCTGTTTTGAAAATCACGGCAATTACATTATCTCGCTGGCCAGCGTGGTGCGCTGGCTCGGCCAGCAAGCCGAGGCGCTCGGAGTGGAGATTTTCCCCGGCTTCCCAGCCGCCGAAATCCTGTACAACGACGACGGCGCGGTGCAAGGCGTTGCCACCGGCAATCTGGGGATCAAGCGCGATGGCCAACCCGGCCCGGCGTTCCAGCTGGGGATGGAACTGCACGCCAAGTACACGCTGTTTGCCGAAGGTTCGCGCGGCCACCTGGGCCAGCAGTTGATGGCGAAATACGACCTCAACCAAGGCAAGGACCCGCAATCGTACGGCATCGGCATCAAGGAACTCTGGGAAGTCGATCCGTCCAAGCATCAGCCGGGACTGGTGATCCACACCACCGGCTGGCCGCTCGACAGCAAGACTTACGGCGGCTCGTTCCTGTATCACCTGGAAAACAATCAAGTGATGGTCGGTTATGTGGTCGGCCTGAATTACCAGAATCCCTACCTGTCGCCTTACGAGGAATTCCAGCGTTACAAGACACACGCTGAAATCCGCACCTTCTTCGAAGGCGGCAAGCGCATTTCCTACGGTGCGCGCGCGATCACGGCCGGCGGCTCGCAGTCGCTGCCGAAGCTGGTGTTCCCGGGCGGCGCGCTGATCGGCTGCGACGCCGGCTTCCTGAACATGAGCCGCATCAAGGGCAGCCACACCGCAATCAAGAGCGGCATGCTGGCCGCCGGCGCGGCGTTCGACGCTCTGGCCGCGCAGCGTCAGCACGATGCACTGACGGCTTTTCCGGCAGCGTTCGAGGCCTCCTGGCTGCACGAGGAATTGCACGTCGCGCGCAACGTCAAGCCATGGCTGTCGAAGGGCTTGTATCTGGGCAGCGTGATGACCGGGATCGATCAGATCGTGTTCCGCGGCAAGGCACCCTGGACCTTGCGCCATACCCATGCCGACCATGAGTGCCTGAAGCCGGCTGCCGAGTGCAAGGAAATCGCCTATCCGAAGCCGGATGGCAAGCTCACCTTCGACAAGATGTCATCGGTCTTCATTTCCAACACCAACCATGCGGAAGATCAGCCGATCCACCTGACGCTGAAGAACCCGGGCGTGTCGACCGATGTCAACCTGGCCTCGTATGCAGGACCGGAAGCGCGCTATTGCCCGGCCGGAGTGTACGAGTTCGTCAAGTCCGAAAACGGTGCGGATTGCTTGCAGATCAATGCGCAGAACTGCCTGCATTGCAAAACCTGCGATATCAAGGATCCAACCCAAAACATCGTCTGGGTCACACCGGAGGGCGGCGGCGGTCCGAACTACCCGAATATGTGAATCGGAATGCTCCCCTTGTAAGAGGGAGGGCGGCCGTGACGCATTCTCAACCAGCCGGTCGGCGGCAATCAAATGCCGCGCTTTGCCGGCCCCGCAACCATGATGCGTCTGCCCAGCGCCGCTTCCACGCAGCAAGCGTTGGTCGCATGTTTAATACATATCCATGTATATTTTATATCCGCAATGAGTATATGCGCAAAGTGCAATGAAAATTCATATACTCCGGTAAAATTGCCGAATTCGGCCAGAGGCTGCGCGGCGTCGCGGTGTGAATCCGGCCCGCTTACATCAGGATGATGTCGTACTGCTCTTGTTGATACACGGTTTCGACCTGCAGTGAAATCGGTTTGCCGATGAAGTCGCCCAGCATCGCCAGGTGCTGGGATTCCTCTTCCAGGAACATGTCGATCACGATTTGCGCGGCCAGCACGCGGAATTCGCGCGGGTTGAATTGCTTTGCTTCGCGCAACAATTCACGCAGGATTTCATAGCAAATGGTGCGTGCGGTCTTGACTTCGCCCTTGCCGCCGCAGGCCGGACAGGATTCGCACAGGATATGCGCCAGCGATTCGCGGGTGCGCTTGCGCGTCATTTCGACCAGGCCCAGCGCGGAGAAGCCGCTGACCGACACCTTGGTGCGGTCGCGCGACAGGGTTTTCTTGAGTTCGGCCAGCACCGTGCTGCGATGCTCAAGGTTTTCCATGTCGATGAAGTCGAGGATGATGATGCCGCCCAGGTTGCGCAAGCGCAGCTGGCGCGCGATCGCATGCGCGGCTTCCAGATTGGTCTTGAAAATGGTGTCGTCAAAGTTGCGCCCGCCGACATAGCCGCCGGTATTGACGTCTATCGTGGTCATCGCTTCGGTCTGGTCGACGATCAGGTAGCCGCCGGATTTCAGGTCGACGCGGCGCCCCAATGCCCGTTCGATTTCCTCTTCGACGCCATACAGATCGAACAGCGGGCGCTCGCCGGTGTAGTGCTGCATGCGGCCCAATACGCTGGGCGTGAAGGTGGTGGCGAAATCGTGCAGCCGGGTGAAATTCTCGCGCGAGTCGATCTGGATGTTCGCAGTATCGTCATGCACAAAGTCGCGCAGTACCCGTTGCGCCAGACTCAGGTCCTGATACAGCAGTTGCGGTGCCGCCCTGATGCGCGACGCGTCGATGATCGTGCTCCAGGTCTTGCGCAAATACTCGATGTCTGCCTGCAGATCGGCCTCCGAAGCATCCTCAGCCATGGTGCGCACGATGTAGCCGCCTTTCTCCTGCGCCGGCAGCAGGCCCTGGACCCGCTTGCGCAACAACTCGCGCTCCGCCTCGTTTTCAATCCGCTGCGAGATGCCGATATGCGGATCTTGCGGCAGATACACCAGCATGCGGCCGGCAATCGACACCTGGGTCGACAGCCGGGCGCCCTTGGTGCCGATCGGATCCTTGATGACTTGCACCGTCAGCGCCTGGCCGTCATGCAGGATTTTTTCGATTGCGATCGGTGCAGTGCTGGCGCCGTCGTGGGCGCGCGCTTCCCAGATATCGGCAACATGCAGGAAGGCCGCGCGCTCCAGGCCGATATCGATGAAGGCAGACTGCATGCCAGGCAACACGCGCACCACCTTGCCCGAATAGACGTTGCCGACCCGGCCGCGCGACAGCGTGCGCTCGATATGCAGTTCCTGGACTGCACCCTGCAGGACCAGCGCTACCCGTGTTTCCTGCGGCGTGATGTTGATGAGAATGTTTTCGCTCATAGTGGCCGGATGCCGGCTTCTTCTAATAGTTGTGTGGTTTCAAACAGCGGCAAGCCCATGATGCCGGAATAACTGCCGGCGATATGGCGAATGAAAACTGCGGCCAGGCCCTGGATGCCATAACCGCCCGCCTTGTCGTACGGTTCATGGGTGGCGCAGTAGCGGGCAATCGTTTGCTCGGACAAGGCGGCGAACGTCACTTCGGATATCTGGGTCAACTGCCATGATTGCTCATTGTGGTACAGCGCAATGGCGGTCATGACCTGATGCGTGCGTCCGGACAGCTGCCGCAGCATTTCGATCGCTTCGGCGGTGCCGGCAGGCTTGCCCAGGATGCCGCCGTCGATCACCACCGTGGTGTCGGCTGCCAGCACCGGGCGCGGGAGCATCCTGCGCTTGTGCATCATTTGCCAGGCGAACGCGGCCTTTTCGGCGCTCACCCTTGCCACGTAATCTTGCGGCAACTCGTCCGGATGGGCTGTTTCGCATACGTCCGGGCCGCGCGCGGCATGGTCGCGCAACTGCAATATCTCGAACTCGATGCCGATCTGGCGCAGCAACTCACGCCTGCGTGGGCTTTTCGATGCTAGATAGATTTTCCGTTCGGCTAGCTTCATGGAATGTTCAGACGCGATGGTAGGGATGGTTTTGCGTGATCGACCAGGCCCGGTACAGTTGCTCGGCCAGCATTACGCGCACCATGCCGTGCGGCAGCGTCAGGCTGGAGATGCGAATAAGCATCTCGGCGCCGGCCTTGAATTGCGCATCGAGGCCATCGGCGCCGCCGATGACGAAAGCGACATCACGGCCGTCCTGTTGCCATTGCGTCAAATGCTGCGACAGCTGCATTGAAGTCAGGTCGCGGCCGTGCTCGTCGAGTGCAATGATGCGCGCTCCTTTCGGAATCGCCGCTTCGATCCGGCTGCGTTCCAGCGCCATCGCGGTTTCGGCAGTTTTGCTGCCGGAACGCTCCACCGGCTTGATTTCCTTGAGCTGGATGCGGATTTCAGGCGGCATGCGCTTGCTGTACTCATTGAAGCCGGCGTCGATCCACGCCGGCATCCTGTGCCCGACGGCCGCGATGATGAGCTGCATGGGGACGGCTGTTGCTAGCTGGCTGCCTTGGCCCTGGGGGCGCGTTTGGCGGGTGCTTTCTTGGCGCTGGCTGCACTCTTGGTGGCGGCGACCTTGATGGTTTTGCCGACCGGCGGCTTGGCCGCACGCTTCTTGGCCGGCGCTTTTGCCGCGCCGGTTTTTTCCGCCGGCTTGCGGCTGGAAGGTTTCTTCGGTGCCACCACTTCGTCAACTGTGGTTTGCGATGCGGCCAGATGGCGGGAAACCACGCGCTTCGGCGCCTCTGTCGCAGCGTCGCCGGCCTTCTTGACAATCCGTTTGGCGGCGCCGATTTTGATTTCCTTGTCGCCCCAGATTTCTTCTAGCCGGTAATAGGCGCGTATGGTCGGCTGCATGATGTGAACGATGATATCGCCCAGGTCGACCAGCACCCATTCGCCGGTATCTTCCCCTTCCATGCTCAGGACTTCACCGCCGGCTGCCTTGACCTTGTCGCGCACCGACGCGGCCAACGCCTTGGTCTGGCGATTCGAGGTGCCGGAGGCGATCACGATGCGGTCGAACAGGCTGGTTAAATGTACGGTATCGAAGACATTGATGTCGTGCGCCTTGACATCTTCCAAAGAGTCAATGACCAGAGTTTGCAGTTTTTTGAGTTCCATTTAGTTCTTATATAGATGATGTTGTTGAATGTAGTCTAGCACTACGGCGGGAATCAGCGAATTGGGCTGGCCCCCGTGCTGTAACGCATATCGAACTTCGGTGGCAGAGATATCGACTGCTAGGTCCGATGCCAGGCAGGTCAAGCCGTGCGCCGAATTGCGGATCTGCTCCGGAGTACCGATGCGCTTGCCGAACTCCGCGCTAACCGCCGGCGGCAAATCCGCCATGTTCAGCGTGAAGCCCGGCCTGGAAGCAACGCAAATATGCGCATAGTCAAACAATTGCTGCCAATTGTGCCAGGTATGCAGCCCCTGCAGCTGATCGGCTCCCATCAGGAACGCAATCGAGGTATCCGGCCCCAGTTCGTCACGCAGCAGGCGCAGCGTATCGAGAGTGTAGCTGGCCTCGCCGCTGATGCTGGTGCGTCGAATTTCCTGCTCATCGATGACGACCGGCATGCTTGCAGCAGCAAACGCGCGCCGCGCCATTTCGACCCGGTCCTGCGCCGAGGCTTTTAGGCCCCGGGTTTTCTGCCAAGGATTGCCGGCCGGCAGGATGCGCAATTCATCGGGCTCCAGCAGGCGACGAAAACACGCGGCCAGCGCAATATGGCCCTGATGGACGGGGTCGAAGCTTCCGCCCAGCACCAGCACGCAGCGCCGCTTTGCAGGCGGCCCCATTACACCCATTCCCGCGCTACCAGGAAGTCGGAACACAGCCTGGCCTCAGGACTGCCGGCTGGCGGCTGCCAGTTGTAGCGCCATTTGACCACCGGCGGCATCGACATCAGAATCGCTTCGGTACGGCCGCCCGATTGCAGGCCGAACAGGGTACCACGATCGAAGACCAGATTGAATTCGACGTAACGGCCACGGCGGTAAGCCTGGAAGTCGCGTTCGGTTTCGCCATACCGGATATCCTTGCGCCTCGCCAGCAGCGGCAGGTAGGCATCGATAAAGTGATCGCCGACGCTTTGCGTCATCGCAAAGCTTTGTGCGAAGTCGAGCCGGTTGAAATCATCGAAAAAGATGCCGCCGATGCCGCGCGCCTCCTGGCGATGTTTCAAGTAAAAATAATCGTCGCACCATTTTTTGAATTCCGCATGCAAGCCATCCCCATGGCCGGCCAGCGCCTGCTTGCAAGTGCGGTGGAAATGGACCGCATCTTCCTCAAAGCCGTAATACGGGGTCAGATCCATGCCGCCGCCGAACCACCAGACCGCCTGCTCGCCTGCCGCCGTGGCAGTAAAGAAGCGCACGTTCATGTGCACGGTCGGCGCGTATGGGTTGCGCGGGTGCAAGACCAGCGAGACTCCCATCGCCTCCCAGGCGCGTCCTGCCAGTTCCGGGCGCGCTGCGGCAGCCGACGGCGGCAGGCTTTTGCCGGTCACATGGGAGAAGTTGACGCCGCCGCGCTCGAAGACATTACCCTCTTCGATCACGCGCGCGATGCCGCCACCGCCTTCCGGGCGTTGCCAGGCGTCGGTGAAAAAAGGCTTGCCGTCGATTGCTTCGAGTGCCGCGACGATGCGGCACTGCAGGTCGAGCAAATAGGATTTGACGCTGGATGAGGTGGGGACTGGCATCGGCGGATAGAAAGGGAAAAAGACACCGGCGGATTGTACCTTGCCATGCCTTTATGTGAGAGCAACTATTAGAGCAATTGTGCGTGCAAGACTGCGCGGCACGGATCAGGCCGCGCTGCGCGCCAGGCAATCAGCTATGGTTGCGGATCGCGCGCCAGCCGATGTCGCTGCGGTATTGTGCGCCGTCGAAATGGATCTTTTCGATCGCGTCGTACGCTTGTTTCTGCGCCATTTTGACGCTGTCGCCCAAGCCCACCACGCACAGCACGCGCCCGCCTGCGGTGACGAGCTTGCCATCGCGCTGCGCGGTACCGGCGTGAAATGTGATGCAATCCGGAGTTTCGGCCGGGATGCCGCTGATCACATCGCCGCTGCGCGGCGCGTCAGGGTAGTTGGCGGCGGCCAACACCACGCCCAGTGCGGTGCGGCGATCCCATACCAGCTCCACCGTTCCCAGTGTGCCGTTGGTCGCATGTTCGATCACCGCGGTCAGGTCGCTTTTCAGGCGCGCCATGATCGGCTGGGTTTCCGGATCGCCCATGCGGCAGTTGAATTCCAGGGTTTTCGGGTTGCCTTGCGCGTCTATCATCAGCCCCGCGTACAGGAAGCCGGAAAACGGAATGCCGTCCCGGGCCATGCCCTGCACGGTCGGGGTGATGATCTCGCGCATCACGCGCGCGTGCAGCGCGGGCGTGACGATCGGCGCCGGCGAGTAGGCGCCCATGCCACCGGTATTCGGACCTTCGTCGTGGTCTTTCAGGCGCTTGTGATCCTGGCTGCTGGCCAGCGGCAAAATATCCTTGCCGTCGACCATGACGATGAAGCTGGCTTCCTCGCCGACCAGGAATTCCTCGATCACGACCCGCGCGCCGGCGTCGCCGAACGCATTGTCAGCCAGCATCAGGTCGACCGCCGCATGCGCTTCCGGCAGGGTCATCGCGACCACCACGCCTTTGCCGGCGGCCAGGCCGTCGGCCTTGATCACGATAGGCGCACCTTTCAGGTCAACGTAAGCGTGCGCGGCAGCGGCAGCGGTAAATGTCTGGTATTCGGCGGTCGGGATCGCGTGGCGCTGCATGAATGCCTTGGCGAAATCCTTCGAGCTTTCGAGTTGCGCGGCTTCCTTGGTGGGGCCGAAGATTTTCAGTCCGCGCTCGCGGAAGATATTCACGATGCCGCCAGCCAGTGGCGTCTCCGGACCCACCACGGTCAGTTCGATATGCTCTTTCTGCACGAATTCCGCCAGCGCCAGCGGATCGGTCAGCGCAATGTTCTGCAGCCGCGCATCGAGCGCGGTGCCGCCGTTGCCGGGCGCGACATACACCACTTGCACGCGTTCGGATTGCGCCAGTTTCCATGCCAGCGCATGTTCGCGGCCACCGGAGCCGACTACCAGGATTTTCATAAGTTAGCGCCAAAAATGTTAAATGCAATGTTGTAGATTAACGTGAAGGAGATGCAGTTTATGTAACTAATGTTACGCAGCGCGTAAGCAACATGAAAAAACATTGACCGAATTTTTTGACTTCTATTCTTCGGTTTCAATTACCGCGTTGGTATACACTTGTTGCACGTCGTCCAGATTTTCCAGCGCGTCGAGCAATTTCTGCATCTTGACTGCATCCTCGCCGGTGAATACGGTCTCGGTTGCCGGTTTCATCACGATTTCAGCCACTTCGGCCTTGAAGCCGGCTTTCTCCAGTGACTCCTTGACGCTGGCGAAGTCGAACGGCGGACACAACACTTCAATCCCGCCTTCGTCATCGGTGATCACGTCTTCGGCGCCGGCTTCCAGCGCCGCTTCGATCAGTGCATCTTCATCGGTGCCGGGGGCGAACAGGAACTGGCCGCAGTGCTGGAACAGGAATGCGACCGAACCTTCGGTGCCCATGTTGCCGCCGAACTTCGAAAACGCGTGGCGCACTTCGGCCACCGTGCGCACCCGGTTGTCGGTCATGCAATCGACGATGATCGCGGCGCCGTTGATGCCGTAGCCTTCGTAGCGGATTTCTTCGTAGTTGGCGCCATCCAGGCTGCCGCTGCCGCGCTGGATTGCGCGCGTGACGTTTTCTTTCGGCATGTTGGCGTCGGCCGCCTTGTCCACCGCCAGCCGCAGGCGCGGATTGGTGGCGATGTCGGCGCCGCCCATGCGTGCGCCGACGGTGATTTCCTTGATCAGGCGGGTCCAGACCTTGCCGCGTTTGGCGTCAGTGGCGGCCTTCTTGTGCTTGATATTGGCCCATTTGCTGTGTCCTGCCATGGCGTATCTTTCTAAGGCGAGTTCGCTATAATGAATCGGATATTTTATCATATCGATCACCCCGCAAATCCGCATCGCACCTGTCAAAAAAGAGCCGAATAATGCCAAATCCACTCCTGATTGCCAAAGATATCCATAGCAAACCTGCAGTCGATATCGGCCTGCTGCCGAATCTGGTGAACCGGCACGGCTGCATCACCGGCGCCACCGGCACCGGCAAGACGGTGACCTTGCAGGTGCTGGCACAAGCATTGTCGGATATCGGCGTGCCGGTTTTCATGTCCGACGTCAAGGGCGATTTGTCCGGTCTGGCAAAGGCCGGTGCCGGTTCCGACAAGATGCAGCAGCGCTTGCAGATGCTCGGCATCGAAGCGCCGGCCTGGGTGGCCTGCCCGGTGACGTTCTGGGACGTGTTCGGCGCATCCGGCCATCCGCTGCGCGCCACCATTTCCGACCTCGGCCCGCTGCTGCTGGCGCGCATGCTGAATCTGAACGATACCCAGGAAGGCGTGCTGCAACTGGTATTCAAGATCGCCGACGATAACGGCTTGCTGTTGCTGGACGTTAAGGATTTGCGGGCGATGCTGCAGGATGTCGGCGACAAGGCGGCCGGCTTCAAGACCGAATACGGCAATATTTCGGCGGCCAGCATCGGCGCCATCCAGCGCGGCCTGATCGCCATCGAAGAGCAGGGCGGCGACCGCTTCTTCGGCGAACCGATGCTGAATATCGACGATCTGCTGCAAACCGATGCCAACGGGCGCGGCATCGTGAATATCCTGGCGGCCGATAAACTGATGCATTCGCCGCGCATGTATGCGATTTTCCTGCTCTGGCTATTGTCGGAGCTGTTCGAGAATCTGCCGGAAGTCGGCGACCTGGACAAGCCGAAGCTGGTGTTCTTCTTCGATGAGGCGCATTTGCTGTTCGACCAAGCGCCCAAGCCGCTGCTGCAGAAGATCGAGCAAGTGGTGCGGCTGATCCGCTCCAAGGGCGTCGGCGTTTTCTTCGTCACGCAAAACCCGCTTGATATTCCCGATACCGTGCTGGGTCAGCTCGGCAACCGGGTCCAGCATGCATTGCGCGCGTATACGCCGCGCGACCAGAAAGCGGTAAAGGCCGCAGCCGAGACGTTTCGCCCGAATCCGGCGCTCGATACCGCGCAAATCATCACCGAACTGGGCGTGGGCGAGGCGCTGGTGTCGTTTCTGGACGAAAAGGGCCGGCCGAACATGGTCGAGCGCGCATTCATCCTGCCGCCGGCGTCGCAGATCGGACCGATCAGCGTGGCCGAGCGCCAGGCTGTGATGGCGGCTTCGGTGGTGGCCGGCATATACGAGAAAACGCTCGACCGCGCATCGGCTTACGAACACATCAAGAGCCGCGTGCTTGCGGCAGAAGCCGCGCCGGGCGCTGCGCCGGCTGCCTCTGCGCCGGACAATTCGACCGGCGGCATGCTGGGCGGCTTGCTCGGCGGCGGCGCCAACCGGCGCGAATCGCCGGTCGAAGCGCTGGTCAAGTCGGCGGCGCGCAGCATCGGCTCGCAGGTGGGCCGCCAGATCATCCGCGGCGTACTGGGCTCGCTGTTCAAGCGCTAAGCGGGCGTCCCTGCAGCAATCCGGCAATGCATTTATACTGATATATGTATTTTTAAAGTCGGTCTGAAATATTGCGTAAATATCACTATTTTTTAATATACTCCCACTAATTGAGAGCAAGTGCCGGCCACGAAAGACGCGAACAAAAGACCGGTTGTGAAGTCTTTTCGTGCTTTTCGTGCCTTTCGTGGACAGTTTATATTTAATTAAACTCACAATGGCAGCTCCCGCGCTGCGCACTCTGGAAACAACCCGAACATGACTTCCCTCTCTTTGCAACACGCTGCGCGCAAGGAATTCCTGATCGGGCTGGCGATTGCGGTTTCCGGTGCGGTGCTTTTTTCCGGCAAGGCGATCGTCGCCAAGCTGATCTACCGCTATCCGGTCGATGCGATGACCCTGCTGGCGTTCCGGATGCTGTTTTCGGTGCCGGTTTTCGCCGCGGTTGCCGTCTGGCAGGGGCGCTCGGCGGTGCCGTTGTCGAACGCCGACCGCGGCCGCATCGTGGTGCTGGGCCTGCTGGGCTATTACCTGGCCAGCTTTCTCGATTTTCTCGGCCTGCAGCACATCAGCGCCGGGCTGGAACGCCTGATCCTGTTTCTAACCCCGACCTTCGTGTTGCTGTTGTCGGTCTTCATCTTCAAGAAGCGCATTTCCCGCTTCGAGTGGGGCGCGCTGGCGGTGTCGTACCTGGGCACGCTATTCGTGTTCCTGCACGATGTCGGCAGTGGCGGCAGCAATGTCTGGCTGGGAGGCGCGTTCGTGCTCGGCAGCGCGGTGTCGTATGCGCTGTACCTGATTTTTTCCGGCGAGTTGCTGCAGCGCGTCGGCACCCTGCGCCTGGTGGCGTATGCGATGTGCGTCTCCAGCGTGGCTTGCATCGGACAATTCCTGCTGTTGCGGCCGCTCTCGATGCTGCTGCAGCCGTTGCCGGTATACGGCTTGTCGCTGGTGAATGCGCTGTTTTGCACGGTGCTGCCGGTATTCATGACGATGATTGCAGTGTCGCGCATCGGTGCCGGAACCACTTCGCTGGCCGGCATGGTGGGGCCGGTATCGACGCTGTTTCTGGCTGCAATCATTCTGGACGAACCGGTGACCGGGATCCAGCTGACCGGCACCGCGCTGGTGTTGTCCGGCATGTATTTGTTGTCGAAGAAAAAAACCTAGGAGAGATCATGTCGAAAGTAATCCGCATCAGTAAAACAGGTGGCCCGGAAGTGATGGAATACGTCGACGTCGAGGTCGGCGCGCCCGGCCCGGGCGAAGCGCGGGTGCGCAATGTCGCCTGCGGTCTGAATTTCATCGATGTGTATTTCCGCACCGGCCTGTATCCGCAACCGTTGCCGGGGGGCCTTGGGATGGAAGGCGCCGGCGTGGTGGAGGCGGTCGGCGCCGGCGTCACCGACATCCAGGTCGGCGACCGGGTCGCCTACGCCGGCCGGCCGATCGGCGCCTATGCCGAAGTGCGGCTGATGCCGGCCGCGGCGCTGGTCAGGCTGCCGGACGCGATCGGCTTCGAGACCGCCGCGGCGATGATGCTGCAGGGCTTGACCGTGCAATACCTGTTTCGCCGCACCTACCGGCTGCAGGGCGGCGAAACCATCCTGTTCCACGCGGCTGCCGGCGGGGTCGGCCTGATCGCCTGCCAGTGGGCGCGCGCGCTGGGCGTGACCATGATAGGCACCGTCGGCTCGGACGCAAAGGGCGCGCTGGCCAAGGCGCACGGCTGCGCCCATGTGATCAATTACAACACCGAGAATTTCGTTGAACGGGTCAGGGAAATCACCGGCGGCCAGGGCGTGCCGGTGGTCTACGATTCGATCGGCAACGATACCTTCTTCGGTTCGCTCGATTGCCTGGCGCCGCTGGGGATGATGGTCAGTTTCGGCAACGCTTCCGGGCCGGTGCCGCCGTTCAGTCTGAGTGAGCTGGCGTCGCGCGGCTCGCTGTTCATCACGCGCCCGTCGCTGATGAATTACACCGCCAGGCGGGAAGATTTGCTAGCGATGGCCGGTGAACTGTTCGGGATGGTGGAGAGCGGCAAGGTGAAGATCGAGATCAATCAGCGCTACGCGCTGAAAGACGTGGCGCAGGCCCATATCGACCTGGAAGCCCGCAAGACTACCGGTTCCACTATTTTGATTCCCTAAGGAAAAAACATGGCATCCCCCACCGAGAATCCGCTGCAAGCCCCGGAGCAGCCGCAGCAAGAACCTTCGGCTGATAGCCCGGGAGCAGCCGCCATGGCGCGGCTATGTATCGTGAGCATTGCTGTGGTGGCGCTGACTGTGATCGTCACCGTGGCCGGGCAGATCTATTACAGTTAGATTGAAAAACGATCCGGAGCAAAGCAGCGCATCTGGGCTTCGCTTTCGCCAGCGCCAGCTGTTGTCAGTAAATAATAGGAGTATGCTTCATAAGGCATTGTTTTGCGCATGATTCATATGCTGTTCGGTAAATACACTGCACTGTATATGTTGCGCTCCCAGCCGTCTGAATCAATCCTTCAGCGGCAGTTTTACCTGCCGCGCCACACCGCTTTTGGCGGGGAAGTCGACAAAAGCGCTGCGCACCATGTACGGCATCACGGCCGCCAGCGAAGGGTTGCGGCCTTCGCTGTGCACCGTTACCTGGTACAGTTTTTTGCCGTCCCTGGCGTGTTTGATGTCCACATGCAATTGCCGGTGATACAGCCGGTAGTCGGATTGCTGGTAAGCGACGATGGGCGGCCCGTACCAGAACGGGTCGTAAAACGGATCGTAAAAACCGCCGCGCCGGTAGAAGCGGGGCGCGTAAAATCCGCCGCCGTACCAGTAAGGGTCGACCAGCACCGGCTGGATCTCCCGCACGTCGCGTACCGATACCTGATAGTCGAACCCGACCCGCAGTGCAGCGGCCTTCGGGCTGGCCGCATCGGTGAAACCGAGCCGCTGCAATTCGGCGCGCAGCAGCTGCTGGTAAGACTGGTATTCCAAGTCGCTTTCGAGCGATTTATCATGCTCGAACACGAACGATTTGTCTTGCAGTTCGGTCGGCCATTCCTGAAACACCGTGACGTCGCTGCGGATGGTGGAGGCGCAGCCGGCCAGCAATACAGCGATGGACAGCAGTGCCAGCCGCAGAGTATTTTTCATCGCAATTCCCTTTCATGGCTATTGAATTCAGACCGCAGCATCAAAAGTGAGACAGCTTTTTACGCCAGAAAATCCAGCGCCTGATGTAAGCAAATGTTGCGGCGGCGCTGTGCGACTGCGGTGCTGCTGCGTGTGCCGCCGCAACCGTCGGCCCGAATTTCATCACGCCGTTCCTGCCGCATCAAGCGGCGATTGGTAAAATGCCTTTTTGCACCTCTTCCATTGGACTATCTCCCCATGCGAACCAATATCCCGAATACGATTTTCCGCGCCGACTATACCGCGCCCGGCTACACGGTCAGCACCGTGGAAATGGGTTTCGATCTCGATCCGCAGTCGACCCGGGTTGCCACCCGCATCGCGATGACGCGCAATCCGGCGGCGACCAGCAAGAATCTGGTGCTGCATGGCGAGGCGCTGGAACTGCTGTCGCTGCGGATGAATGGAAAATTGCTGAACAAGCGCGCCAACGGCGGCTACACGCTGTCCGGCGCGATTCTGCAGATTGCCAATGCGCCGGACGACATCACGCTGGAAATCGAAACCCTGATCCATCCGGACCGCAACACCAGCATGATGGGACTGTATGTCTCGAACGGTAATTTCATCACGCAGTGCGAGGCCGAGGGCTTCCGCAAGATCACCTACTTCCCGGACCGGCCGGACGTGATGGCGCAATACACGGTGATGCTGCGCGCCGACAAGAAGAAATATCCGGTACTGCTGTCCAACGGCAACCTGATCGAGCAGGGCGACCTGGGCGACGGCCGCCATTATGCGAAGTGGGAAGATCCGTTCAAGAAGCCGTCCTACCTGTTCGCGCTGGTGGCCGGCAAGCTGGTCTGCCAGGAAGAAAAATGCAAGCTCCAGTCCGGCCGCAAGGCCTTGCTGCAGGTCTGGGTCGAGCCGGGCAATCTGGACAAGACCCAGCACGCGATGGATTCGCTGCAGCACAGCATCCGCTGGGACCAGCAGCGCTTCGGGCTGGAACTGGATCTGGACCGTTTCATGATCGTTGCGGTCGGCGACTTCAACATGGGCGCGATGGAAAACAAGGGCCTGAACATCTTCAATACCAAGTATGTGCTGGCCAATCCGAGCATCGCCACCGACGCCGATTACGCGAACATCGAATCGGTGGTCGGCCATGAGTATTTCCATAACTGGACCGGCAACCGCGTCACCTGCCGCGACTGGTTCCAGCTGTCGCTGAAGGAAGGCTTGACGGTGTTCCGCGATCAGGAATTCTCGGCCGACATGATAGGCACCGACAGCGGCCGGGCGGTCAAGCGGATCGAGGATGTGCGGGTGTTGCGCCAGGTGCAGTTTTCCGAGGACGCGGGTCCGATGGCGCACCCGGTGCGGCCCGACAGCTATGTCGAAATCAACAATTTCTATACGGTGACCGTGTACGAAAAAGGCGCGGAAGTGGTGCGGATGGTGCAGACGCTGCTGGGGCGGGACGGATTCCGCAAGGGCATGGATCTGTATTTCGAGCGGCACGACGGCTGCGCGGTGTCCTGCGATGATTTCCGCGCCGCGATGGCCGACGCCAACCGGCGCGACCTCTCCCAGTTCGAGCGCTGGTACAGCCAGGCCGGCACGCCGCGCGTGAAGGTGCAGACCCAATACGATGCCGAAGCAAAAACCTATGAAGTGACGCTGGCGCAATCCTGCCCGGCCACGCCCGGCCAGGGCAAGAAGCAGCCGTTCCATATCCCGTTTGCGATCGGCCTGCTCGACGCGCAAGGGCGGGACATGCCGCTGCAGCTGGAAATTGCGCAGAAAAAAGGGCGGGCGCCGCTGGCAAACGATCAAACCTGCCAAGCCGGCCACACTACCTGCGTGCTGGAATTCACCAGGGCGCGCCAAACCTTCCGCTTCACCCAAGTGAGCGAGGCGCCGACGCCGTCGCTGCTGCGCAATTTCTCGGCGCCGGTGGTGCTCGATTACGCGTATTCGGACCAGCAACTGGCGCACCTGCTGGCGTTCGACAGCGACCCGTTCAACCGCTGGGAAGCCGGCCAACGGCTGGCCATGCAGCGCCTGCTGGCCCTGACTGCGACGTTGCAAGCGGCCGCCGAGCCGGCCCAGGCAGTGCTGGAACTCGACCAGCTGTTCATCGAATCGATGCGCGCGGTGCTGAACGACAGCGCGCTCGACCCGGCCTTTCGCGAACTGGTGCTGACGCTGCCGTCGGAATCGCTGCTGGCCGAACAGTGTGCGGTGGTCGATCCGCAGGCGATACATGCGGCGCGCCGCTTCATGCGGACCCGGCTGGCGCAGGCGCTGAAGGCGGATTTCCTGGCCGCTTATGAAACCAATCTGGTCGGCGGCAAGTACAGTCCGGACCCAGCTTCCGCCGGCAAGCGCGCGCTGAAGAATCTGGCGCTGTCGTACCTGCTGGACTGGCATGACGACAGCGCGTTGCAACTGGCGCACGCGCAGGACGCCAGCGCCGACAACATGACCGATCGCCTGGCCGCCCTGGTCGGCCTGGTCAATTCAGGCAGCAAGAGCGCCGCCAAGCCCTTGCAGCGCTTTTACAAGGATTTCAGGAAGGAAGCGCTGGTGGTCGACAAATGGTTCAGCCTGCAAGCCAGCGCGCGCACCGCCGATGTCGCGGCGGTCAGGAAGCTGATCGCGCATCCGGCGTTTACGATCGCCAACCCGAACCGCGCGCGCAGCCTGATTTTCAGCTTTTGCAACGGCAATCCGGCGCAATTCCACGCGCCCGACGGCAGCGGCTACGGATTCTGGGCCGAGCAGGTGATCGCGCTCAATGCGCTCAACCCGCAAGTGGCGGCGCGTCTGGCACGCACGCTGGATCACTGGAAGAAATACCGGCCGGCGCTGCGGGTGCAGATGCAGGCCGCGCTGCAAAAAGTCGCAAAGTCGAAAAAACTGTCGAAGGACGTGGCCGAAGTGGTCTCGAAGGCGCTGGCGGCTTGACCTGTTTTAACAGTAGTGCAGGCCTCCGTGCCTGCAACGGTTGCAGGCACGGAGGCCTGCACTACTTAATTGCGTAGTTGTATTAAAAAAGGAAATCCATGAAACGCATCAGCCTGACCCAATACCTGGTGGAAGAACAGCGCCAGCACAACACCATCCCGGCCGAATTGCGGCTCCTGATCGAAGTCGTCGCGCGCGCCTGCAAGACCATCAGCCACGCGGTCGGCAAGGGCGCGCTGGGCGAAGTCATGGGCAGCGCCGACACCGAAAACGTGCAGGGCGAAGTGCAGAAGAAGCTCGACATCATTTCGAATGAAATCCTGCTCGAAGCCAACGAATGGGGCGGCCATCTGGCGGCGATGGCGTCGGAAGAAATGGAAACCATCCACCCGATCCCGAACCGTTATCCGATGGGCGAATACCTGCTGCTGTTCGATCCGCTCGACGGCTCTTCCAACATCGATGTCAACGTCTCGATCGGCACCATCTTCTCGGTGCTGAAGGCGGCGGAAGGCATGGGCGCGCCGACCGAGCAGGATTTCCTGCAGCCGGGCAGCCAGCAGGTCGCCGCCGGCTATGCGGTGTACGGCCCGCAAACGGTGCTGGTGCTGACCACCGGCAACGGCGTCAACTGCTTCACGCTGGACCGCGAGATGGGTTCATGGGTGCTGACCCAGCGCAACATGCAAATCCCGCCGGAGACCCGGGAATACGCGATCAACGCCTCCAACGCCCGCCACTGGCATGCGCCGGTGACGCGCTATGTGGGCGAATTGCTGGCGGGTGAAGACGGCCCGCGCGGCAGCAACTTCAACATGCGCTGGATCGCCTCGATGGTGGCCGACGTGCACCGCATCCTCAACCGCGGCGGCGTCTTCATGTACCCGGCCGACGTGCGCGAGCCGGGCAAGCCGGGCAAGCTGCGCCTGATGTATGAAGCCAATCCGATGGCCTTCATCGTCGAGCAGGCCGGCGGCGCCGCCACCAATGGCGCCCAGCGCATCATGGACATCCAGCCGGAAAAACTGCACCAGCGGGTGCCGGTGTTCCTCGGCTCGAAGAGCGAGGTGGAGCGGGTGACCGCTTACCATCAAGAGTAGGCACGGCTCCGCGCGCATCTCGTGCACGATAAGTAGTATTTATTGAGTCGCTTGTTTTATATGCGGAAATGGCATGGTATTTAACGATACCCTGCCATTTTTAAATCATCCGCAAGATCGGTGAAACCCATAATTTATTTGTGGGTGCGAATTTATTCGCATCCGCCCGTATTAAATCGTTCAGAGTGCGAATAAATTCGCACCTACGGCATTTTTTACTCCAACTCGATCAAACGCCCGTCGACGGTAATCAACGCCGATCTCAGGGCTTTGCCGCCAAATACCAGCGCGCCGGCAGCGCGGTAGCCGGCCAGTTGCGCCCGATAGGCGGCGCGCTCGACGTCGAGGTAGTTGCGCTTGTAATCGAGGATCCAGACTTCATGCTCGAACACCACCACGCGGTCCAGCCTGAGCACGCTTGCGCCATCCAGGATTTCCATTTCGTTGCGGGCGCTGTGATGCTGGTTCGGATCGAAGAAGCGCGCCAGATGGGCTTGCGACAGGATGGTGCGGGCTTGGGCGCGGATGGTGGCCGCCAGCGCAGCGGGGCAGCGCAGCCAGCCGGCGATCGCGTCCGCCGGCGGGATTTCGACCGGCCAGGCGCAGGCATGGGTCAGCCGTTCCAGCAGCGCGTGCAGCGCGATGCCTTCCGCGATAGCATTGGAATCCGCGTCAGCGCTGTCCGGCCGGGCGCCGGCGGGCGCGGCCAGCAGCGGCGGATCGTAGATCGGCAGCGTAAAGCTGCCGCCGCCAAGTTGATCTGGCTCGGCCGGCAATCCGGTGAATGCCGCGGCCGGGATTTCCTGCGCGTGGCGCAGCCGGTCATACCAGCTGTCGGCCGCGCTGCCGTCGGCTTGCGCATTTTTCGCGGCAGCCACGCCGCTGACGATCAGGATCTGCTTGGCGCGGGTGGCGGCGACATACAGCAGATTCCAGTCTTCCTGCCGCTTGAAGCCTTCTTCCGCGGCGAACAAAGGGTCGCGTGCGGCGCCGCGTTCGCCCTGGCGGCCGAACACCGAGAAGTGGGTCGGCGCCGCAGCATCCTGCGGCCAGTCGCACAGCACGCCGAGATCGTCGCGCGCCGGTTCGCTGTGGTTGGCGTCGAGCAAGATCACGATCGGTGCTTCCAGCCCTTTGGCGCTGTGGATGGTCATGATGCGCACCGCATCCAGCCCGGCGTCGATGCCGGCTTCGTCTGGCGCGTCGTTGCCGGCGTTGTTTTGCAGCGTGCGCAGCGCATCGATGAATTTCGGCAGACTCGGGTAGCGGCCCGCATCAAGATTTAAGGCCAGCGCGACGAACGCTTCGATATTGCCGATCACCTGGCTGCGCACCAGCGGCTGCACCGCTTGCGCAGTGCGCGCGACCAGATCGCCCTGATGCAGTATGAGGTCGAGCAAGTCATGCACCGGCAGTTGCGGCGCGGCCTGCAGCCACTGCGCCAGCAGGCGTTCGGCGCGTGCCAGCGGGGCCGATGTGCTTGCAGCCGCTTGCAGACGCGCCCACCAGCCGTGTTCGCTGCGTTGCGCCAGCGCAATCAGGTCGTCGTCGCCGGCATCGAACAGCGGCGACTTCAGCACGTGCGCCAGCGCCAGGTCGTCGCCGGGCGTGATCAGGAAGTTCAGCAGCGCAATCAGATCGAGGATTTCCAGTGCGCCGAGCAAACCGCCGCGGCGGTCGGACGCGAACGGAATCCCGGCCGCGCGCAGCGCGCCCTCGTAGGCGCCGAGATGGGTGCGCTTCTTGACCAGCAGCATCACGTCGGACCAGCGCACCGGCGCATCGGTCTGCGCGCCCAGCGTGCGTTTGGCGTGCAGTATCGCCTGCGCCACTGCATGCCCTTCGTCGCGCCGGCGCGCATCTTCCTGTTCTTCGCGCGGGGTGGTGAGCGGGTCGCGGATCATCGCCGTCGCTGCGGCAACTGCAGTGACATCGGCCACGCGCTGGATCAGCGGCAAACGCCAGACCAGCCCGGACTGCGCGGCCAGCGTGGTTTGCGGCTGGAAGATCGGATTCGGCGTGAAGCCGGTATTGAGCGCATCGACGATGGCTGCCGCATTGCGCCGGGTCTGGTTGGTGCGCAGCAGCGCCGCGCCTTGCGCGGCCAGATGCGCGCTGGCGGCCTGGAACACGCGCGGCTCGGCGCGGCGGAAGCGGTAAATCGATTGCTTGGGGTCGCCGACGATGAAGATGCCGGGCTTGCTGTCATCGTCGCCGTAAGCGTTCAGCCAGCCCTGCACGATCTGCCATTGCAGCGGATTGGTGTCCTGGAATTCGTCCAGCAGGATTTGCTTGTAGCGCGCATCGAGCCGGCTCTGCAGATACGCTGCGTGTTCTTCATTCGACAGCAGCCGGTACGCCTGCCATTCCAGGTCGGCGAAGTCGAACACGCGGCGCTCCGCCTTGATCGCCTGATAGCGTTCCAGATACGCGGCCCCGGCGGTAAACAGCGCGGCATTCACGGCCAGCACCTGGGGCTCGCAACTGCGGCGCTGCAGGATTTTGAGCTGCCCGGCGACGCCTTCGAATTCCTGGTCGAACACCGCAGCGCCGTCGGTGCCGAAATTGCTTTCCAGCGCGCGGCTGAGGTCCTTGGTTTTCAGGTTTTTGCGCACCTCGCCCTTGCCGTCAAAAAATTGATGGCAGAGTGCGTCAAAGCTCTCGATCGATGCGCCGGCAGTCAACGGGATTTCAATTGCGGTCGCGCGTTTTTGGTTGGTGGGGCTGCCTTGCCCCAGCAGCCATCCAATGTTCAGCAAGCGTTTTTGCAGCGCGTCGTCGTTCCATATTGCCAGCCGGGCGTCATTTTCGGCATCGTCGCCGCACAGTGCGCGCAGCCATTCCAGCGGCAGCGGCGCTTGCGCCGGATCCTGGTGCTGGGTACTGGCCCACCATTCGGCGCGCTTGCCGAGGAAGGCGTCCAGCAGCTTCTTGGTATTGAAATCGCCGAGGTTTTCGTACAAGACCAGCAGCGCTGCCTTCAAATCGGCATTGCCGTCATCGCTGGTCGATTGCATGAAGGTGCTGTAAGCCTCGGACAGCAGTGCGCCGGTGCTGTCGGTCAGCGTGTAGCCGTGCGGTACGCCGGAGGCCAGCGGTGCAATCCGGATCAGCTTGGCAAACCAGCTGTGAAAGGTGTCGATCGACAGCGCTTGCGGGCTGGACAGTACCCGTTCATACAGGCCGCGCGCCGCCGGTATCGCCTGCGCGATTTCCTGCGGCGGCAGGCCGCGTTCCAGCAGCAGCGTGCGGATTTCCGCTTCCGGCAGCAAGGCCAGGTCGCGCAGCAGCGACAATAGGCGCTCGCGCATTTCCTGTGCGGCCTTGCGGGTGAAGGTGATCGCCAGCAGTTCGGCCGGTTCGGTGCCGGCCAGCAGCAGGCGCAGCATACGCGCCACCAGCAGCCAGGTCTTGCCGCTGCCGGCGCAGGCTTCCACCACCACCGATTGCCGCGGGTCGCAGGCGCTGGCGATGAATGCTTGCGCGCCGACCGGCTGCCGGTTGATTTCGTAGGCGTGCAGGTCTGTACTCAAATTCGCGTCTGGATTGATGCGCTCCATTACCAGGCTCCCTTGCGGCACAGGCCGCGCACGTCGCAATACTGGCAGACCGATTCGACGCCGTTGGCCGGCAGCGGCGTACCCTGTGCTATCGCTTGCATGTTCATCGTGATGTGTTGTTCCAGTGCGGTTTGCCAGTCGGCGTAATCGGGCGCGGCTGCCGCGCCCGCTTTGCCGCTTTTTCTTTTGTCGGTTTCCAGCGCGACATATTGGGCACTGGTCACCGGCGCATCCGACAGCATGCCGTAGAACGGCAGTTGCAGGTCTTCGCCGCCTTTCAGCCGGGCTTTCAGGCTGGCGGCGTCGCTGGTCTTGTAGTCGAGCACCGCCCGCGTGCCGTCCCCGGCTTCATCGATGCGGTCGATGCGGCCCTGCAGCAGTATTTCGCCCTCCGGCCAGGATAAGGTTTTCTCGAACCATTGCTCGCCGACCACGAACTGCCAGCCTTCGGCTTCGTGCGCATTGGCCCATTCCAGATACGCGGGAATCACCTTTTGCCAGCGGGTGGTATAGCCGAGTGCGGCGCCATTCTTGCCCAGGATCGCATCGAACGCCTGTACCGAAATGCTGCGCAGCAGATTCTCGCGCCCAGGCAGCGGGCAACCTTGGTCGCGCAGCGTGTCGTGATACGTTTTCAGGATCGCATGCAGCCAGCCGCCGTAATCGCGTTTTTCCGGCATGTCGGACAATTCATCCAGTGCAGAAAGGCGCAACATGCGCGCGGCAAAGAACTGGTACGGGCAAGCCAGCAGGCTGTTGTAGCCGCTGGCGGAGAGTCTTTCCGGCATCAGTTGCGGCGCCTGCGGTGCCGGAATGGCTGGCAGCGCAGCCTGCAATTGCCGGGTCGCCAGCGCACTTTGGTGCGTCGGCAACGCAGGCAGACTGTGCCGTGCCAGCGTCAGTTGCAAGCGTTCGATCCAGGCGCTGAGCGGATTCGGCTCGCCATCCTGGTACGCCTGCCACGACAGCACCAGTTCCGGATTGGCGCTCAGCAGCTCGGCAAAGTCGCGCAATTGCTGGCGCTGGCGGCTTTCGCGGGTTTCCAGCCCGAGCTCGCGCCGCACTGCATTGGCGAAGAACAGGGTTTCCTGCGGCTGCGACGGCAAGTGTTTGGCGTCGGCACCGACCAGCAACACCGCATCGAAGCTGCGCAGGCGCGCGCCGTTGAGCGGCAGCATCACCACTCTGGGGTCGGAATTGTCTGCCACGAACGGTGCTGCTTCCAGCTGCATGCCGACGAAGGCGCGCCATTCGGAAAATGCAAAGGTTTCGGTCAGCGTCGCGCATTCGGCCTGCAGCGATTCCAGCACGGCCAGCACCTGTTGCCCGGCCGCGTCGGCCGCCAGCGCGGCCAGCATGTCGAGCGCGGCCAGCATGTCGGCGGTCGCCCCCAGCCAGGCGGCCAGCGTCTTGCGGCCGTTGAATGCGCTGGCCTGCTGCGCGATGCGGCGCAGGCTGGCCTGTTCGGCCGGACTGCCGGCCAGCGCTGCACCGGCCGCGTCCCAGCCGGCCAGCACATTGGCGCGCCGCAGCGCGCGCTCGATCGTCATCAGTTGCGCCGGCTTGTCCGCCAGCGGCGCGAACAGATAGGGCGATTTCAGGAAATCCAGCAGGGCTGCGGTCTCGGCCCGCGACGACACCACTTCGAACCAGGCCGCCAGCGCCGCTGCGGCGCGGGTGGTGGAGAGTTTCCAGCCGGTTTCGTCGCTGACGCAGACTTGCGCACGCTCCAGCAGCGCCCGGATGCGCCGCGCCACCACCCGGTCTTGCGCGACGATGGCAAGACGGGATTTGCCTTGCTGCAGCCAGTCGACGACGGTTTGGGCCGCGTGCAGCGCTTCGTCCTCCAGGCTGCTGGCGCCGTAGAGTGATATGTGCGACAGCGGCGCCATCGGCCGCCGTTCGATGGGCTCCGGACCTTCACACATACTGGCAATTCCGACGTCTTTTTCCGCATGTATTTCGTGCCATGCGACCACGTACTCCATATTTAATGCGGATGCGCTCCAGTCGAGAGAGAGTTGCAGCACCGGCTGGCGCGCCGTATATGCGCGCAGGAATGCCGCTTCCTGCGGGCTGGGCGCAACCGGACTGATCCAGACCAGGGGACCGCGCGCCTGCGCGGCAAAGCGCAGCATCTGCAGCAGTCGGGCGGCGCTGGCATCGTTCTGCTCAAGCTGGCTTTGCCAAATGGTCCATACCAGCTGGGTTTCATCCGACAACAGCTGGCGTGCCGGCGGCGACAACTCGGCCAGCGCCGCCTGCCAGCTGTGTTCCAGAGCTTCGGGGGCGAGCTGGAGCGCCGGCAGCAGCGCCTGCGTCAGTTCATCCGACAGCGACAGCAGGGTGTGCGCCAATGGCAGCAGATCGGTATTGCGCTTGGCGGTAAACAGCTTTTTCAGCCACGCGTGCTGGCGCAGCCCCGCGTACAGCGCCATCAGACGCTCGCTGTCGTGCGCAATCCCGGCGGCCTGCGACGGCAGCAGTTCGAGCCAGGTGGTCGGCGTCGTGATGCGCGGCGGGATGAATGCGCATTGCAGGACTTCCGCCAGCGCGGCCTTGAGCTGCAGCGCATGGCCGTAGGTCGGCACCATCACGCACAGCGCCGACAGGTCGGGTGCTTGCGACGCCGACTGCGGCGGCAGCAGTGCGCTTGTTGCAAGCCGCTGCAGCAGCGCGCGCGCGGCATCGCTCCAGAAGTGGGCGGAAGGTGGAATCAGGATAGGCGAAAGCGGCATCAGGTATGGGCGGATGAAAACGGCGGGAAAGGGCAAGCTTTGCGGGAAAAGCCGCGTCGATTATGCATTTTATGCGAGCCGCGCAGGCGCCTGCAGATAAAATCGAATCCGCTGCACCACATTTCGCGCAAAAATAGGGTATGATTTATCGCATCCCCGCCGCATTATTCCTTGCCGCACATTTCAAAAACATTGAATTTAAGCACAACGCCTCAACTTCATTGCTGTAACAATGGAGGCGCTGTCATCAGTCAACGAGTATTGCGGGCCAGTCTGAACGAATTCCGTAGCAGCGCCATTTACCCTTTTATTCCCTCATACCGAGGAACCCCATGAGCGAAAACATCAAACACATTACCGATGCATCCTTTGAAGCGGATGTATTGAAATCCGACAAACCCGTGCTGGTCGATTTCTGGGCAGAGTGGTGCGGCCCCTGCAAAATGATCGCGCCGATCCTGGAAGAAATCGCCAAGGAATACGACGGCAAGATCACCATCGCCAAAATGGACGTCGACGCGAATCAGGCGGTACCGGCAAAATTCGGCATTCGCGGCATTCCGACGCTGATCCTGTTCAAGAATGGTGTCGCTGCCGCGCAAAAAGTGGGTGCAATGGCAAAAGGCCAGCTGACCTCTTTCGTGGATAGCAACATTTAATGCGATCAGCGGCGCAGCGCTCGCAGTGCCGCTGATTCATAAGACACACAGATTATTTCTTCAGATTATTCCTGCTTGATATTCAATACCCGACTACAAGCGCACCACGCGGTTCCCACCCCCACCTATATTTATCCCGTCTCGGGACACTCTCACCATGCATTTATCTGAATTAAAGGCGCTACACGTCTCGGCCCTGCTGGAAATGGCAATCGGACTCGATATCGATAACGCAGCACGCTTGCGCAAACAGGAATTGATGTTTGCGATCCTGAAAAAACGTGCCAAGCAAGGCGAACAAATTTTCGGCGACGGCGCACTCGAAGTGCTGCCGGACGGCTTCGGCTTCCTGCGCTCGCCTGATGCCAGTTATATGGCTTCAACCGACGACATCTATATCTCGCCATCGCAAATCCGGCGCTTCAACCTGCATACCGGCGATTCGATCGAAGGCGAAGTCCGTACCCCGAAAGACGGCGAACGCTATTTTGCACTGGTGAAAGTGGACAAGGTCAACGGCGAACCGCCGGAAGCATCCAAGCATCGGATCATGTTTGAAAACCTGACGCCGCTGCATCCGAACAAGGTGCTGCACCTAGAACGCGAGATGAACGGCCAGGAAAACATCACCGGGCGCATCATCGACATGATCGCGCCGATCGGCAAGGGCCAGCGCGGCTTGCTGGTGGCATCGCCGAAATCGGGTAAATCGGTGATCCTGCAGCACATTGCCCATGCAATCACCGCCAACCACCCGGATGTCACGCTGATCGTGCTGCTGATCGACGAACGGCCGGAAGAAGTGACCGAAATGCAGCGCTCGGTGCGCGGCGAAGTGGTCGCTTCGACCTTTGACGAGCCGGCCACGCGCCACGTGCAGGTGGCCGAAATGGTGTTGGAAAAAGCCAAGCGCCTGGTCGAAATGAAGAAGGACGTGGTGATCCTGCTCGATTCGATCACCCGCCTGGCGCGCGCCTACAATACCGTGATTCCGGCCTCCGGCAAGGTGCTGACCGGCGGTGTCGATGCCAATGCGCTGCAGCGCCCAAAACGCTTCTTCGGCGCCGCGCGCAACATCGAGGAAGGCGGTTCGCTGACCATCATTGCCACCGCGCTGATCGAAACCGGCAGCCGCATGGATGACGTGATCTTTGAAGAATTCAAGGGTACCGGCAACATGGAAGTGCATCTGGAGCGCCGTCTGGCCGAAAAACGCGTGTATCCGGCGATCAACCTGAATAAATCCGGCACCCGCCGCGAAGAACTGCTGATCAAGCCCGACCAGCTGCAAAAAATCTGGATCTTGCGCAAGCTGCTCTACAGCATGGATGAAATCGAGGCGATGGAATTCATCCTCGATAAAATGAAGGCGACCAAGAACAACGGCGAGTTCTTCGACATGATGCGGCGCGGCGGCGGTTGATTTTTCTTAGATCGCCGGTTTAAGTCACCAGGTCGCGCCTGTGGTCTGGCCGACAGGATAGGGCGCAGGCTGCGGCATGCGCTGCGTTTCAGGCCGGCAGCGTCAGGTTAAAGCGCACTGCCAGCAGGCGCATGGTGGACGTCACAAAAATGCTGGAAATGAGTGCAATCGTCTGGTGTACATCGGCCAGATCCAGTATCAGATATACCCAGCTGCCGATGAAGGCGCAGGTTGCGTAGAGTTGCCCGCGGCGAAATACCAGCGGTATTTCGTTGCATATCACATCGCGCAATACGCCGCCGAAAATGGCGGTGATGACGCCCATCATCACGCAGACGAAAATCGGCATTTGCGCATCTTGCGCAACCGAGGCGCCCACTGCGCTGAACAGGCCTAGCCCCAGGGCATCGACAAAGATGATAGCGCGCTCGGCGGTGGATGAGCGAAGATGGTGCGAAAGTGGCAGCACGATCAGCGCCAGCCCGAATATCAGCAGCGTGTATTCCTGGTGCTGGACCCAGAACAGCGGGCGGCGGTCGAGCAGAATATCGCGCAAGGTGCCGCCGCCGAACGCGGTGATGAAGGCCACGGTGAAAACCCCGATCAGATCCATGTCCTTGCGGCGCGCCTCAATGAAGCCGGAACTGGCGAAGGCGATAATGCCAAACACCTCGATGGCCAGCAATGCCGTACTCATCCCTGAATTGATGCCGATTGCCACGTTTCTTGCTCCTTTTCAAGCCCGACATCTTATTCCAGATTGGCCGCAATGTCTGATTGCATTGTATAATTTCGGGTTACGAATTTAAGCAGTTGAATTCAACCCCAGGCAAGTGATCGACAATCGGGCCAAGAAGCAGCACGGCCGACGAAGTGGCGATTGGCTACCAAACTATCAGAGGCACACATGAAAGACGGCATCCACCCAAATTATCGCGACGTTTTGTTTCACGACATGTCCTGCGATTTCAAATTCGTTACCCGCTCAACCATCAATACACGCGACAAGATGGAATTCGAAGGCAAGGAATATCCACTCGTGAAGGTCGAGGTATCTTCCGAGTCGCATCCGTTTTACACCGGCAAACACAAAATCGTCGATACCGCCGGCCGCGTGGATAAATTCCGCAAAAAATTCGGTACCGTTGGTTCCAAAACCCAAGTCGCAGAGTAATCTCGCTGCTTCACAACAAAAAAGGCAGCTTGGGCTGCCTTTTTTGTTGGCCTTGCCCATTCCTAAAAGCGTTTTCGGGCACAATGTTGCGCTTATGTCTCCACGGAACGACAAAATAATCTACATGAAGCCCGTCCGTCTGCCTGCCTCGGCCGCGCATACGCTCCCGCGCTGGGGCCTGTATGCGCTGTGCCTGCTGTACATCCTCCCTGGCTTGATCGGTCGCGATCCATGGAAGAACGATGATGCGATCAGTTTCGGCGTTATGTGGACGATGGCGCACGGCAACCTGCAGGACTGGCTGTGGCCGCATGTGGTCGGACTTCCGCTGGTCGACGAGGGACCGCTGGCGTATTGGCTGGGCGCCGTTTGCATCAAGTTGTTCGGCTGGTTGCTGGGCGAGCCGATGGCGGCCCGGATGTCGGCCATGCTGTTTTTTCTGATCGGCGCGTCTTCGGTCTGGTATTGCACCTATGTGCTGGGGCGCAGGCCGGAGGTGCAGCCACTGAAGCTGGCTTTTGGCGGACAGCCTGACGAGCGGGATTTTGGCCGCATGCTGGCCGACGGTGCGTTGTTGATTTACCTCGGCTGCCTTGGCTTGCTACTGCATAGCCATGAAACCAGCCCCGCAGCATTACAGGTCTCGCTGACTGCTCTTGCTCTTTACGCCAGCGCCAAATTGTTCGACTGCCACTCGTTTCGTAGCGCAGCCATGCTGGGACTTGCTCTGGGATTGGCTATCCTGACGCGCGGCTGGCTGCTGCCATCAACCATATTGCTCAGCGTGATCATCCTGGCGGCCTTCCAGAACAAGAAGTTGATGCTGCAACTTTTCCTGACGACATTGCCGGTCATGCTGCTGGTGGCCAGCGTTTGGGTCGTTGGAAATTATCTTGTGCAGCCATTCGACGGTTCGCCTGTTTCTGTGTGGCTGCGCGCCGATTATCGCGAAATACGCTGGCCGACGTGGAGTAACGCAAAATATTTCATGGTAAATGGAATCTGGTTCGCCTGGCCGGCGTGGCCATTTGCCGCCTGGGCCGTATATGCATGGAGAAAACAATACAAGGGCTTGCACATAACGGTCCCGCTGGTTTTCGTCGGCGCGCTGTCTTTGCTGGTTTTGCTGAATCCGTCTCCTAAAGACGGAATTTTGTTGCCACTGTTACCGCCGCTGGCAATACTGGCTGCATTCGGTTTGCCGACCATGAAGCGCGGCGCAATCAATGCGATTGACTGGTTCTCGGTGATGACCCTGTCAACCTGTGCCGGTTTCATCTGGCTGGGCTGGATCGCCAAGCAAACCGGCTGGCCGGCCCAGATTGCAAAAAATGCGTTCAAACTCGCGCCCGGATTCAGGCCGGAATTCAATGCCTTTGCCTTTGTTGCGGCCGCTTTGGCAACCATATTCTGGCTGGCCCTGGTGCACTGGCGCGTTTCGCGCCGTCCCTCCGTGCTGTGGCGGGCGGTGGTGTTGTCGTCCGGCGGCGTGATTCTTTGCTGGCTATTGTTGATGACCTTATGGCTGCCGTGGATAAACTATGGCAAGAGCTATGCCGGCGTGGCTGCGCAGATTGCGCAGAAATTACCCGCCAAGCAATATTGTGTCGATACCAATGTCGGCGCCGCCCAGCGTGCATCGTTTGCTTACTTCGGCAATGTTGCGTTTGCACGCTTTGACGATACCTCCTGCCGTTACCTTCTGTTGCAGGACAACCCTCGCAGAAAGAGCGACACCAGCTTGCTGCAGCAGTATGACGGCCGCTGGCGCATTCTGTGGGAAGGACGGCGTCCTTCCGACCGGGACGAGCGTTTCCGACTGTATCGGCGCATCGATTGAATGTTTTGACGATCATGCATCTTGAAACTGATCGATAATTTGCTGCGCATCAATGTAACCGATTGAATCTATTGACGGAAATTCGTTTGCGCCACTATAGTGGCGGGATGAATTCCGAATTCCACATACTTTCCGAAAAAATCGACAAACTGGCAGAACTGACGCAGTTTCTGCGGCGTGAAAATGCCGAACTGCGCCTGAAAATCGCCGCGATGTCTTCTGAGAATGCCACTTTGACAGAGAAAATGCAGCAGGCGCATCGGCGACTGGCAACATTGCTGGAGCAGATCCCCGAGCCACAGCAGCAAGACGAGGAGTCGGCATGATCCAGATCGATGTCACCATCATGGGCCACTCGTATAAATTATCCTGCAACGACGGCGAAGAAACGGCATTGCGTGATGCCGTTGCTTACCTCGATGCAAGGATGTGCGCGATTCGCGATGCCGGCAAGATTCGCGGCAATGACCGGATTGCGGTCATGGCGGCGCTTGGTATCGCAGCCGAACTGTTGACAACAAAAGCACCTGAAGGACCTTTGTCGGCGCTGACGATGGCTCAGGTGCAGCAGCAAATCAGCGCCATGCATACGGTACTCGACAGTGCCCTTGCTCCTCAGGAAAACCTGTTCTGAGACTGAAAACCGTTTGACATGCGTTCCGAAAAGAGTAGACTTTGAATCTCCTGCCGTGTTCGCGATTGTCATATATTCCTTGAGCCATTCATATGCATCGGTTGCGGAACAAGTTCGATGGGAGTGCGCGTCGCTAGTTCGACGAACCCGAAATTGAACTGACTGTGACCACCTTGGACCGCTTTGGTTCGGGATGCCGGCATAGCGGCACAGGCGGGGTTTAATTCGATAGCGGTTGTGCATCAGACGATGCACAACCGCTTTTTTTTGTGCGCCCAGCATGGGCGCAATCTCGGAGGTGCAAGTCCTCCCGTAAGCTGACCACAGCGAACGAAGTGAAGCGCAACTGCGGAAGGGCGACCGACTGTGGGGAGGAAGCGTGAAGCGAAACCGCGAGCCGATGTACAAGAACCGGATAGAAGGCGCTGCCGATCAGGGCGAGCGGGCAAGAAACCGCGAAGCTCTTGTGGTCAAAGATCAGGCGGCGTAAATTCGGCGGTTGTGCGGGGAAGGATTGCGTTTTTACCTGGGGAGATCTCGCCTCGTGCCTGAAAGGGCGACGGTGCAAGCCGGAGCGAGAAGTCAGCAGAGGCCGTAGTAGCTGCCAGTATGGAGCGAAGGGCCGAACGAGAAGGAGCGTTAAACCACCATGTCGATGGGAAAAGCATTGCATCAGATGTCCGCAACTGCGGAGCGGGTCACGGTAGGAGGCGGTGAAGCTGCCTCTGGCGTGGTCAGCGATGAAGCTCGTCTCACGCGGGATGACACGGTGAACGCAGGGCAGGGCCTGCTTGCGCAGGTGCTGGCGAGAGAGAACATGCAACGCGCGTGGAAACGCGTGAAGTCGAACAAAGGCGCAGCAGGCGTGGATGGCATGGACATCGCCACGACCGGGCGCTATCTGGTGACCGCATTGCCGAACATCCGTGTTCAACTGATGGAAGGCACGTACCGGCCCAGTCCGGTGCGTCGCGTCGGCATTCCCAAACCAGATGGCAGCCAACGAGAACTGGGGATACCCACCGTGGTCGACCGGCTGATCCAGCAAGCCATTCTGCAAGTGCTGCAACCGCTGATCGACCCCACTTTTAGTGAACACAGCCATGGCTTTCGTCCGGGACGTCGCGCCCGCGACGCCGTGCTCGCTGCACAGCAACATGTGCAGGAGGGCTACCGGATCGTGGTCGATGTCGATCTGGAGAAATTCTTTGACCGCGTCAATCACGATGTGCTCATGAGTCGTATTGGGAGACGGATTGAAGATGCCGGCGTGATCCGGCTGATTCGTTCATACCTCAATGCCGGCATCATGAACCACGGGGTAGTGGACCAGCGAGAGCAAGGCACGCCGCAAGGCGGGCCGCTAGCGCCAGCAACAACAGAGCAAACTCTCGGGTAAGATGGGGACTGCGCATTGCCAGGGAGAGTTTGGCCCCAAGGTTTGCGGGATGCCCGGATGTCGAGATTGTCCTCGTCATTGAGGTCATTGATCCCACCAACGGGAA
>JAUYNR010000083.1 GCA_030698225.1 Oxalobacteraceae bacterium | reverse complement strand
CTATTCCCATATTCTTGCACCTGCCACTGCCTACGGCAAAAACATCCTGCCGCGCGTGGCCGCCAAACTCGACGTCGCGCAGATATCCGAAATCACCCGGGTCGACGCACCCGACACCTTCGAGCGCCCGATCTACGCGGGAAATGCGATTGCCTACGTGCAGTCGAGCGATCCGGTCAAGGTCATCACCGTGCGTTCCACCGGCTTCGATGCTGCAGCAACAGGCGGTTCGGCTGCGATTGAGAACATCACAGTAGTGGCCGACTCCGGCAAATCCGCCTTCGTCGGGCGCGAAGTCGCGAAATCGGACCGTCCTGAACTGACGGCCGCCAAGGTCATCGTTTCCGGCGGCCGCGGCATGGGTTCCAGCGAGAACTTCAAGATCCTTGAACCTCTGGCCGACCGGCTCGGCGCCGCCATGGGCGCGTCGCGCGCCGCAGTCGACGCCGGCTATGTGCCGAACGACTGGCAAGTGGGGCAGACTGGCAAGATCGTCGCGCCGCAGCTGTATATCGCGGTCGGCATCTCTGGCGCGATCCAGCATCTGGCTGGCATGAAGGATTCGAAGGTCATCGTGGCGATCAACAAGGATCCGGAAGCGCCAATCTTCACCGTGGCCGACTATGGAATCGTGGGCGACCTGTTCGACATCGTGCCGCAACTGACGCAAGAACTGGGCGCTTAAGTAAGATCACTTTATGCAAACTAATAATAAAGATCTGTACTGCGCGCGCGAATCGATGGAATACGACGTCGTGATCGTCGGCGCAGGCCCCGCCGGACTGTCCGCGGCGATCCGCCTCAAGCATCTGGCCGCCGAACAAGGCCGCGAAGTGTCCGTCTGCGTGCTGGAAAAGGGCGGCGAAGTCGGCGCCCATATCCTGTCCGGCGCCGTGATGGATCCGCTCGCGATGAATGAATTATTTCCGAACTGGAAAGAACTGGGAGCGCCGCTGACGACCAAAGTGACGGAAGACCGCTTCCTGTTCCTGACCGAAAAGGCGGCGTTCAAGACGCCGAACTGGATGCTGCCCGGCTGCTTCGAGAATCATGGCAATTACATTGTCTCGCTGGGCAATGTAGTGCGCTGGCTGGGCCAGCAGGCCGAAGCGCTCGGGGTCGAGATCTTCCCGGGCTTCGCCGCGGCCGAAGTGCTCTACAACGATGACGCTTCGGTCAGGGGTGTTGCCACAGGCAATATGGGCGTTAACCGCCACGGCAATCCGGGTCCAACTTTCCAGCTCGGCATGGAGCTGCACGCCAAATACACGCTGTTTGCCGAAGGCGCGCGCGGCCATCTGGGCAAGCAGCTGATGGCGAAATTCGACCTCAACCGGGGCAAGGACCCGCAAACCTACGGCATCGGCATCAAAGAATTGTGGGAAATCGATCCGGCGATGCACCAGGAAGGCCTCGTGATCCACAGCGCAGGCTGGCCGCTGGCCGCCGATACCTATGGCGGCTCCTTCCTCTACCATCTGGATAACAATCAGGTGGCGGTCGGCTACGTGGTCGGCCTCGGGTACAGCAATCCCTACCTGTCGCCATACGAGGAATTCCAGCGCTACAAGACGCATCCGGAAATCCGCAAATTTTTCGAAGGCGGCAAGCGCATTTCCTACGGCGCGCGCGCGATCACGGCCGGCGGCCTGCAATCGCTGCCGAAACTGACCTTCCCGGGTGGTGCCCTGATCGGCTGCGATGCCGGCTTCCTGAATGCGTCGCGCATCAAGGGCAGCCACTCGGCCATGAAATCGGGCATGCTGGCGGCCGACGCGATCGTCGCGGCGCTGGGCGCCGGCCGCCAGTACGACGAATTGAGTGATTACCCGGCCGCGTTCGAACAATCCTGGCTGCACGATGAACTGCACAAGGCGCGCAACTTCAAGCCATTGATGGGCAAGGGGCTGTATGCCGGCACGCTGATGGTCGGCATCGACCAGGTGCTGTTTCGCGGCAAGGCGCCGTGGACGCTGCACCATGACCACGCCGACCACGAATGCCTGCGCCCGGCATCGGAATTCCAGCCGATCCGCTATCCGAAACCGGATGGCAAGCTGACTTTCGACCGTCTCTCGTCAGTATTCATTTCCAACACCAACCACGCCGAAGACCAGCCGGTGCACCTGACGCTGAAAGATTCTGGCGTGCCGCTCGATATCAACCTGGCGAAATATGCGGGACCGGAGGCGCGCTATTGCCCGGCTGGCGTATATGAGTTCGTGCGGAACGAGGCGGGGCAGGACCGGCTGCAGATCAATGCGCAGAACTGCGTGCACTGCAAAACCTGCGACATTAAAGATTCGGCCCAAAACATTGTATGGGTCACACCGGAAGGCGGCGGCGGGCCGAATTACCCGGCAATGTAACGGGCAAGCCCTGGCCGGTTTCTTGTTTCAAACCGGCTTCGTGACATTCTCATCGCGGTCTATCACGAGGCAGGCGATCAACTCGCGAGCGAACGAGAGCAGCAGTTCCGGGGTCCTGGACGCAGATTAGCAAGTTGCGCACTGCCCATTCGTCGCTTAATGGGATGATCCGGATTGCCATGTGTTTGGCAAGCTTGGTTTGGGCATCATCATGGGACGGTACGCAGTTTGGTTCTGGATTCAGAATTTTACTTACCCAGCCAAACAATGGGTAGGTTTTTAGAGGTGGCCTTATGACCATCTGGGCCTGAGGCGTTTCGCATTCGTCCCGTTCTGGGCTTCATGGTCTTTTTACTATACCGCATGCGACGGGTCGATTGTCGGCGCTGCGGGGTTAAAGTAGAACAGGTGCCATGGGGTTGCGGCAAGCACCAGATGACAACCGCCTATGTGCTATTCCTGGCGCACTGGGCCAGGAAGTTGTCTTGGAAGGAAACCGCTTTGTCATTTCACACGTCCTGGGACAAGGTCTGCAACGCGGTCGAAGTCGTCGTGCAGTGGGGTCTCGCGCACCGCACGCTCGGGCCGATCACGGCGATCGGCGTCGATGAAATTCAATACAGCAAGGGCCAAAAATATCTGACACTGGTCTATCAGATCGATGCGCAGTGCACCCGGCTGCTTTGGATTGGCAAGGAACGCACGGTCGCAACGTTCGAACAATTCTTCGACATGATCGGCGACGATCTGGCCGGGAAGATCAACTTCGTCTGCTCCGACATGTGGAAGCCCTATCTACGGGTCATTCGCGAGCGCTGCAGCAACGCACTCAACATTCTGGATCGCTTCCATATCGTCGCCAAAATGAATGAGGCGCTCGACGATGTGCGGGCCGCCGAAGCGAGAAAATTGGTGCAGGACGGCTTTGAGCCGGTTCTCAAGAAGACCCGCTGGTGCGTGCTCAAACGCAAACAGAACCTCACCGGCAATCAGCGTATCCGACTGCGCGATCTGCTGCATTACAACCTCCAGACCGTTCGGGCTTATTTACTCAAGGAACAGTTCCAACAAGTCTGGGGCTATGACTCACCTACTTGGGCCGGAAAGTTTCTCGACCAATGGACTGCACTCGTCATGCGCTCACGCATTGAGCCCATGAAAAAGGTTGCCAAGACATTGCGCAACCACCGTGAACTGATCCTCAACTATTTCCGCGCCAAAAAACAGTTCTCCAGCGGCGTGGTCGAGGGTCTGAACAACAAGGTAAAAGACACCATGAGAAAATCGTATGGCTTTCGCACCTTCAGAATCACGGAAATCGCGCTATATCATGGACTTGGCAAACTTCCCGAGCCGGAATTGCCCCACAGATTTTACTGACGAAGCAATTTTTTAAGCTCGAACTGTTTGTGAAACATTCGGCTAGCTTACTTCAATCCGAGCAGTTCATACACTTCCAGCGGTTTCTGCCGGCCTTTCACCTGGATCACGGTCACTGGACGCACAATGACCTGATCCTGCACTCGGGCGTAGACGGCGGCGCTGATCAGGATCTGGCCGATACCGGCATGCTCCTGGATGCGCTTGGCGATGTTCACATCATCGCCGATCGCGGTGTACTCCATGCGCTGCTTGCTGCCGACTAGCCCCAGCACCGCCTCGCCAACGTGCAGGCCGATACCGACAGAGAGGCGAAACAGCGGGGAGATATCCAGGCACAAGGTCCGGATCGCTTCGCGGATCCCAAGTGCGGCGTGGACCGCGCGCATCACATGGTCGGTCTGGGGCAGCGGGGCATTGAACCAAGCCATCACCGCATCCCCTAGGAACTTGTCGATTGTTCCTTCCTGCGCCAACACGGCGTCCGCCATCGCACCGAGATAGCGGTTGAGCAAGCCGACCAGATCGTCCGGGTTCAGTTGCTCACCGATGCTGGTGAAACCGTGGATATCGGCGAACAGGATTGTGATCTCGGTGCGCTTGCCTCCCAGCTGCAAGTGCTCGGCATCGATCTGCGTCAGGATCGCCGGTGACACCATGTATTGCAGCAACTTCTGCTGGGCCTCCATCCGCCTCTTTTCCGTCACGTCGTCCAGCACGATCGCGATGCCCTGGGTCTGCTCGGAGCCTCTGAGGATGGAGAGATTGAAGCGCAGATGGACGGAGCCGCGCTGGGTGACAGTGGGGTTCAGTTCGAGGCCGATCACCGGCTTGTCCGCTCGGGCAGTGCTCAGCACGTACGGCAACAGGGCCGTCCCCAACGGCGGCTGGAGTTCGACGATACTGCGCCCGACCAGCTCGGCGGCATCCCGATACCCCAGGATGTGCAAGGCAGCCAGGTTGCACAGCGTGATCTTGCCCTGCAGATCGATGGTAATCACCCCACTGACGATCGAGGAAAACACATTGTCGAGCAGATTCTTCATTGCCGTAGTCTCGGCCAGCGAACCGCGCAATTGATTCTCGTTTTCCTGAATTCGTCCGGCCATCCGGTCGAAGGCGCCGGCCAATTGACTCAATTCCCCGTGCCCCGGCGCCAGCCCGGTGCGCGCCTCTAGGTCGCCCTCCTGCAGGCGTTCGGTGGCCGCGAGCAGCGCGCGCGCCGGATGCAGAATGAAGACCGCGCCAAACCACCAGGCCGTGGCCAGTGCGAGGATGGCGATTGCGCTGAAGAACAGCAGACGGTAGGCAAAAGCGCGGTTAACCTCCGCAAATGCTACCAAGGTCGGGATGCCGATTGCCAGGTATGCCTCATTGGTGACAACTACCCCCTGCGTGCTGCGCAGCGGCCCGAACGCGAACAGGCTCATCGCGCCTTCCAAGCTGGGGAGTTCAACCGCGCCTTCTTCCCGGCGGGCGAGAATGGTTTCGACCAGCGGGTTTCCTGCCCCGGCAACCCCCATCCAGCGTTGCCAATGCGGATAGTGGAAGAGCACGGTGCCGTTGCGGTCGAGCACGATGAACGTGGCATCGGGCGGCAGGCGTGCCTCGCTGGCCAGTTGTACAAGCCAGCGCAGATCGAGCGCGGCGAACACTACGCCTTTTGGATACCCGGCTTCATCGAGGATCGGATAGCCGAAGTTCAGGCTGGCCTTGCCAGTGATACTGCCAATCTGGTAGTCACCGATCGCCAGGCCGCGGTTCTGCAGCGCGCGCTGGAAATAGGCGCGGTCGGCGAGATTCACCGGCTTGGCGAGGCGCAACCCGCTGCAGAACACATTGCCTTCCAGGTTCGCCGCACCCAGATTGGCATAGAACGGGTACTGCTTGAGGAAATCGCCGAAGAGGGTGCTGCATGCTGGCTCATTGGGATCACGGACCACCGGCAGTTGCGCCAGCGCGACAAGCAATTGCCGCGCGCCCTCGATAGACCGTTCATGCTGGCTGGTCGTCAGGTGGAGAAGGCGCGCCGTATCCTGCTGGACGCGCCGCCCGGCAGCACGCCGCTCCTCAAGGTTCGTGGCGAGGATCAGCAACAGCGTCGGCAGGACAGCCAATAGCACCAACAGGAGCAGATGAGCCCGCAGGCTTCCGGCCATTTCACGAATGGCTGCCGGCGTCCGGAAGATATTTCTGAAGCGCGTTGCAGACATGGAATCATTCCCTCCGATGCGGGTTATCTGGGCTCGCATTTCAAAACGGCCATGCTCGCATTTGAAGCGATTTTCGGCTCAAATTAAATGCAAATGACGGAGCACGTGTGCTCACATTATCTGCAAATGTGCTCGCATTCAGCTGCGCCGGCTTGCATTCCATTTTCGCGTGCTCACGATGGCACTGTCAACTTGGCAAGTCATCCGACGATTCCATAAAATAGCAGGATGCCAAATTCCAATATTTACAGCGGTTTCCGCTACCCATCCGAGATCATCAACATACGGTCTGGCTTTATTTTCGTTTTTACCCTGAGCTTTCGCGATGTTGAGGAAATGCTGGCTTCACGCGGCATCATCGTGACCTATGAAACGATACGGCAATGGACTCTGAAATTCGGGCAGACCTATGCCAATACATTACGGCGGAAGCAGGCAAAACGCGGCTACAAATGGTTTCTGGACGAAGTCATTCTGGCGATCAAAGGTCAGCATCATTACCTATGGCGTGCAGTCGACCAAGATGGATTTACACTTGATATTTTGATGCAGAGTCGGCGCAATCGACACGCTGCCAAGCGTTTTTTCCGCAAGCTGCTCAAAGGCTTGTGCTACGGACACAGGGTAATCATCACCGACAAGCTGAAAAGTTATGCTGCGGCCAAGCGCGACATCATTCCCAATACGGAAAATCCGCCGCCCGGCATACGCAGAGAAGGCCGGTCGGTTTTCGGCAATGACATCACCGACAACCGGAGTGATGCGCAGCGCAAGTCGCCAGCGGCGAAACGGCTGCATTGATCGGGAAAATTTGTATGTGAAACAAGAGCAGTTTCAGTGCTGAACGGATGGGATTCTGCTTTAGTTCACGTGTAAACCTGATGCCGTTTCGGTGTTCAACACGTGTGGTTCTGGTGCAAATCTGGTGCACTTATCCCCTGATGGCAAAGGACAGGATGCTGGATGTATATCGCGATATCACCAGAGCCATCCGTGGCTTCCATGCCGCCCTGGTTGAGCGCGGAATCACGCCACAGGAAGATGAACCGCGCCCCGTGATTTTGAAGCACGGCGGCAATACTTCCGATCAGCAAGTGAGGTTTCGGCGTTAATCGAGCGGCGCTATTGCTTGGCGCGTTCAATCGTAATGCCCTGCTATGTTGGCGCCGACGCAAAACTGATAATCATCTAGCAGTCCTCCCTTCGGCGAGCGCCGAGGGATAAAGTTACGGTGCGAATCCTAACTTTATCAAAAGGAGAACGGCATGTTATTTTGCGGCATAGACCTCCATTCGAACAACAGCTTTGTGGTTGTTGTCGACGATACCGACAAGGTTTTGTACGCCAAGCGGCTCCCCAATAATCTGACAGACATTTGCGCTGCGCTGAGCCCGTATCAGCAACAATTATTTGGCATCGTCGTGGAATCGACCTACAACTGGTACTGGCTCGTTGATGGACTCATGGAAGCGGGTTATTCGATTCACCTTGGCAACACCACGGCGATCAAGCAATACGATGGTTTGAAGTATCGCGGTGACGAATCTGATGCCCGCCACCTGGCGCATATCCTGCGGCTCGGGCTTTTGCCTAAAGGTCATATCATGCCAAAGCCCGAGCGTGCGGTGCGGGACCTGGCCCGCAAGCGCATGCAACTGGTGCAGCAACGCACCGTCCAGATCCACTCGATAGCAACGTGCCTGGCACAACAACCGGGCGGCCGCATTACCTGTGACAGCGTCAAGCAATTGACCTGCGCAGACATCGACAAGATGTCGATGGGCCGCACCGAAGCGCTTGGCATGAAAGCCAATGTGCCGGTGATGCAGGCCTTGCAAATGCAGATTGATGGCATCAAGAAAGAGCTGGTATCGCACTGTCGTAGCCAGCCGGGGTACCGCTTGCTGAACTCGGTGACGGGCATCGGTCCCATTCTTGCTACCGTGATCCTGCTCGAAACCGGCAGCATCGAGCGCTTTGCCGATGTCGGCAATTATGCATCGTATTTCCCCCTCTTTTCAGAGCGAGAAGTCTAATTGATACATTGGGGACCAGGCTTAACGCGACAGAACCCCTCGACAACCAATAGAAAAAACTGCTAGAACCGAATCAAAATCAGCAAAACTCTACCCAAAAACCGGACATTTCTATTTTGCTGACGCTACAACATTTGAATTTAGCCTTGACAAACCCGCCAGAGCCAGAATCGATTTCTGGCGAGAGTGTCAGCCCGCTTCCTTTCCAAAAAAATCTGACTTATTCATATTTCATTTTTAAATACAAATTGTTTCGATAATTAGAGAAATTGTTTGACATTTTGATTGTATCGTCTTAAATTATAGTTAATCTTAAATATTGGAACTTAACGTACCATTTTCGATAACATTACCCATAACAGGAGACAAAATATTATGACTGATCACACCCTACAGGCCAACCGCACCATTACCGTTGGACCGCAGAAGATGACACCGTCCGAAGCCATGGTGGAAACATTGGTTGCTAACGGAGTGACCGACATGTTCGGCATCATGGGTTCGGCCTTTATGGATGCGATGGATATTTTCGCCCCTGCCGGCATTCGCCTGATTCCTGTGGTGCACGAGCAAGGTGCCGGCCATATGGCTGATGGTTACTCACGCGTCTCCGGGCGTCATGGCGTGGTCATCGGCCAGAATGGCCCCGGCATCAGCAATTGCGTCACCGCCATTGCCGCTGCCTACTGGGCCCATAGCCCAGTAGTCATAATCACCCCTGAAACTGGCACCATGGGCATGGGGCTGGGCGGCTTCCAGGAAGCCAACCAGTTGCCGATGTTCGAAGAATTCACCAAATACCAAGGCCATGTGACCAACCCGGCCCGCATGGCCGAGTTCACCGGTCGCTGCTTTGATCGCGCGATGTCGGAGATGGGCCCAACCCAGCTGAATATTCCGCGGGATTACTTCTATGGTGAAATCACGGCAGAGATCCCGCAACCGAGCCGCCTGGACCGTGGTCCCGGCGGCGAGAAGAGCTTGGATGAAGCCGCCGCATTGCTGGCGCAGGCCAAGTTCCCGGTCATCATCTCCGGTGGTGGCGTGGTGATGGGTGATGCAGTCGAAGAATGCAAGTCCTTGGCCGAGCGTTTGGGTGCACCAGTTGTCAACAGCTACTTACATAACGACTCCTTCCCGGCGAGCCATCCACTGTGGACAGGTCCGCTCGGTTACCAGGGTTCCAAGGCGGCCATGAAACTGATAGCGCAAGCCGATGTTGTCATCGCGCTCGGTTCGCGTCTTGGACCTTTCGGTACTTTGCCGCAACACGGCATGGATTACTGGCCGAAGAATGCCAAGATCATCCAGATCGATGCCGATCACAAGATGCTGGGGCTTGTCAAGAAGATATCAGTCGGTATCTGCGGCGACGCCAAAGCGGCCGCGCTTGCGCTGACCCAGCGTCTGGGTGGCAAGACGCTGGCGTGCGATGCCACCCGTTCCGAGCGTGCCGCAACGATCCAGGCTGAGAAGGATGCCTGGGAGAAGGAACTCGATGGCTGGACACATGAGAAGGATCCCTTCAGCCTCGACATGATCGAAGAGCAGAAGAAGGAAAAAACGCCATTCGGCGGCACCTACCTGCACCCGCGTCAGGTCTTGCGTGAGCTGGAAAAGGCTATGCCGAAAGATGCCATGGTATCGACTGATATCGGCAACATCAACTCGGTGGCCAACAGTTACTTGCGCTTCGAAAAACCGCGTAGCTTCTTTGCTGCGATGAGCTTCGGCAATTGCGGCTATGCGTTCCCAACCATTATTGGCGCCAAGGTTGCTGCACCGCACCGTCCGGCAGTGTCGTACGCCGGTGACGGAGCTTGGGGCATGAGCCTGATGGAAACCATGACCTGTGTGCGCCACAACATCCCGGTCACGGCAGTGGTGTTCCATAACCGCCAGTGGGGTGCGGAGAAGAAAAATCAGGTGGACTTCTATAACCGTCGTTTTGTTGCGGGTGAACTGGACAACCAGAGCTTTGCCGGGATTGCAAAAGCAATGGGTGCTGAAGGCATTGTGGTCGATAAACTGGAAGACGTGGGTCCTGCACTGAAGAAGGCGATCGATATGCAGATGAACGAGGGCAAGACCACCATCATCGAAATCATGTGTACTCGTGAATTGGGCGATCCGTTCCGCCGCGATGCACTTTCCAAACCGGTCCGCTTGCTGGAAAAATATAAGGACTATGTCTAAAAACTGCACGCTGAAATGCACTTAAGCAGTGAAGACTTCTCCCCGCACATCCTTATGGGGATTTGATTGCCGGAGCCGAGGTGCGTATCGCACTGAGAGGCCCGGCAATTTTTTTGCCAACGGCGGCACTAGTCGCTTTTTTGGCCAAGCCTTGAATCCAGCGTAGGCCGCCTTTCGGAAAATCATTTAGGAGCAAACTCATGAAAGCACTGCATCGCATTATCGAGCAGGCGCGTGCCGCACCCAAGAAAATTGTGTTGTGCGAGGGCGATGATTCGCGCGTACTGCAGGCGTCGGTACGCGCCAGTCAGGAAGAGATCGCAAAAATTGCGATGGTAGGCGACCGCGTCGCAATTGAAGCGCTTGCCAGCGCTCAGGGGATTGATTTGAGCCGGATCGAGCTGCTTGATCCGGCTGATTCGGCAGACACTGAGGCGTTTGCCCAAGAACTGTTTGACTTACGCCAGGCGAAGGGCATGACTCTGGAACAAGCCCGAACCGCTGTCCTGGATCCGCTGTGCTACGCCGATCTGATGGTACGCCTCGGTTACGCTGACGGCTCGGTTGCCGGTGCCGTTCGCACTACCACTGATGTGGTACGCAATGCGATCCAGATTATTGGGGTACAACCGGCATTCAAACTGGTTTCCAGTTTTTTTCTGATGATGCTGTGCGAGCCTTTCCATTCGCTCAAAGGCGGCCTGATATTTTCGGATTGCGCGCTGGTGGTGGACCCCAGTGCAGATGAATTGTCTGAAATTGCCATAGCTGCAGCCGACAGCGCGCGCCAACTCCTGATGGAAGAGCCGCGAGTAGCAATGCTATCATTTTCAACCAGCGGCAGCGCCCGCCATGCCTTGGTTGACAAGGTAACCGCAGCCGCCAAGCGGGTAAAGGAGCTCCGCCCCGAGCTGGCGATCGATGGCGACGTGCAGCTCGATGCGGCGCTGGTAGCCGAAATTGCGCAGCGCAAGGTCAAGGGATCGACCGTCAAGGGCAACGCCAATGTGCTGATTTTCCCGAATCTGGATGCCGGCAACATCGGCTACAAGATGGCCGAAAGGGTCGGTGGCGCGGTGGCAATCGGTCCCTTACTACAAGGTTTGAAAAAGCCAGCAAACGACCTGTCGCGCGGCTGCAGCACCGAGGACATCTTTAACGTTATCGCCGTAACGGTGGTGCAGGCGCAAGCGGCGCAGAACCGAAACACCATAGATCCGAAACGAATAAAGTCAGAACCGGTTCTTTCACCCTCTCCCAACGGAAGGGGATGAGAAACACAGGGCAAACGTATCAAACGGGCGCCGGGACATAGGCTGCACCTTGCACAACGATCGCTTTGTCAATATCCGTTTGGCATCCCATCATGTCGGATCTGAAGTGATAAATTTTCCGAATCTGTCGCGCAACAGTGCAATACCGTGTGCTTGTGTGCGCGCCGGCGTGAAATATTCCTAAAATTGCCGGTTTAAAAATGTCTGTGGATGTAGAGGTGGCAGTGGCTTGTTTTGTGCGCTGTGCCCAACGATTCAAGGCGCGAACAGGTATGCAAGCTTCCAGGCCTCATGTG
>JAUYNR010000068.1 GCA_030698225.1 Oxalobacteraceae bacterium | reverse complement strand
TGGTCAAGCGCGTCGAAATTCACAAAGAGGAGATACTCGTCGTGTTTCGGGTTGATCCGGATCCGGGGCTCAATGCCGAAGAGAATTCGGCTAATTCAGACGTTGGAGAGAAAAGTATGCAAGATCGTACGCGGCGTAATCACCCCACCTTGCGGAACGCCTTCGCTTGCCGCTCGAAACAGACCATGATCAACGCATCCTGCCTTGATGAATTTCCAGAGCAGTGCCAGCAAGCGTTGATCGGCGATACGTTTTCGGATTCCCTTCAGGAGAAGACGATGATGAACGGTGTCAAAGTAGCTGGCGAGATCGTCTTCGATCACCCAGCGGCCCGACGTGCTTTGTTCACCACTGTCCTGCAACTGAAGCTTCACCGCACGAATCGCGTGGTGCACGCTGCGGGCCGGTCTGAATCCATATGACGCCGGATGGAAATCGCTCTCCCATATCGGCTCCATCACCATCAGAATGGCCCTCTGCACAATTCGATCACGAAGACAAGGAATGCCCAAAGGCCTCATTTTACCGTTCGCTTTCGGGATAAATACACGTCGTGCTGGCAGCGGGTTGTAAGACCCCGCCAACAGCTCGGTACGGATCGCCGCTAGTTCAGCGTGGAGATTCTCTTCCATCTGAACCTTGTCGATACCGTCAACGCCCGGAGTCTTGGCTCCGCTGGAGGCCAGCGTAATACGAGCCGCGTCACTAAGCCAGGCCCTGTCGGCGACCAGCCTCAGGAGACGATCGAACTTGCGTTCTTTGTTCTCCGTTGACCATGTCGCCAGTTTGCTTTGCATTTCACTGATTATCAAAGGTCTTCACCTCATTGTGGTCAGTTAATCGACCAAGCAAACCACTTAAACTGCCCCCCTTCGCCATGTGGCCGGCTTTCCCGGTCTCGGACTACTACGAGGGCTCCGCCAACCTGCACATCATCGGGGGCACACTCCCTTGGCATCTGTGCAAGCCTTCCCCAGTTCACATGCTGGACTCAACGCATGGGCGAGGTTGCCTATCGCAGCCTTTATCCTTGCTTTCCGCAAGTCGTCGCGGATGTCATGGTCTAGCTACGCGCTCTCCATGACCCCATGCCGATCAGCATGACTGTCTGATCGGCACTCGCGGTTTCAGTTCCTACATGTAACTGAAACCGATCCACGTCCTGCCTGTTAAACGGTGTAGGCAGGGGTGACATTTCAACCCTCAGGTACGGATTAATAGGTTCGTGTTCCTCAACCGTCCCATGCTCAGCCTAGAGATTCATCTTGGCGTAACCGATTCGCCGCAAACCCCATTTCCCACGGACTACGTCACCTTGCCAGTGTCAGCAAGTCACCGCCGCTTCGGCTCACTTCCTCTCGTAGCAGAGAAAGGGCATTCCCGGTATAACATCGACAACTTACCGGGCACTGCATTCCAAACATGCTCAAGCAGCTTCACCCCCATGCGGGCGGGCTACGCTGGCTGGGCGTACAATAGGTGATGTCCCAGCTGAACAGCTGGCCGGGTGCCGTTGCTGCCAGCGCACGCGGTTTGTAGCGCGGTTTCGCCGGTTTTTCGGCGCCACGGTGCTTGAGCTGGTTCTCGGCTTTCAGCACGCGATAGAACGTAGACTCCGAGGCGACGTATTCCCCCTGATCGACCAGCCGCGGCACGATCTGGCTTGGCGAGAGATGGCCGAATTCAGGCGAGTTGGCGATTGCCAGCAGGCGCCGGCGTTCAAGCTCGTCCAGTTTGTTCTTGGGCGTCTGTATCCGCGCCGGCCTGCGGTCGCAGGCACCTTCAGCCTGGTCGTTCTGCCAGCGCTGCAGGGTCCGTTCGCTGAGTGATATCACCTCGCAGGCGCGCTCCTGCCGCGCTCCCGCAACGATCGCCTCGGCCACCATGGCCATCACCTGGTCGCGCTCCGGGAGGGCGGTCATCACTCCTCGTCCTCCCACAGCGCGCGGAACTTTTTTTGAAGGATCAGCAACGCGGCCGCCTCCGCCAGTGCCTTGTCTTTGCGCACCAGTTCGCGCTTGAGCTTCACGTTCTCGTCCTTCAAGGTTCGCACTTCGCGGGGACCTGGTACGGTCTCCTTCCCGCCTGTGCAAAACGCGGCTTTCCAGCTGGTCAGATGATGGGCAAATATGCCCCGTTCTCGGCACCATGCCTGCAAGGCCTCGCCGGACAAACCATGGGTGGGTTTCCTGCAAGGCCAGTAACTGCTCTTCAGCAGTCCAGTCCTGGGGACGTTTCTCGCGCGCCGCAGACGCGCCGCTCTTGATAACAGCTTTATTTTTCATCCAATATCTTAACGTATGGTGATTGACGTTCAGGTCTTTCGCGACCGACATGATCGTCCGGTCGCCGCGTGAATACGCCTTGACCAGGGCTTGCTCGATAAATGCTTCAGAATGCTTTGCTGTCATTGCTGCCTCTATGAATTGAATCGAAATTTAGAGGCGACAACTAGTTCCGTCGCTGGGCCATGACCGCGGCTTCGGCGTCCTTCCTGTTCGAACAAAAAACCAAACCTGACGTCTTGAAGGAACGGATTCCGCTGCGCTCCACCCGTAACACCCGCCCCCCGCTCCCGGAAAGAATGTTAGAAATTGAAGCAAAAAAACCGAACCAAACCCCACTACAAGAACCAGATCAGGACATCATTCGTTCAAAAATTTCACCCGACAAGTAGTCTGGCACAGGGGGTAGGCGAAGATAGCAAACGGCAATCCAGAACACCATTTCAATTCCTCACTACATCTTCCGACCGTCCCGGATATCACATCCGGACAACTCACCTTTGCTGCAAATCAATCAGCAATAGCTGTCGAATCTCAATTAATGCCACAATGCGAAAATGTAGTTAAACTACAAAAATAACATCTTTTAAATTCATGGAAATTACAACTCACATCTGATCCAAAACAATAATAAAGTCAATAATTAATGGACGAAATACATAAAAACAACAGTCACCCATTAAAAATATATTTTTATTCAATTTATGTAGTAAATAGAATATTTAAATGTAATAATTTTTTAAATTATCTAGTAAAACTACAAAATACATCCCAAAGACCTTGGTTCAGAGATTGTGTTTGAATTAAAACTACGTTAATTAATTCCGTATTTTTAATCCTCAGACAACAAAATAGCGGCCTGCCGCTAGATATTTAATTCTTTAAAGAAATAACGATAAGAAGTCTAAAATTTGCAGTTATGCAAGGAATTGGGCAGAAGATTTGATCCACAAGCGGCTCAAAAAAAGTGGCTAGCTAGCCACAGTTTTAATCACAATTAAGGAGACGTAATCGCATGAACGCACTCAACAAGAACCTGATGGCAGCCGCCGTCATCGGCGCCACACTGGCCATCGCCTCATCGGCGGCACTGGCGCAGTCGAACGTGACCCTGTACGGCAACCTGTCGCTGTCGCTGACCAAGGCCAGCGGCACCCCGGCTGCCATCGACGAGACCGGCTTCGGC
>JAUYNR010000067.1 GCA_030698225.1 Oxalobacteraceae bacterium | reverse complement strand
GCCACATGGCGATATGATCGGACCACTCGTCGCGCGAGGTCGGGGATGTTTGATTCGATGGCATGTCTGCTCCTGATTGGAATGGAGCAAGGATGCGCCGCCACGTAATCAAATGGTAGGTGGCTGGGCTAAACGCTTACGTTTTACTGGCCGGCGAGCCCGAAGTTCTGAGTAATGAAGTCCTTGACCTCCTTGCGTGATTTTTCACGATAACCAGCGTCACCGCCCACTGTTAGTCCGGTGGTCATGCACGACCTACTGTAGTCTCGTGCTTCCTGTGGGCTGGCGACTTGTTCTGCCCAATTGATGTGCATTTCCATTCGGTCGAGATCCATTGCCCTCGAACACTTGACCCACGTTTGTCCTCTTGGCACATACACCCGTGGATTTTCTGTATCGAAGCCATGCATCGCACCCGCGTACACCACAGATTTGAGATTGGCACCTAAACTTCTCAGAGTGTCTGCGTTTTTCTTGCAGTCTTCTGCTTTATGGTAGTCGTCCCTGGTTCCTGCGAGCATCAGAATCGGTGCGCTTGTTGTCTTCGCGTACTGCGTGCATCCCCCATAAAAAGGTATGTGTAGGGCGTACTTCAAATCGCCGCGTACTACAGATTCGCGAAGTTTCTCAAAGCTGGCAGTCAGTGCTCCGGTTCCACCTTTGGAAAAGCCCATGATGCCGATCCTGCTTGCGTCAATGCGTGGGTGAGTTGCCAACAGCTTTAGCGCGAGCAATCCATCAGCAGAAGTAGCTGAGGGGCTAAGCTGCGATTGATCTTCGACGGTGCGATTGATTCCACGGGGCGTAAAGCTGTCGATCATGAAGGTTGCCACACCCATTTGGTTCAGGAATTTGACCCAGGCATAAACACTTTTGTTGACGCCCGCGCTGCCATGCATAACGACCATGACCGGAACTTTGTCGGCAGGCACACCGGAGGGAAAGCGTAAGTCACCCCAGATGGCATCATCAAAGACCGCCGTGTGTTTGTACAACTGGCCGTAAGTCGCATCCCTCTCTGCCGAGTTGAAATAGATCTTTCCGGCGTCGCCAGCGGCAAGGCTGGTCTTCACGTCGGCAGCAACTGCGACCGATCCATAACTGACTAAGGTTAGTAAAGTAATTGCGATCCAACGGTTTAGTGAACCTGACATAGGTATCTCCTATTTGGTGGGAGGTAAGTAAATAGAAAAACCCTCTATTTTTACAAACTTAAAGTGTTAATTATTAGTTGTATAATATCAACAAACTTAAAGGGTGTGGAATTTCAGTGCTGAACGCGGGATGCTCCGCGCTGTGCGAAGACAACAACTCAAAGAGTGTGCAGCGCAGCTACTTTTCGCGGCTAATGTCCGACGGATTCGTCTCTTCAAGTCGTTGACTCAGGAGAAGTTAGCCGAGTACGCTGACCTCCACCCCAACTACATCAGCTCCGTCGAACGCGGCGAGCGCAATATCTCGATCTGCAATATCGAGCGGATTGCGCGTGCGCTGAACGTTACGATGGCGGAATTGCTGAGTGCGCTGCCCGCAAACGATGTAACGCCCGAATAGCGAGATCACTCAGGCAGTCGCCGACGATCGGATACCGGATTGCCGCAAAACGCCTCGCCAACTGCGGATGCCCGCCGAACTTCAGGCGTAACGCTTCATCGTGAATTGTCAGCAGAACGTCCTGGTTCTGGCTAAATGGATCACGCTGACCACGCGTCGCCTCCCAAGTCGCTGATTCGATGTATCGACGCATATTTGGCCAGAGCTTGGCCTTGGCGCAAATCGGATACGACGCGTCTGGGTGCAGCCATCCAAAAGCACAATCCGGCTCCGCGACGACGATTTCTGCTATTTGATGGTGCCATCCTGCCCATGCCATTTGGATGGCGCCGTCGAGGTCTTCGCGGTAGCTCAGCCATATTGGAAAGTCCTGCCCACTAAAGCGTAGTTCGATGACGGTTTCGGAGACCGGAGTCATCCCGAGCAATACTTGGCCGTACAGCCGCAGCAGATCAGGCAGGTTATCGAGCGCCAAGCTGCGATGGGATTCAGGCAATACAGATTTCCACACTAATGGTTGCGTTATGTTGGGATGACCTTCCAGCGCGCGCTTATAGAAGCCCAATTGCTCCGTATCGCACACGATGGGATGAAGGTTTGCCGTGACTTCACGCAAGCCACCGGGCGCGATGAAGGATGCGAAGCTTGCATACAAACCGGTGCGGGAATATCGCAACGGCGACTTGAAGAGCAGCGCCGTGTCGCCGAATTCCAGCGCAATGGCGCCGAACAGCGGAAGGCCTATAGGTTGCGTACCGCGCTCCTTCCACGGCTCGAAAACCGAAATGACGGTCAGGGGCTTCCCGAGAAAAGGGTCGAGTTCCATAATTTGCTTTCTTATGATTGTGATGCGTCAGCACAAATCCCCTGTGCTGCGGTGCAAGGTTGTGATGCGATACGCGTCTGACTGATGGCGGAACGCGTACCACGGACTAATGCCTACTTCTTGGCTGGGAATGCATTCGATTTCATCTGGTGGATGCCGATGAACCAAGCGGGTACCAGATTCTTAAAATCATTGCTGATATGCAATGATGGGTCGATCCAATGTGCCGGATCAATCATGTACTCGACCAGTTGTTTTGGATTGCTTTTGTCCCTGACAAACACCACGTGCCGACCGAGTTCGGTGTCCGCGTCGTAGTCCACCATCACAATGGCGACATCGGCTATGCCGGAGATTCCGGTTTCGACTTCCTTGTAGATAGTGGAGACAAAGCTGTAGTGCGCAAAAATCTTCGCAATCAACTCGTCCGTTATCCAATAGGGGCCATGGGCCGGATGACCAAACTTGTCGGTGGCAACCTGAATGACTTCTGCCAGCGATTTATTGGTGATCATGGCGATGCAGGCGAAGGCGCAGTCATGTTCAGTGGCCTGTTGGACCCGCTTGAACACGGGTTGAATTGCCTGCGCGGGGTTGATTGTTGATGCGGGAGTGGTAGCCATAGTTGCTCCTTGAGATGGAATGGCGTTAAAAAATGCGCGCAACAATGCCCACCTGGATGGCGATGTACTCAGAGAAAATGGATATGGCGATTGAGATTTACTTGAATAAGCTGACCCACCGAAGGAATCCGAGGCATCATATTCAAGCAGGCGCTGCTGCGCAGTGGGTCAAGCTTTGGCGAGCGCGTCAGTAACCATTGCCAGCGCGATGCAAGCTTGACAACTATATTTTATCGGAGATTGGCGGATCAAAATCGTCAATATAACTTTGCTAGATTCGCAATAAAATCTGGCGAAAAGTCGGGGAAATCCGTCATTTTTGAGTGAAAACCACTTTTGGCAATCACCAGTTGAGCGCATGATGCCAGGGAATCGCTTTAAACGGCCAGGCAAGCTGCCGATGGCACATGGTTGGTGGTTTGTATGCCGCCGAACGGTTAAAAGCAGCAAAACGCGGGGAATTCAAATCGTGGTCAGCATTGGCCTTAAGCAAAAAATACCAATATGTCCCGGTAGGCGGAGAATTTCCAAGAAATCATATTGCTGCTAAAATATGCCATTGTTCCGCCAAAGCGGCACCACAAACAAATAGAGTTCTTGCAACTTTTTAAAATACGCCGTTGTAGCTCAGTTGGTAGAGCAATTCACTCGTAACGAATAGGTCGCCAGTTCGATTCCGGCCAACGGCACCAAAACATTGATTTCAGTAAAGTATGAAAGCCGCCCATAGCGGCTTTCTTGCGTTTGACTGTGCTGCGGGAAGATTAATGCCTCCCTCAGCTGGCAGGCAAACGGTTCATTCGCCGCTCGTCGTTTCCTTTCGCGTGATTCCTTCAGTCGGCAACCCTATTAGGAATTCATATAAGCACTCCGACAGCTTTTTGCCGAGTGCGAGCGCTTCCTTGATATTCTCCGTCAATTCACTTGAATACCGGTTTTGTGGCTGCGAAATAGAAATGCCATGTCGGACATTTTGTGAACCTCTGAGCTCAATATATAGTGGGTCACTAGGATCGTACACAGCGCGGGCAATACGCTCGGGGCTTAGTGTCTTTCCGCAATTAACCATTGCCATATTTAGATGCAACTCCAACACGCATAACGCTCGCTTGAGCCAGAAATCTTTTTTGTTTTTGTTGCCCGTGCGCCGTCGAAGCGGATTAACTAAAATATTCTCCTTTTCTAAACATAGCTGTTCGTCCGTCAGAATTTTATTGACATCGGATAACTGTCCGGCAAGGTTATATTTAACATTTATCAACACTGCTCGCCAATTAGGCCTAGGTGTGGAAGATCTTTTACTCAAGTCGTCAAGCGCTGACTTTAATAGAGAAGCGAAACCTCCTGCGCGTTCCGGTAAAAATATGACCGGTTCGTAACCTTTTGGTGGCGGCAGAAATATCTTGGGCTTAACACCAGGAAAACGAATTTCCTGAAATGACTCCGCCAATGGCTTAATCACGTTAATCTGTGACCCGACGTAACCGTCCAAACTGATTAGAAATAACATCTCAGTTGGAAATGAAAATCCAGGTCGATCAGGTGGCACCTCGTTTGACTCCCTCAATTTTTCAACCTTGTCACCATTCATCAAAAGTATGGTTTCGGGGCGAAATATTCGCATATTTTCCAATTCCCGAATACCTCCAACAAATCCAAGATCAATAACTCGACCGTCTGCCATACGAAATTGAGATGGCTTTGGGGGAAATAAATTACCTTGTGGAACCCACCACAACGGTTCTATGAAAGGGAAAAACCAAGACTGTCCTGGTTCAAGTCGAGGTAAAGATTCCAAAGATGGGTCAAACCAATGGGCCAAGCCGTAGTCACGACCACAATCAATGTCACGTATTCGGACGTCCGAAGTGAGTAATTCATTATTCTTTTGTCGATATTCCTCAAGCGTTTCTGGAATATGCATGGGCCATTGATACTGATACGTACTGCCAAGAGCGTGATCCATGGTGCAAAAGCGCCTAGCGTCCATGGCTAAGAATTGCTTGACTGATCTGAGCTCCTGGGGTGGCTGTGTTTTCCGCCAATCGCTGAGCAGCTTCCCAGCAGAATTTTTCAATATTCGGGGTTGGTTCCGCTGTAGCTCGTAATCATATCGGTAAAGCGGATTGAGCCTGAGAAAACGCCAAGCCCAGTCTTCATCGGTAAGATTGAAATCAGATCCTGTCAGCGCAAACGGAAACCCTTCCTCAGCAAGCGCGCTACTGGTGTAGCGCGCGTGGACTTGATTGTGAATAGAGTCCGCCATTAGGTTCCACTCTCAGGCTTAATACGCTTGTTCATATTAACAATGACCTTGACCAGATGGCCTTGCGTGAGGTGTGAATAGCGCTTAACCATATGCAAGGTTTTATGACCAAGTACTTCGGCAATCTCTCTTGTACTCGCACCACTCATCGCGAGGTAACTGCCGGCCGTATGTCGCAAATCGTGAAAGCGGAAATCGGTCAAATCCGCCCGTTTACGACAGGTATCCCATGCCTTGCGGATTTCGACTGGCTTGTTTGGGACCGTATCACTTGGAAACAGAAGTTGATTGGCAGGGAGCTTATCCGCATGCTCGCTTCGAATACGGGCATTGAGTACCTGCATTGCATCGAAAGCCGATCCGGCGAGTGGCACGGCACGCCTTTCGCCGTTCTTTGTCTTCTCAATCAAAAGCAACCCGGTTTCATGTCCAGCTTCGATATGCACGTCCTTCCAACGCAGATTCATGATCTCGCTGTAGCGCATGCCTGTCGAGATGGCGAGAAGTACGATGAGATAAAGGAAACGATTGTCGGATAGCGTCGCAGCAGCCAAAACCCGCTCACATTCTTCCTTGGTTAGGCAACGTTGGCGCTCGTTCTCCACTTTCGGCTTCTTTACGCCTTTCATGGGGGATGCCTCAAGCCACCCCCATTCGTGGACTGTGACGTTAAGTGCGTGCGAGAAAACTGCCATGTAGCGCACTACTGTTGCGGGCCGACGGATTTTCCCGGCTGCATTGGGTTCTTGAAGCAATTGGTTGCGACATTGCGCAATCAGAGAGCTGTTTAGTTCCGAGAGTGCGTAACGACCCAGCTTTTCGCTCCACCAATCTAAGTGCTTCGTCTGGTCCCGAACCATATGGGGCTTCTTAAGTGGGATTAGGATCTCAGTTCGGTAACGTTCAATCAGGTCGGCTACGGTGTGCCGCTGAGCCTCCATGCGCGGCATGTAACGGCCTGATTTCAGCTCAGTCTCGACCATGGATGACCAATCTTTGGCCATCGTCTTGCTCGGAAATGTTTTGGTTTGCGGTGGAAAGCCTTTGATGCGGATCTGAACGTGGTATGACTTCTTTCCGCCTGCTGAGATGCGCTCTCGAATCACTGCCATATTGTCCCCTTGGATTGCGCAGAGGCGCTGCATTCAAGTTCACAACACCGAGCATTACCTTGGGACAATATCACGAATGTGCCATGACTGTGCCATGGCATCATATATGTTAATCTAAGTCGTTGATTTTTATAGATATTTATTGGTGTGGCTATGCGCATTACGAATGCGCTGCTCTACCAACTGAGCTATTCCGGCACAACTTCTGGACAGGCTTCAACTGCGAAGCGGGGGAAATTCTATCAGGGAATGTTCTCTTTGTGAGCCGGGATATGGATTTTTACGATTGCGCTCGGCCATTATTTGTTTTTATGAGGTGATGTTGCAATTATGTCAATAATTTCATAAAATAATGACATTTTATTAATTCAATGGCTTGATATATGTATTTTTTGATAATAAAATTTGTAAGACAATTCCGATGTAATGAAATTGCATTCCTACATAAGCATTCAGCAAGCACTGATTGTGACTACTGGTCTGAATTGCAATAATAAAACCATGCTTTGAAGATTCGACGGTACTCAGGTTTTCACCAAATGTCCAAGAATACATTTTTTGATGTGAGGGATCATGATCGAAAACAAGGAAAGCCAACTATAGATATGTCAAACCAACCAAGTGCATACAAAAATATGAGGTTTATGCAGGTTCGCTGGAATGGGTAATAACTAAAAATTTTTGGATATTGTGTTTCTGTATTTTTAATTTTTGCCCTGATTTCTGCAAGATTGGATGAAATCCAGTTTAGTTACCTTAGTTTTTTCATATTGCTTCAGATTTCAAAGGGGAAATGCCATGTTGCATACACAGATATCAAAGACCAAGCCCATTTTACAGATTTTGCATTCTTCATCGCTGGCAGCCGGGCGGCAATGTCAGGGGCGATTGTGGTCCAGCCTGAAAGATATCTGCGACTTGCTGCATATCCCCTTTGTTGCCGTGTGCGACGACGAGGATCTGTTATTCCAGCATGTGCAGTTCAAGGCCGGGCAGAGAGTGCATACCATAGGGCAAGCATTTGATTCGCTATATATAGTGCATTCCGGTTTTCTGAAAACTGTACTCATCGACGAATATGGCAATGAGCAAGTACTCAGCTTTCCCATGAAAGGCGATATTCTCGGCGTCGATGGCATCAATTCCCGGTTGTATTCATCCGAGGCAGTGGCGCTATCGGATTGCGATCTGATTTTGCTGCCGTTCAAGAAACTGACCACGCTTGCCAGGACACATGTCGAGCTTGAAAACGCGATATACGATGTTCTGAGCCGGGAGTTGGTGCGCGAGCAGGCGATGGTCGGCATGCTGGGCGCGCTCAGTGCCGAAGCCCGCGTGGCACGGTTTCTGGTGACGTTGTCCGACAGGTTTGCATCGATGGGCTATTCCAGCAAGTTTTTCAACCTCAGGATGACGCGGCACGAAATTGGCAGTTATCTGGGATTGACACTGGAAACCGTCAGCAGGACTTTGTCAGCGTTCAATGAAATCGGCATGATTGTTGTCAATCAGCGCACGATAGAAATCAAGGATCTGGAGGCGCTGAAAAATCTGCGCCGCTTGCCGCCATCACGAAACCGTTCGAAACAATCGAAGGAAAAATTGGCGGCTGTGGCATATCCGGTCCAATAGGTGGTGCGGCACACAAAAAATCCACTGAGTGATTTCAGTGGATTTTTTGTTGTGATGCGGTCGAACAGGCATCACGTTGCATTCGATGGCATCGGAGTATCGCGCGGCAAAAGGGTAGGTGGGGGGCCAAGTCGCCTATCGATAAACATGCTGTTGCCGGAAATTTTTTTGGCTTGTTTTTTTGCTTCGGCTGCTGCAGCAGCAATCTGGTGGTGCGAGTAGAATTTGCCCGGCTCTACCTTGACGATGCCGATTGACAGGCTGATCAATGGGCAAAATACCTTGACGCCTTGCCGGTCCTCGCTCAGATAACCGCCACGTTCGCGGTCTTCAATGCTGTAGTAGCTTTGAATCATGTGCGCGAATTGTTGCAGAATCGCTTCACAGCGCGCATGCCAGTCGCGGCTTTGCAACAAGACGATGAAATCGTCGCCGCCAATATGGCCGACCCAATCCCGATCGGGATCGACTCTGTCGATCAGAATCTGGCCCGTTGACTGGATGACGTCATCTCCGCGCCGGTAACCGTATGCATCGTTGAACGGTTTGAAGTGATCCAGATCGCAGTAACAGGCGAAAAAATGGCGTCCGCCTTGCAGCAGGAGCTCGATTTGCTCATTGATCGGTACGTTGCCTGGCAAGAGGGTCAGCGGATTGGCATAGCGCGCCGCAATCATCTGCATCTGGGTGATCTCGCGCACAAAATCCTGCCCAGTACCCATTCCCAGATAGCGCCCCTGCTCGGTGATGATGAAGCCGTTCGAGAGGTGATGACGATCCGCTTCGACGATGATGCTGCTCAATTCTTGCAGACTGGTATCCCTGTCAACTACCAGCGGCTTGCGATCCATGAAGCTACTGCAGGGTTTTTTGCCATACAGTTCGCGTTGATACAACCTGGAGAATCGCTCAATCAGGTTTTCGCGGGTAATCAGGCCTGCCGGCTTGCCGTCGTCGACTATCGGAATGATCTGCAATGCAGGATTGGCCAGGAAAATTTCATACACTTGATTGTTTAGCATATCCGGTCCTACAGTCGGCAATTGACGCAGCAGTTTTATTGCAGTCATGGTGTTTTGTCGCTGGATGCGGTTTCTTGGGGAAATATGGGTGTGCTTGTGGCCCAGAGCATGCTCCACTACAGCCGACAGTACTAATGCCGGCTGCGCATGCGGGCGCGCAATATGATAGCCCTGACCGTGTGCTACGCCGAGATTACGGACCAGGAGCATTTCTGCCTGAGTTTCGATGCCTTCCGCAATGACCATGGTTCCGGATTTATCCGCGATTTCCTGGATTGATTTGACGAATTGCATTTTGACCGGATCGTTGTTGATGCCCTGGATGAAATGCATGTCAATTTTTACATATTCGGGACGCAACTCGGACCACAGGCGCAGGCTGGAAAAGCCTTCGCCCAGATCGTCAATGGCAATCTGGAACCCCATCTGGCGATAATGCGTAACCGCCTGGCCCAGCAACTGGTAGTCGTAGGTTGGCTGGTTTTCAGTGAGTTCGATGATGACGCGTTCGGGATGGATGCCGATTTGATGAATCAGGTCCAGCGTCTGACCATGTTTGGCGTCGCGTTGCAAAAGACATTCAGGACTGACGTTGAGGAATATTTTCCCGGGCAAATTCAGTTCGGCAAATTTTTTCAGCACTACCTGGCGGCACAGGTGCTCCAGCTTGACGGTCAGATTGTTGGCCCATGCCAGCTTGAATAAATTCAAAGGGGAGTGCAAAGGGCTATCGGAAGGCCCGCGAATGAGTCCTTCGTAGCCAATGATCTCGCCGCTTTGCAACTGGACGATGGGCTGAAATAGTGCGCTTAATAGTTGCAAATCGATGATCTCGTGCAGTCGAGCCAGCAAGATTTGTTCGGTTTCTGCCGGCCGATGCGATGGCGTCCGTGCCGACTTGAAAGTGGTGACGGGTTTTTCAATAACGATCTGATTCATTGGACGGATTTCAAACAATAGGAGGATTCTAATAATGACAAAATGATCATGCCGGGCACTCTGCTTGGTAATACATTCCGGCCTGCAAGTATGTCAACACGATAGTCGCTCTTTATGACGGCATGATGTCGCGTGGCAGTGGGTTGCCATCATCCATGCATTGGTGTCATTTTTTGATGATTTCAATTGAAAATGCGACCTGTCGTTTAGGGCCTGACGCAGTTGCAAGCGCAATCCGTAGCAGTAAATTATCTTGAGTCAAGAAGTTCCTCACCGTCTATTGAGCCAACTCAAAACACCATTATTCATTTTTTTTATAATGGATATATATTTTTTTATTGATTCGATTAATCATGTTCTACCCGCGAGGCGGCTAATGACAGAGGAGTTCCCATGCTGACGACTACTTATTCCCTCATCGTGTTTTCCGCAGAACAGAACGGCATTCGTACAAAAATAGCGTCGTTGCGCGATCATATCGAGCAGGGAGTGAGGGGTGTTTCCGTTATCGATGGCGACATTGTCGAAGGCGCCTTGACGCAACTAAATGATTTTCACGAGTGGATGCAGCGCCGCAAAATAGATGTTTATTTGTTAAGCAAATTGCGAAAAGTTAGCGGACACGCCGCTTCGCTGCTGGCAGAACTGGAGTCATTGGGCTTGCTGAGCCTGAATATATTGCGTTCGATAAAGGAAAAGCTGGCGCAGGCAATCGGGCGGGGAGGCTTGCGACTGGTTGAATTTCAGGATGCCGTCGAACTGTACTTCACCACAGTGATGAAAAAAATCGACAAGGAAGAAAACGAGTTATTCACGATGGCAAGCCGGGTATTAACGGCGGAAGACTGGTTTCAGGTCGCCAGGCAATTGTTGTCCCACGATGCGAATATTACAAAAGCGCAAAGATGCGCCGTTGCTGCGCCGGCACCTGTTGCATCCCGCAAGTCAAGTGCGCTGAAGGATCAGGCAAGGCTTTGTTCGATCACGGTATCGAAATCCTGCAACGCCGATAGGCGCGTCTTTGCCCATCCGCTGATTAATCCGGGTCGGCAGCAACGTGCGGATGCGTTTGGTGCCTTCCTGGAGGATGCGGCCGGTTATGGCAATCGCAGCCGGCAGCACGCATAACTTTAATGTCGACAAGATAAGTACCTGACATCCATCCATTCAGGTAAAAAAACGGCGCGATGAATTCGCGCCGTTTTCTGTTAAATCGACCCAGCCAAGATTGGCGGAGCCGCCGTCATCAATAGCTGCTCAGGGCAACCGGTTGGCCGTTTTTAAAGGTGAATATGGTCACTGGGGATTGCTTCATGTTGCCTTTTTCATCAAAAGCGTAGGTGCCTGCGACGCCTTTGTAGACGTTCTTGGACATTTCCGCGCTGACTTTGGCAGGCTCAAGCGAATTGGCCTTTTTCATCCCTTCCGAGATCAGGTACATCGCGTCATAGAAGGATGATGCATAGACGTCTGCTTCGCCGTTAAAACGCTTCTTGTATTTAGCCTTGAAAGCCGGGCCGTTTGCCTGTTTGTCCAGGATTGCGCCGCCTTGCGCGCACAGTACGTTTTCAGCCACTGCGTCGCCGCCGAGCCGGCCCATCTCTGCAGAGCAAATGGTGTCGCCACCCAGCAGTTTGGCACTGATCCCCAATTGTTTCATCTGGCGCGCCATCGGAGCGCCCTGCGGCGCGTAACCGCCCAGGAAAACGGCATCTACATTCTTTGACTTCAGGTTGGTCAGGATGGCGGTCATGTCGGTCGCCTTGTCGTTGGTAAATTCGCGCCCCACCACCTTGAGTCCGGACAACTTGGCCTGCTTGGTGAATTCGTCTGCCGCGCCCTGTCCGTACGCGGTGCGGTCGTCGACCACGGCGACCACTTTCAGCTTCAGTTCCTTGGCCGCATACAGCGCCATTTTTGCACCCATCTGGGTATCGCTGGCGCCAACGCGAAACAGGTTCTTGTAGCCTTGCTCGGTGATTTTCGGATTCGATGCCACAGTTGCAAGCACAACGCCGGCGTCATTGTAGGTACGCGAAGCCGGGATGGTGACGCCTGAGTTGTAAGGGCCGACAACAAACTTGACGCCGCTGTCGATCAGTTTTTGCGCGGCGCCAACGCCAGCTTTCGGGTCGCCCTGATCGTCCTCCGAATGGAGTTCGAACGTAATTTTCTTTCCGGCAACTGTGATCGGTTTTGCATTCAATTCCTCGATTGCCAGACGCAGGCCGTTTTCATTGTCCTTGCCTGCAAAAGCCTGCGAGCCTGTCAGAGGGCCGCTATGGCCGATCTTGACGATGGTTGTCTGTGCGGCAACACTGCCGGCGCCGCACAATATTGCAACGCCCAGCATGATTTTATTGATATTCATTGAATCTCCTTCGTGGATATGGATGCATGCACCGGAAGCGGCTTTTGTCCACCTGGCACCATGCGCGATGAAACTAGTGTTTCACGGCTCCAGATTATGCGTACTAACGCAGCAAATTTCCTTGCGAATTGGCCTTGAAACGCATCGGTTTTTAGCGGATTGCAGTCGGAATACGAAAACAATCCGAATTAAATTCTGCTGGTTGCGGCATGCCGCCATTGTGCAATGCGCGCATCGTCACTTTGCCAGGTGCCGACCAGGATGACAAAAACGACAGCGGGAGTGCGGTGACTTGTTATGATGGGCGCCTTGTTCAATCACCTCACCCACGTCATGTTTGATTTCCTCTTTAGGCGTACCGCCAAGAAACCCGTAGCCGTGCAGCCTGCGGCGCAACCTGCGCCGGCCGAAATCAAGGCCAGGCAAGAGCTAGCCCGGCAAATGGCGCTGGAACATGCCGGCACGCTGGACGGCCAGGAGGCAGCCGCAGTCGAATTCATCCTGCAATGCGGGTTTGCCGATGCGCGCCTGATAGCGGCAGCATTCGTCAGCTCGCAGCCGCTGCAGGAACGGGTGCACAGCGCGATGCGCAATACCGATCGTCGTGTGGCCCGGCTGATGCAGGGCAAAATCGAGGCCAGCCTGCAACTGGCCAAGCGCGAACAGCGCGCGCAGCAATGCCTGGAGCAGGCCCGGCGCCTTGCTGCCGATCCGCAATTAACGCCGAATCAGGTCGCCGATCTGGAACGGGACTGGTCCGCAATCGATCTGCTGGCAGGGCAAACCCGGCAAATATTCGAGACCGTAAGCGCCACCTTGCACGATCGACTGACGCGCCAGGCGCAATTGCAGCGCGCGTTGATCGATGCGCTGGCTGCGTTGCGCAGGCTCACGAGTACGCTCGACGATGTGGCGCCGGACGCCAGCGCCGCTGCACTTGATCAACTTGCGCTGACGCTGGAACAGCACGCCGCTGCAGCGGAGGCGCCGTCCTTGCCGAAACAGCTGCTGCCGACTTTTCTGCAGGAGCTGGACACGGCGCGCCAGAAACTGGCAGTGCAGCAGAAGATACAGCAGCAAGCGCAGCAGCGGCGCGAGCGCCTGCTGTCGGAGCGCGCCGCCATACTGGCCGGATGGGAGGCAGAGCCATCTTCCGCGCTCGATGCGTCATCGTTGCGCCGGCAATGGCAGGCATTGCCGGCATTCGCGGCCGAACCGCCAGAAAGTGCCGAGGCCGAGCTGCAGGCGCGTTTTCGGGTGCTGGTGCAAGCGACACTGGCTGCGGCGATGCCGGCAGCAGCGCCTTCAGGACCCTTGGCACCCATAACGCCGCAGCCAACTGCAACTCCGCAGCCGGCAAACGCGCCTGTCACCGCCGCGCAGTTGCAGGAACAAAAGCAGCGTTTTGCCGAAGCACTCGACGCCATGGAAGCAGCGCTGGAGCAAGGCTTGTTGCAAGCGGCCTGCGAGCATGACAAAGTCCTGCGTGCAATCGATGTCAAATCCTGCAAGCCGTCGGCCGCACAAGCGCCACGCCTGGCCCGGGTCAGGGCCGATCTGGCGCATCTGATGGGCTGGGCTCGGTGGGGCGGCAACGTGTCACGCGAGGAATTGCTCAAGACTGCCGAAGAATTGCCCGAGCAGCAATTGGCGCTGACGGAGCTGGCCAAGAAAATCGGCAGCTTGCGCGAGCGCTGGAAGTCGCTCGACGTCTCGGCCGGCGCCTCGTCGCGCGAACTGTGGCAACGCTTCGATGCCGCCTGCAGCAGCGCCTATGAACCGGTCGCCGTCCATTACCGCCAACTGGCCGAGGAACGCCAGCAGAATGCGGTCAACGCGCAGGCATTGCTGGAGCAGTTGCGCAGTCTCAGCACCGCCGCGCAGGACGCGCACGAGGTGGACTGGAAGATTGTTGCGCAACAGTGCCAGCGCATACAGCAGGCATGGTTGCGGCAGGGCACCATCGAGCGCAAGGAAAAAAAACGTCTGGACGCCGAATTCTCCGCCATTCTGGCCCTGCTGGCCGAACCTCTGGCGCGCCAGCGCGCCGCCGCCATCGCGCGCCGCGAAAGCCTGATTGCCGAGGCAACCCAGATCCGCGCCGATGACCGCAATGCGCCCGAGGAACTGCGCGCCTTGCAGGCCAGCTGGCAACAACAATCGCTGTCCCTGCCGCTGGAGCGGCGCAACGAACAGGCGTTATGGTTGTGCTTTCGCCAAGCGTGCGATGCGGTTTTTGCCAAGCGCAAGGAAGCAATGCAGGTCGCTGACGCGGACCGGCTGCAGAATCTGCAGCAAAAGGAAGCGTTATGCGCCGAACTGGAAGCAGTCGCAGAGGCATCTCCCGCGACCCTGCGCAAGAGATTGCGCGAGATGCAGGATGGCTGGACCCGCATCGGCCATGTGCCGCGTGCGGTCGAGCAGCAACTGGCGCAGCGTTTTGATGCTGCGCTGGCCGTTTTGCAGCAACGCATCGATGCGGTCAAACACGCCGCGCAAACCGGTGAACTGGATGCGCTGCAGCGCAAGTTATCGCTGTGCCAGACGGTAGAGGCGGCAATTGCCCAAGCCGCACCGGCGCCGCCGGATCCGGACTGGGCCGCCGAATGGGCCGCTGTTGCGCCGCTGGCGGCAGCTCTTGAGGGGACGCTACAAACGCGTTTTTCCGCTGCGATGACGGCGTTGGCCGCCAACGATAGCGCGTATGCGGCGATGCTGACCGACAACTGCGCCCAGCTCGGGCAGGAATTGTTGCGGCTGGAAATCCTGCTCGGCTGCGACAGCCCGGCGAACTTGTCGCGCGAGCGCCTGCGGATGCAGGTGGAAGTGTTGCAATTGTCGCTGCGGGCAGGGCAGCAGCAGATAACGCCGCAGCAGCAGTTGGCGGCCCTGTGCGCGCTGCCTGCCGCGACCGATGCCCGGAGCGCGCAGCGCATCGCGGCTTTGCTGCAGAAAATGAAAAGCGGTAGCTGACCGGTTTGCGACACGGCGGGCGGAAAACAATGCCGACGAAAAATACGAAAGTCGGGGGTGCAACCTGCGGTTTGGAGCGAAAAACGCGGCTTGCATCCGCCATACGATGGGGTATATTTAACTTACGCAATAAATATATGCGTGAAATGCCATGAAAATGACGATACTCCTTGTTTTACGGAATTCGTCTGGATCTGGTTCCTACTCGTGTCTCTGGTGGGCAATGCGCATCTAATACTCGGCAACCGCAATTTTTTCCGGCTCCGGTTCGGGCGGAAACGTCACCACGTGATCGGCGCACAAGCGAATCCCTATTTTCTCGCCGACCGCGTGGTTGTGATGCGACGGCACCAGCGCCAGCAATAGCTGGCCGCTCGGCAGTTTCAGCGTGTACAGGAAATCGGCACCGCGGAATGCCTTGCGCACTACCTCGGCCTTCTGCGTACTGTCGTCGTCATGCACCACATCGTCGGCGCGCAGCAGCACATCGACCTGTCTGGCATCTTTTTCATTGGTGGCGCAGATATCCATCCCTTGCCACAACGGCAGGCAGCCGAGCTCGATATTGACCCGCTCGCCGGGGATGTCCATGGTCCCCGGCGCGAACACGCCGTGGCCGATGAAGTCGGCTACGAAGCGCGAGGCCGGACGATGGTACAGGTTGTAAGCGCTGTCCCACTGCACGATTTCGCCGGCCTGCATGACCCCGATCTGGTCGGCAATCGCAAATGCTTCATGCTGGTCATGCGTGACCAGCACCGCAGTCGTGCCGCTGGCCTTGAGGATATCGCGCACTTCGGCCGCCAGCCGTTCGCGCAGATCGACATCCAGATTCGAAAACGGCTCGTCCAGCAGCAGCAGATCCGGCTTGGGCGCCAGCGCGCGCGCCAGGGCGACCCGCTGCTGCTGGCCGCCGGAAAGTTCGTGCGGGTATTTGTCGCCTTGTGCCGACAGGCCGACCAGGGTCAGCAAGTCCCGAACCCGTTGGATGCGCTGCGGTTTGGGCAGTTTGCGCAGTCCGAAGGCGATGTTGTCGGCCACGCTCAAATGCGGAAACAGTGCGTAATCCTGAAATACCACGCCGACCTGGCGCGTTTCCGGCGGCGCGGTGACGCCGGCGCTGCTGATTTCCCGCCCGCCCAGGGTAATCCGTCCGGCTTGCAAGGGTTCAAACCCGGCGATCGCGCGCAGCACGGTGGTCTTGCCGCAGCCGGAAGGTCCCAGCAGGCAGCCGATTTCACCGCGCGCCAGCGAGAATGACAGTGCATGCACGATTTCCTGCAGATCACGACCGAGCCGATAGCCGACCCGGATCGATTCGACGCACAAGTGCGCGGTGGTAGGGGATGGATTGTCCATGATGGCAAATTCAGTTGGCGTATTAAGTTGACGTATTGAATGATAATGTCACTGCAATATATTTCAATTGATTATAATTCTCATTTAGCTGAACGTGCAGTTAAACTTTATGTCTTCCTTGAGCATCCATTTCCCGCGCCAGGTTGGCGCTATTCATCCGTTGCTGCTGGCATCTCTGGTGGTGGCTTTTCTGGTAGGCGCTCCGATTGTCGGCGTGCTGTCGAATCTGCTGATTGGCGGCGCCGATGGCGCCGGCGAATCCGGTGCATCCACCATGGTGCATCTGTGGGACACGGTACTGCCGGAATACCTGTTCAACAGCTTTGTGATTGCCGCCATCGTGGCGGTGCTGGGCTCCATCATCGGCGTCGGCTGCGCCTGGCTGGTGGCGGCCTTCGATTTTCCCGGCAAGCGGATCTTCGAGTGGGCGCTGGTCCTGCCGCTGGCGATGCCGGCCTATGTGGTGGCTTACGCGTATACCGATTTCCTGCAATTTTCCGGCCCGGTGCAAAGCAGCTTGCGCGCATTGTTCGGCTGGCAGCCGCACGCTTACTGGTTTCCGCAGATACGCAGCGTGGGCGGCGCCGGCGTGCTGTTTGCGCTGGTGCTGTATCCGTACATTTATCTGCTGGCGCGCAATGCCTTTCTGGAGCGCAGCCCGCGCATGCTGGATGCGGCGCGCACGCTGGGTGTCGGTCCGTGGCGCGCATTCTTTTCCGTTAGCCTGCCGCTGGCGCGCCCTGCCGCCGCCGCCGGCATTGCGCTGGCGCTGATGGAAACGCTGGCCGACTACGGGGCGGTGGCGTATTTCGGCGTGCCGACCCTGACCACCGGCATCTATAAGTCCTGGTACGCCTTTTCCGACCGCACCGCAGCCGCGCAAATCGCTGCGGTATTGCTCATTACCGTCACCGTATTGATGCTGCTGGAGCAGAAAAGCCGCGGCCGCGCGCGCTATTACGCGGCGGGCGGGCGCACCAGCGGGCAGCTGACGCGTCCGTTGCCGTCCAGACAGGGCTGGCTGGCGGCGCTGTTTTGCGCGGTGCCGGTATTGGCCGGCTTTCTGCTGCCACTGCTGATTCTGGTGCGGCTGATCGTGCGCGAGGATACGCTGGCGCTCGGGACGCGCTACTTCAGCCTGGTGCAAAACAGCGTCACGCTGGGCGGCGTGACGGCGCTGCTGGCGGTGCTGATCTGCGTCTTGCTCGCATATGCGGCGCGCGTCAGCAAGAGCCGGCTGCAAGCTGCCTGCAACCGTGTCGTGACGATGGGCTATGCGGTGCCGGGCGCGGTGATCGCGGTCGGCATTCTGATTCCGTTGTCGCGGCTGGATGACTGGACCTCCGCACGCGGCGCAACCTTCATGCTGGCCGGCAGTCTGGTGGCGCTGATCTATGCGTACCTGGTGCGCTTTCTGGCAGTGTCGTATCACGGGGTGCAGGCCGGACTGGTGAAAATCACGCCGGCGATGGATGCCAGCGCCCGCAGCCTGGGCCACGGGCTGGGCTCGATGCTGCTGCGGGTGCACGCGCCGCTCCTGTGGCGCAGTGTGTTGACCGGCGGCTTGCTGGTGTTCGTCGACGTGATCAAGGAATTGCCGGCAACCCTGACCATCCGTCCGTTCAATTTCGATACGCTGGCCGTCATCACGCACCAGCTCGCATCCGACGAGCGGCTGGGCGAGGCAGCCTTGCCCGCACTCACCATCGTACTCATCGCCACCATCCCGGTCATCATCCTGGCGCGCGCGATCGCCAAGGGCGACAGTTGACGATTTTCCTCGTATTTTGGATAAAATATGGAGTATGCTTAAAAAACATGCTATTTCCGCAATAATATATTGCCGCTTTAAAAATACAGCAATGTGTATATTTAGGATGCTGGCCCGGCAGCGGGCAAGCAAGCTCAGCAACCGCGGTCCCGCTCATCTTTAAAACCGCGCGCCTGAGATCCCTGCGGCTTGCTGAAATCACCTGCTTACCTTACAATTTGCCGACCATTTCATCTCACGTGACTGGCGAAAAGCCGGAAGCGCATACTTCCGGCGACAAGGTGGGCATCCACCGGGGAACGTGAGAATTCTTCAGCCGTTCGCCTGGGCAGCCCAAAATGGAGCGCACGACTGAGGCTGTCTGTCATTTGCATTTTCTGTGCGATGACCCCTCAATCGATCCAAGTAAAACGCTTTGCAGCCAATCTGCACACTTATCGATAGGAATTCCGCATGTTCTCCAAAGACCACACTCTCGCCAACGTCGACCCCGAATTGTGGGCCGTGATCCAGCAGGAAAACGTTCGCCAGCAAGAGCATATCGAGCTGATCGCGTCCGAAAACTACACCTCGCCGGCCGTGATGGAAGCGCAAGGCTCGCAGCTGACCAATAAATACGCGGAAGGCTACCCGGGCAAGCGCTATTACGGCGGCTGCGAATTCGTCGATGTCGCCGAGCAGCTGGCGATCGACCGCATCAAGCAACTGTTCGGCGCCGAAGCCGCCAACGTGCAGCCGAATTCCGGCTCGCAAGCCAACCAGGGCGTGTTCTTCGCGGTGCTCAAGCCAGGCGACACCATCATGGGCATGTCGCTGGCCGAAGGCGGTCACCTGACCCACGGCATGGCGCTCAACATGTCGGGCAAATGGTTCAACGTCGTGTCCTACGGCCTGGACGCCAATGAAGAGATCGATTACGAAGCAATGGAGCGGCTGGCGCGCGAACACAAACCGAAACTGATCATCGCCGGCGCATCCGCCTATGCGTTGCGGATCGATTTCGAGCGTTTCTCCAAAATCGCCAAGGAAGTCGGCGCCTATTTCATGGTCGACATGGCGCACTATGCGGGCCTGATCGCCGCCGGCGAGTACCCGAATCCGGTGCCGTTCGCCGATTTCGTCACCTCCACCACGCACAAATCGCTGCGCGGCCCGCGCGGCGGCTTCATCCTGATGAAGGCCGAGCATGAAAAGGCGATCAACTCCGCAATCTTCCCCGGCATCCAGGGCGGCCCGCTGATGCACGTCATCGCCGGCAAGGCAGTCGCCTTCAAGGAAGCGCTGGCGCCGGAATTCAAGGCTTACCAGCAGCAAGTCGTCAAAAACGCCGACGCGCTGGCAAAAGCGCTGATCGCGCGCGGCCTGCGCATCGTCTCCGGCCGCACCGAAAGCCATCTGATGCTAGTCGACCTGCGCGCCAAGAACATCACCGGCAAGGCAGCCGAAGCATTGCTCGGCGCCGCCCACATCACCTGCAACAAGAACGCGATTCCGAACGATCCGGAAAAGCCATTCGTCACCTCCGGCATCCGGCTCGGCAGCCCGGCCATGACCACCCGCGGTTTCGGCACAGCGGAAGCGACCAAGGTCGGCAACCTGATCGCCGACATACTCGACAATCCGAACGACGCCGCCACCGTTGAGCGCGTCAAGGCCGAAGTCAAGAAACTGACCGACGCCTTCCCGGTCTATGCCTAATAAATGTAGACAAGCAAGCAATCATCCCCAATAGGATGCACGGCTGAGAAGCACAGACGACTTCCCTGAAACTTTCAGGGAAGTCGTCTGCACATCCAGGATTCAAAATGCATACAGCAGCATCTTCCGATCCAAGGCCATCATGAAATGTCCGTTCTGCCATCACGAAGACACCCAAGTCCTCGACACCCGCGCATCGGAAGAGGGCGACACCATCCGCCGCCGCCGCCGCTGCGTCAAATGCGACAAGCGCTTCACCACCTATGAGCGGATCGAACTGACGATGCCGGTCATCGTCAAGAAAAACGGCAGCCGGGTCGAATTCGCCGCCGGCAAACTGCGCGCCAGCCTGATGCTGGCACTGCGCAAACGGCCGGTCTCCGCCGAAGCAGTGGACGCCACCATCAGTCGCATCGAAGAAAAAATCCTGTCGCTGGGCGAGCGCGAAATCAGCACCGGGCAGATTGGTGAATTGATAATGGAAGAGCTCAGGCAACTGGATAATATTGCCTACATCCGTTTCGCATCTGTCTATAAGAATTTTGAAGACTTAGGGGCATTCCAGGATGCGATTAAAGAGGTTGGTCAAGAACGTGACCAGCACTGATAGCAATCCAAAAATCACCTTGCATCAATGTATCTGATGGGCGGTTCATCCTTCGGGACGAGCGGCGCTGCTTAAAGTTGCCTGTGATCTATACTTTATGAAAAGCAATATTATTGGAATCGGCCAGAAATGCAAGGAGCCTTAAAGCGATTTAAGGCGGGTGTTGATAGTTTCGCGGCATGAGAGCGCAATGTGCAAAGTCCAGAAATGAAAAATAGATCGCATGGCTTCACCCTTGTGGAATTGCTGGTCACGATTGCGGTCTTGGGAATTCTTATGGCAATAGCCTTGCCAAACTACCAACAATTCATCCTGAACACGCGCATGACGACCCAGGCAAATGAGTTCCTGACCATGCTGAATCTCACCCGCTCCGAAGCGGTCAAGCGCAATACGCGAGTCACCATGTGCAAGAGCAGTAACGGAACTGCATGCATAACCAGTGGGGATTGGCAGCAGGGCTGGATCATTTTTGTTGATGGCGCAACCGCGGGGATTATCGACGGCGATGACACGATATTAAGAGTGCAGGGCGCTTTGGCGGGGGGCAGCACCCTGCTGGGGAATTCCAACGTTGGTAATTATGTTTCATATGTGTCGAATGGACGAATTCAACTTGCCACTGGTGTGAACGGAATGTTCACTTTAAGCAGCCCGGATACGTCTGCGACGGGTCGCCGTATTGTTCTCAGTCAGGGCGGCAGGGCATGTGTAGATAAGGGCATATCGCCTTTATGCAGTTAGATTGGATACCAACATGCAAAAGCAAAAAGGATTTTCGCTACTCGAAATCTTGATTACGCTAGTAATCATCAGTTTTGGGCTGTTAGGCATTGCGGGCGTGATTGTCAACAGTCTGAAGAATAACCAGAGTTCCTACTCACGGTCGCAGGCGAGCTTGCTGGCAAATGACATCATCGACCGCATGCGCGCCAACAGGACCACAGCAGAAACGTCACCCTCTCCATACACATTAGCGATTGGCGGCACACCCAGCGGCAGTGGCGTGGTCTTAAGCGATCTCACCGAATGGCGCGCATCCTTGGCTAGCGCCATGCCTTCCGGTACAGGTTCTGTGGCGCTGGACGGGGCAACCAAGAAACTGACTATTGTCGTGCAGTGGAACGATTCCCGTGCGTCTGGTGACACTACTACTTTCGGCTTGAGCAGTCAGCAGATTACCGTCGAGACCCGCTTATGACCAGTCAAGAAATTTTCTTGACCGCGCGCAGGCAGCGCGGCGTGGGCTTGATCGAGGTGATGATCTCGCTAGTGATCGGCCTAGTGCTGCTCGGTGCGCTGGCCTATTTTTTCCTTGGCAGCCAACAAATGAATCGCACGCACGACGATGTGTCGCGCATGCAGGAAAGCGGGCGCAATGCAATGGAAGTATTGGGCAATGCCATTCGTCAGGCGGGTTATCGGCTGGATGTTGATCAACCGATGAATGGTGTCGCAATCACAGGGGCGAACGGAACGGGCACTGGTGCAGCTGCACTGCCGGACACCATCACGATCCGGCACGATCCAACATGGGTTGCAGATGCTGCCAACCCGTTGAAGGGTATAGAAGCAAATTGTGCAGGAGGCTTGCTTACTTCCGATAACGATACTTTTGATAGTCTTTCCAAACGTGTCGTCAACACTAAGCAAATTGAATACGTTTTTTCGATTGCGAGTGGCGCACTTCGGTGTACCACCAAATTACAAGATGCCACCAACACTACGGAAACTCTCGTCGATAACGTTGAGAATATGCAAATCACATATGGTATCGGTGACGGGAATGGTGCAATCACTCTCTACAAAGCAGCGCCCTCTGCCGCTGAATTTACCCAAGTGGCCGCTGTGCGGGTGAGTCTATTGGTCAAAGGGCCAACCCCCAATGTGGCTGTCAATAACAGTCAGGCTTATAACTACAACGGAGAAGACGTGACGGCGACTGATGGATTCTTGCGTCAAGTTTATACATCCACGTTTACCGTTAGAAACCAGACAAAGTGAAAGTCATGGCAAACCGCTTCCTGAACCACAATGCAGACAAAGAATCCGGTGCGGTCCTGATTACCGGCTTGATATTCCTGGTGGTGCTTACCATGGTCGTGCTATCTGTATTGCGTAGCGGCACGCTCGAAGAGCGCATGGCGGCCAATGCGCGCAATCGACAAATCGCATTGCAGGCGGCTGAGGCGGTATTGCGCGATGCCGAAACGCGATGGTTTTCTGGCGCTGAATATAAAAGTAATTTTGACAGCGGTAATGGAACTGATTTGGCCGATGGATTCTATAGCGCACCAGCTGCTGGGGTTGATCCAAAGTGGACTACCGTGGACTGGGATCCATCATTAACGGAAACACTAACATTTGCTTCCTCCGGATCGGATCTGTATGGGGTGGCCAGTGCGCCCAGATATATAGTCGAAATCATCAGTCCGCCCAGCAGGCCAAATAGTGCAGTGGCATGCAGCAAAGGTTTGGCAACCATCACAGCACGCGGTGTCGGTAAGGATTCATCCACCGTTTTCGTTCAAACCATGTACAGATATCAGTCTGATAGACCGTCTGATGGTTGTTGAGTTTTGTTTTGATGCATCGCACATCGGGGAAACAATATGAATGCACAAAAGAGAAACTTCTTAACTGCACTGGTCCTGCTGCCGACTATGTTGGGCCTGATGACGGTGTTTGCCGCTGCCAGTTTCGACCCCGATACACAGCCTATTGGCTACGTCGGGCAGCCTGCGGTCACAAGCAACATCGTGACATCAGGTAGTGAGCGGCTGTATGCGATTGACTACAGTTCTGTAGACTGGACTGGTAATTTGCACTCATATCAGCTGTCTGGTGCAGGCGCCATCTCAGATCTGGATGACTGGGATGGCGGCGCTGCCGAGCAGTTAGATGCACAAAATCCCGATACGGCACGCAAGATCGTCACGTGGAGTGGCAGCGCAGGCATTCCATTTCGCTGGAACAGTCTCTCGACTGGGGCTGCGAGCCAACAAACAGATCTGGGTTCTTCGGCTGTACTGGATTACATTCGCGGGGTTAGGACCAATGAGACGACCAATGGTGGTACCTTTCGTCCCAGAAACAGTGTCTTGGGCGACATCATCCATTCGACGCCGGTGTATTGGAATGACGGCACAAACCAAACTGTCTTTGTCGGTGCCAATGATGGCATGTTGCATGCTTTCAATGCCGACGATGGAACGGAGCGTTTTGCCTATGTCCCTTCGATATTGATTCCGAAGTTATCGGCGCTGACTAATGTTTCATACATACACAAATATTTTGTCGATGGCCGCCTGGCTATCCGCAAGTTCGGCAGTCAAACCATACTTGCCGGTGCATTGGGGGCGGGCGGCAAGGGCTTGTTCGGGCTGGATGTGACGAATACAGCGGCGTCATCTGAGACGGATGCGGCGTCTAGAATCCTGTGGGAAATCACTAACACAGGCATCAACAGTACAGATTCCGCTGCCCATAGTCCGACCAGCACCGATTTTGCCAATCTTGGCTACGCCTACGGGGCACCGACTTTATTAACCTTGCCGGGCGGTACCTCAGCTCTGATTGTCGGAAACGGCTATAACAGCACCGTCGGCACCGCTTCCCTGTTTCTGATCGATCCCGTCACAGGCGCCCTGATAGAGGAAATCGACACTGACTCCGGTTCGAGTGGCAGCCCCAACGGTCTGTCATCGCCTTCTTTCTGGGATTCGAACGGCGATGGCAAGATGGATATCGCTTACGCGGGCGATATCGACGGCAATTTATGGAAATTCAGCCTGGTTTCTCCCTATGCGGTCAGCCTGTTACATACCACCAGCCCGGCACAGGCGATCACCATGGCCCCCGGCATCAAAGCGCATCCGCTTGGAGGTCAGATGGTGACGTTTGTGACCGGCCGGATGCTCACGGCGGCCGATCAAACGGATACCGCAACGCATGCTGCCTATGGCATTTGGGATGGCGCGCCAGTCGGCAATGTCACATTGCTGGCACAAACGTTGACAGAGGCTACCTATACTGGCGTAACGCCTTCGGTTCGCGTGCGTACCGCAAGCAATACTGCTCCCGACTGGGATCTTCACAAGGGCTGGAAAACCGCGCTCCCAATCGGCGGTGAGCGCGTGGTGGGCGACGGTGCGTATGTGACGGGTTCTGCATTTATGTTTATGAGTACCAATCCTACCGTCTCACCTAACACCGCGCCCCCCGGTGAAAACTGGTGGATGCAGTTGAATGCACTGACGGGGGGCGACAATGGCGTGGTATTGTTCGATTTGAATAAAGATGGCGCGTTCACAGCGGCTGATCAGGTCGGCAGCAGCCTTAATCCGGTGGGGCGCAATATGGGCGGCGGCGTGCGTTCGCAGTTGATCGCACTTTCAGCAAGTGGTTTTGACGTCTATCAAGCCAATTATGACAAGAATGGTGCTGCACCGCCGGTGACTACAGGGGATGACCGCGGCGTGGCAGGCGGGCATTTTGACCAGGATATGTATTACGGCGCGAATCTAACTACGCCTGGCAGGAAAGGCCTCCAATCCGTGACGCACATCCACGAATACGACGATATGTATGATGTCACCGGGGTCAACATGCTCGATGCCAGCAGAACCGAATTTGACCTGGCGAACGCGATCCCGTCGACATCGACTGCTTTCAAGGTGTTGGCGCAAAACCAGTATTTAAGTCCAGCCGCGAAGATCCATATTCATGGCAGCCCGAGTTATGTATATAACGTCGATCAGGGCTACACCCCGATTAAAAACTTCATCACTTCGGCCACGCTGGATCTGACGACCGATGTACCAACCTATACCCGCGCCAATATCGACAGCCTAGCGATCAATATGCCGGTCGATGCGTTTGCACCGAAAGACTGGTGGGGCGGCGCGCTGGGATTGCCCGCCGATGTGCGTGTCGGCCTGCACCCTACCGAAACCTCTTGCGTCAGGTGGGGCGGCGACACTGGCAACATGTTCAAACCAGTGATTCCGCCCTCCAGCGTGACTACCAGCGGGAACGGTACCAGTTCGACAACCACGGGCGTGCGCCATAATGGCGCGCTGGTGATTCAGATCATCAAGGACACGACACCGAATAGCGCCATTGAAATGAGCGTGCCCAATCACCCGGAGTACGGCTGGCGAGTAACATCCGCGAATTTCGGCACTTACGTGCTGGCGGAGTACACGACCTTTTGGCACGACGGCGTGTGTTACGGCGAAGCTGGCTGGTCCAAGGTTTTAGCCATGGATACCAAAACATGCGGTGCAAATGAAACGGCAACAACAAAAATATGTAAAGTTTCCGAATCTTCGGCATCTGGTACCGACCCGCATATCGGCAGTTTTGGCAGCGGCGACGGCAGCACTACTACCGGCAGTACCACGACTACCGTCGTCACCAACGCGGACGGTTCGATCACCATTACAGTTGTTGTCACCAATGCTGATGGCACTACCACCACGACGGTTACCACTGTTACGCCGGGTATAGAAACAGGGGGCGCAGTGAATTCTAGCGGCGCAATCAATGCAAATGGCGAAATCGGCGGGCAATTGCCATTCGGACGAATCAACTGGCGGGAGTTGCAGCAATGACGATGCACAAAAATGGCCAAATGATGCGTAGATACGAACGTGGCTTCACACTGATTGAGTTGATGATCACCGTAGCGATCATCGGCATCCTCGCGGCGGTGGCCTATCCCTCATATACGCAATATGTGCTCAAGGCCAATCGCGCTGATGCAAAAGCCATTTTGATGGAAGATGCGCAATTCATGGAGCGCTATTACACGACCAATAATAGTTATCTCAGTGCCAGCGTATTGTCTGCGGTGGTGCCGAAGGGAGCAAACGGGACCGCCATCAAGTACAACATCAGCTTTTCCGTCACTCCAACGGCTTCGGTCTATACCCTTCGGGCAGTTCCTGCGAATGGTCAGGCCAGCGATTCGTGCGGTACCTTAACCTTGTCAAACACAGGGGCGCAAACACCAACAACGGCTGGATGTTGGTGAAATAATTTAACTGATGTTATGAAATTTGGCTGCTACTAAGAAGGTGGCGTCAGACTGCATAACATTGATTTGCAAGCTTCGGGCAGAAAGCAAATATCTTTGCTGAGTGCGCTGCCATTGACATCTTTAATGTCAAGTTTTTATTGCGTACTCATATATGTATTTTTTAAGCGCCGCAATATATATGCGTAAGATTGGTATCTTTTTACCATACTCATGAAATGTTATCCATGAATGTGGATTCTGAAGGGATTATTCTCTTTGGCAATTAATTTCCTCCGCTTGACATTTGTTTGCAATATCAAAATATTTTTTTAAATCCCGTGGAAATTCTCAATCATCAGCAATGCATGACGCTGGCCCTGAAATGGGCTGAGCGCGGGCTGCTTACGACCGCCCCGAACCCCCGCGTCGGCTGCGTAATCGTCAAAGACAATCGCATCATCGGCGCAGGCTTCACCCAGCCGCCCGGCGGCAATCATGCCGAAATCGAAGCGCTGGGCGACGCCGCAGCCAAAGGGCATGACGTGCGCGGTGCAACCGTGTATGTGACGCTGGAACCGTGCAGTCATTTCGGCCGCACGCCGCCTTGCTGCGACGCCTTGATACGCGCCGGCGTGGCGAAGGTCGTCGCGGCAGTCGAAGATCCCAATCCGCAGGTGGCCGGCCAGGGCCTGGCGCGCTTGGCGGCGGCCGGGATAGCGGTCGAATGCGGCGTGCTGGCCGACGCAGCGCGGGAAATGAATATCGGCTTTTTTTCCCGCATGCAGCACGGCAAGCCTTGGCTGCGCATGAAGGTGGCGGCCAGCCTGGACGGCAGGACCGCGCTGGCCGATGGGCAAAGCCAGTGGATCACCGGGCAGGCGGCACGCGACGACGGTCACGCCTGGCGTGCGTGCGCCGGTGCGATCCTGACCGGGATCGGTACCGTCAATGCGGATGATCCGCAAATGACGGTGCGCGCGCAGGATGTGATGCATCAGCCGCAGCGCATCGTGATCGACAGCAAGCTGGCGATCAGCCCGGATGCGCGCGTGTTGGCGGGCGGCGGCACTTGGGTGGTGGCGGCGCAAGCCAATCCGGAAAAAGAAGCGCTGCTGCGCGACATCGGCTGCGAAGTCATTTTTCTGCCTGATGCCGCCGACAAGGTGGATTTGCCTGCGCTGATGCAGGAGTTGGGGCGGCGCCAGATCAACGAGCTGCATGTCGAGGCAGGCGCCAAGCTCAATGCTTCGCTGATCCGCGCCGCTTGCGTCGATGAGTTGCTGCTGTATCTGGCGCCTTGCCTGATCGGAGACGGCATGCCGATGTTTGCGCTGGGCGCGCTGGAGTCGCTGCAGCACAAGCGTTTGCTGCGTTTTCACGAAATCCGGCAAATTGGCGAGGATCTGCGTATCCTTGCCCGGTTCAATTAATTTTTTGGTGCGATTATGTTTACAGGAATTGTGGGTGCGGTAGGGAAGATTACTTCGGTGCAGGCGCAGGATGCGGGTGCAGACGCCGGTGTACGCTTGACGATTGATGCCGGCGCTTTGCCGATGCAGGACGTGGCGCTGGGTGACTCGATTGCCATCAATGGCGCCTGCATGACGGTGACCGAAAAGACGCCGCTGGGTTTTGTGGTGGACGTCTCGCGCGAGAGTCTGAACCATACGGTCGGGCTGGATGCGACAGGCGAAGTCAATCTGGAGAAGGCGCTGACGCTGGCCGACCGGCTCGGCGGCCATCTGGTCAGCGGCCACGTGGATGGCTTGGGCACGGTCTGCAAGTTCGAGCCGATTGGCGAATCGTGGGAACTGGTGATCGAAGCCCCGCTCGCCCTGGCCAAATACCTGGCCTACAAAGGATCGATCGTGGTCAATGGCGTCTCGCTGACGGTGAACCGGGTCGAAGATGTGGCCGCAGGCTGTCGTTTCTCGATCAACCTGATTCCACACACGATAGAAGTGACGGTGCTGAAACACCTGAAAGTCGGTGCGAAGGTGAATCTTGAAATCGATTTGATTGCGCGCTACGTCGATCGGATGCTGTCAGCCAAATAGCATTGCCGGCTGGCTCCGGGATCAAAGGCAGTCTTTTGGCTGCTTTTTTGGTTTTTGCAGATGAATTCCACTGTGGTTGGCCGTTTTGAGATTGCTCCGGCCTAAATCCATTAAAATAGCGCTCTCTTCAGGATTAAAAATCATGTCCATCTCAACTACCCAAGAAATTGTTGCCGAGCTGCGCGCCGGCCGTATGGTCATCCTCGTCGACGAGGAAGATCGTGAAAATGAAGGCGATCTGGTGCTTGCCGCAGAATTTGTAACGCCTGAGGCGATCAATTTCATGGCCAAATTCGGTCGTGGTCTGGTGTGCCTGACCTTGACCGAGGAGCGCTGCGCGCAACTGGATTTGCCGATGATGACAGCCCGGAACGGCACTTCCTACGGCACCAATTTCACCGTGTCGATCGAGGCTGCCGAGGGCGTCACTACCGGCATTTCCGCGGCCGACCGTGCCAAGACCATTCAGGTCGCAGTCGGCAAGGACGTCAAGCGCTCCGATATCGTGCAGCCGGGGCACATTTTCCCGCTCAAGGCACAAAAAGGCGGGGTCTTGATGCGCGCCGGCCACACCGAGGCCGGCTGCGATTTCGCAGAGTTGGCGGGTTTGACGCCCGCCGCGGTGATTTGCGAAATCATGAATGACGACGGCACCATGGCGCGGCTGCCCGACTTGATCGAGTTTGCCCGATTGCACGAATTGAAGATCGGCACGATTGCCGATCTGATCCATTACCGCAATCAGCACGAAAGCGTGATCGAGCGGATTGCCGAGCGTTCGATGCAGACCATACACGGCGAATTCCAGGCCATCGCTTATCGCGACAAACCCAGCGGCTCCGCCCATCTGGCCCTGGTGCACGGCACTATCACCGCTGAGAGCGAAGCTCTGGTGCGGGTCCATCAGCCGGTTTCGATTCTCGATTTTCTGGAAGTCCAGGTAACCACCCACTCATGGAATATGGCGTCGGCAATGGCGGCCATCAAGGCGTCCGAGTGCGGCGTGGTGGTGCTGCTCAACTGCGAAGAGTCGGCGGAGCAAATGTTCGGACAGTTTGCGGCGCTCAATTCGCCGCGGGCCAGCCCGCGTCCGCATGGCGCCAGCATGGATTTGCGCAACTATGGTATAGGTGCACAGATATTGAAGGACGTCGGGGTGCGCAAGATGCGACTGCTCTCAAGCCCGCGAAAAATGCCTTCGATGACCGGCTTCGACCTGGAAGTGACCGGGTTTCAGAATCACCCGCTGGATTAAGCGCACAAGCGCACAAAGGAAAATCATGACTGTAGGAAAACTGGAATCGAATCTGAATGGCGAAGGCTTGCGCATCGGTATTGTTCAGGCGCGCTTCAATCCGGATGTCTGCCATGGCTTGCTGTCGGCCTGCATTTCAGAGCTGAAGCATCTCGGCGTGGCTGCCGAGGATATCCTGCATGTGAGTGTGCCGGGCGCGCTTGAAATTCCGCTGGCCTTGCAAAAGATGGCGGACAGCCAGCAGTTCGATGCGCTGGTGGCAGTAGGTGCAGTCATTCGCGGCGAGACCTATCATTTTGAGCTGGTCTCGAACGAATCCGCTGCCGGCATTTCCCGGGTCAGCCTGGATGCCGCGATCCCGATTGCCAACGCGGTGCTGACCACCGAAAACGACGAGCAAGCCGAACTGCGCATGGCCGCCAAGGGCATCGATGCGGCGCGGGTTGCGGTAGAGATGGCCAATCTGGTGCTGGCATTGGAAGAGTTGGCCGATCTGACCGATCTGACAGAGCAGTAAGGCAGGAAAGCGGGAAACGATCGCATCCCGAGCCAGGTTCCAGTGAACTGTCGGGTTGCGGTATCTGTATTGCAACAAAATGTGCAAATGGCGCTGGCCATCGTGCGAGATAGACCTGAAATTTATGACAAACAAGACCCTCCACGCCAATCCGAGCAAAAGCCGCTCGCCCCGTCACCGGGCGCGCGAGTTTGCGTTGCAAGGCCTGTACCAATGGCTGCTCAATAACGAGGATGTCGGCGCGATCGAAGCCCATATCCGCGAGGCGCATGGCTTCGACAAGGCTGACAAGATCCATTTCGATGCATTGTTGTATGGCGCCATCAATGCCGCGACCGCGTTGCGTGCCGAACTGGCGCCGCTGATTGACCGTGCCATCAGTGAATTGTCGCCGATTGAACACGCGGTACTGCTGCTGGGCGCCTATGAGTTGAAAAACCATAGCGAAATACCGTATCGCGTCGTCATCAACGAAGCGGTCGAGCTGGCCAAATCCTTCGGCGGCATCGATGGCCACAAGTATGTCAATGGCGTGCTGGACAAGCTGGCCGGCAGGATGCGCGAACTCGAAGTCCAGGCCACCCGGAAATAATTCCTTAAAAGGAATAAAACAAGCGCTCCTTTCATCCTGACAGGAGCACAAGAACCGCCATATCGTGATGGGTTTTCGGTGCAAAAAATGCCGATGACCGATCACTATGGCGGTTTTTCTTTTGGAAAGAATACCCATGTCATCGATCAGCATCGCTTCGCGCTTGCAGCACATTGCACCATTTCACGTGATGGAAATCGCAAAAATGGCGGCAGCGCTGGAGCAGCAGGGGCGCCATATCATTCACATGGGTATCGGCGAGCCGGATTTCACCGCGCCGCCGGCTGTGATCGAAGCCGCCACCCGGGCCATGCAGGACGGCCGGATGCAGTACACATCAGCCACCGGCCTGCCGCAGTTGCGGCTTGCGATCTCGGGCCATTATCGCCGGGTATACGGGCTGGAAGTGGCGCCGACCCGCATCATCGTCACCGCCGGCGCATCGGCCGCGCTGCTGCTGGCCTGTGCGGCCTTGGTCGAGAGCGGCACGGAAGTCCTGATGCCGGATCCGTCCTACCCGTGCAACCGCCATTTTGTCGCCGCCTTCGACGGTCGTCCGGTGATGATCCCGAGCGGCCCGGCCGAGCGTTTCCAGCTGTCGGACGCGATGGTGCAGGCGCACTGGAGCGACGCCACCGGTGGCGTGCTGCTGGCTTCGCCATCGAACCCGACCGGCACCTCGATTGCGCCCGATGAATTGCAGAAGATTGTCGGCACCGTGCGCAGCAAAGGCGGCTTTACCATCGTGGACGAGATTTATCAGGGTTTGAGCTACGATGCGGCGCCGTTTTCCGCATTGTCGCTGGGCGACGATGTGATCGTGATCAACAGTTTTTCCAAGTATTTCAACATGACCGGCTGGCGTCTGGGCTGGCTGGTGGTGCCCGATGCATTGGTGCCGCCGGTCGAGAAGCTGGCGCAGAACTTGTTCATCTGCGCCTCCACCATCGCGCAACATGCGGCGCTGGCTTGCTTCGCCCCGGAATCGATTGCGATTTACGAACAGCGCAAAGCCGAATTCAAGCGCCGCCGCGACTACATCGTGCCGGCCTTGCGCGCACTCGGTTTTGCGGTGCCGGTGCTGCCGGACGGGGCGTTTTATGTGTATGCGGACTGTTCGGCGCTGACCGACGATGCCGACCGGCTGACGATAGACATGCTGAACCAGGTTGGCGTGGTGCTGGTGCCCGGACTGGATTTCGGCACGCATGGGGCGCGCCGCTATATCCGCCTGTCGTACGCGACGTCGATGGAGAACTTGCAGGAAGCAATGCGCCGTGTGACCGTATTCCTGGCTGGCAGGAAATAATATACTGGCAATTGTGTTTTTTATTTAAGCACGTATATATTGCGGTAAGTGGCTATTTTTTTCCTATACTCCTTATTTTTCTGTTAATTTAGAGTGCCTTAAACAAGCCTTGAAGCAATAAAAAAGAGCCGTGTAGGCTCTTCTTTATTGCTCCGATAATGCACTATAGAGTGGCAACCTGATCGGCTGGGTCCTTCCGGTCGTTTCTGCGCTTGGGCAGGTCGTCGGCTGCGCTCGGCTGCAGTTCGGCCGGCGCTTCATTCTTGACGATTCTTGGCTGCGGGCGTGGCGCTGCTCGGGTACTCACGTAGGCGGAAATTTTCTTGCCCATCGCAACGTCCTGCAGGTAGCGGTACTCGGACAGAACCTTGCGGCCGTAGCCGAAGTCGGTGGCGAATGCGGCGGCGCCGACGTACTTCTTGAGGCCGGCCTCGACTGAGCCGCCCTGGACCACATATTCCTTCAGGATGCGCGAGCCTACGTTGATGTTGGCAACCGGGTTCAAGGCTGCTGCGACGCCGCCATGTTTCTGGAATTTGTCATGGTGAATCTTTGACATCACCTGCATCAGGCCTTGTGCGCCAACCGGGCTTTCCGAGAGCGGGTTGAAGCGGGATTCGATGGCAATCACGGAAAGAATCAGCAAAGGATCCAGCTTGAGTTCTCTGGCTACCTGATAGGAGGTCGATACCAGCGTGTGGATGGCGTCGCCTGCCACCCGGTAACGCTTGGCGAGCCAGTAGGTAACCCATTTTTGCTGGGTCGAGTTAGTACTGGCATGCTGCGACCTGCCTGCCGTGGTGATGTCCAGTTGGGCAGTGCGAATCCCCGCAGCGGGTTCCGCTGCAACGGTTGGCGCAGCAGCAATTGTCACGTTTGGCGCTGTCGCAATCGCAGCGTCGACTCCGGATTTTTCGGCATATGGGGACAGTTGCTTGAGCTGATCGGCGGTCTCCGGCTTGACGAATATCAGGCCGAGCAGGCCGATGGCAAGCAGGCCTAAAATCAATACTGCATGGTGTGCACTAGCGACATAATTCTTAGCCGTTTCACGGGCGAAACTTGCCCAAAGAGCAGACTGATCTGCGGTTTTTTGGGCATAACTAGACATTGCCCCGGTAATCTGAGTAAACATGGAACCTCCTGAACTGTCACGGCACGAACAGACTCTCATTGACAGTGTGTCAATAAATTAATCGCAAGAGACTTTTGTATAGATCGATCGTGAATCAGAAACATCGTTTTTCGTCGCATGTTGCGCACGGCAAACGCCGGAGTTGCTTGCTGCAGCTGGCTGCTCTGTATGTGGCAGGCAGTGGCAAACAACTTTTTATCGGGGGCAAGGCAGACGCCTTTTGAAAACACTCCTTAAAATGTCATGTGGGGCCCCGAACCCCGTGAAATGAAAAAGTTTTTTACCTAGGTTTTTTTTGTGCTAGTAAAAATGCTTTCTCATCAAGTTGGGCGCATTGTAAAAGCGTGAATATATCAAGTCAATACTATAAAACTAAGTTTCCATTACTTTTATGTCTTAAAATTATGTTGCTCTGCAGCATAAATCAATTAAATCAACTACTTGGCAGTACTTTCTCAGACAATGAGATCACTTTCGAAAACACCGTTAAAAAATGAAATATTCTGATTTGCGAGATTTTATTTCTCAGCTGCAACAAATTGACGAGCTAAAGCGTATTTCAACGCCGGTTTCGCCGCATTTGGAGATGACCGAGGTGTGCGATCGTACTTTGCGCGCCGGCGGGCCGGCGCTGTTGTTCGAGCGTCCGGCCGGCCACAGCATTCCGGTGCTGGGGAATCTGTTCGGAACGCCGCGCCGCGTTGCGCTCGGCATGGGGGCCGAGGATGTCAGCCAATTGCGCAAGATCGGCCATGTATTGGCAAGACTGAAGGAGCCTGAGCCGCCCAAGGGCTTCAAGGATATTCTGGGCTTGGCTTCGCTGGTCAAGGCGGTCTGGGATATGGCGCCGAAGGAGTTGCGCGGCGCGCCCTGCCACGACATCGTGTGGGAAGGCAATGATGTCGATCTGGCCCGGTTGCCGATTCAGTATTGCTGGCCGGGCGATGCGGCGCCATTGATTACCTGGGGCCTGGTGATTACCAAGGGGCCGCACAAGAAGCGCCAGAATCTCGGCATTTACCGCCAGCAGGTGATCGGTCGCAACAAGGTGATCATGCGCTGGCTCGCGCATCGCGGCGGCGCGCTGGACTTTCGCGAGCATGCGATCGCCAACCGGGGACAGCCGTATCCGATAGCGGTGGCGCTCGGCGCCGACCCGGCCACCATACTGGGCGCAGTCACGCCGGTGCCGGATAGTTTGTCCGAATACCAGTTTGCCGGTTTGCTGCGCGGCAGCCGCACCGAGCTGGTGAAAGCCATAGGCAGCGAATTGCGGGTGCCGGCCTCGGCCGAAATCGTGCTGGAAGGACACATCTATCCGGATGAATCACATCCATCCGGCTACGAGCATGCATTGGAAGGGCCGTTTGGCGACCATACCGGTTATTACAACGAGCAGGATTCGTTTCCGGTGTTTACGATCGATCGGATCACGATGCGGCGCGATCCGATTTACCACTCGACCTATACCGGCAAGCCGCCGGACGAACCGGCGGTGCTGGGCGTGGCGTTGAATGAGGTGTTCATTCCGTTGCTGCAAAAGCAGTTCGGCGAAATCACCGATTTTTATCTGCCGCCGGAAGGATGCAGCTACCGGATGGCGGTGGTGCAGATCAAGAAGTCGTATGCCGGCCATGCCAAGCGGGTGATGTTCGGGGTCTGGAGCTTCCTGCGCCAGTTCATGTACACGAAGTTCATCGTGGTGGTCGACGAGGATGTGAATATCCGCGACTGGAAAGAAGTGATCTGGGCCATCACGACCCGGGTCGATCCGTTGCGCGACACCACGCTGGTCGATAACACGCCGATCGATTATCTGGATTTCGCTTCGCCGGTCAGCGGCCTGGGTTCCAAGATGGGGATCGACGCGACCAATAAATGGCCGGGCGAAACCAGCCGCGAATGGGGCACCACGATCCGGATGGCGCCGGAAGTCAAGGCGCGCGTCGATGCCATCTGGCAGGAGCTGGGTATCTGAACCGCATCTGAAAACACAATGCTGCAGGCGCGCATAAGTCGGGTATAATTTGCCTCGGCGGGCCCCTGCGCATTGTGGCATGGCTAACCTGGTCAGGTCGGGAACGAAGCAGCCACGGCCATTACCTGCAAGTGCCGCAGATCAGGCTCGCCTTTATGTATTTGTAATACCTCCCTTGTAATATCTCCCGCTATTTCTCGTCCCCCGTTATTTTTAGTCGGCGCACATGCGTTGGTGCGGTTTCAGACCGGCCAGGCGCGCTCCAGTATTGCCGTTTGCGCTGCGGCAGTTGCCAGCGTGCCATAAACCCGGCCGGATTCGGTATCGCATCTGCTGGCGATGAAGGCTTCGGCAATCGGCGTCGGCGCATGGCGCAGCATCAATGCGCCTTGTGCGAGCAACACCAGGCGCTGGACCAAGCGGCGGGCCAGCGCTTCGTGCTGTTCCGGCGGCAGCATCAAGTCACAGCGCAACGCTTGCATCATGCGCTGCAGAACGGGGTGCGCGGCAGCAGCTTGCTGCAAGTCGCCCAGCAGCAGATGGAATTCTTCCGTTTCGCGTGCGATCGCGCGCAATACGTCCAGGCACATCACATTGCCGGATCCTTCCCAGATCGAATTGACCGGCGCTTCGCGATACATGCGCGCCATCGGCCCGCTTTCCACATAGCCGTTGCCGCCCCAGACTTCCATGCATTCGCCGCAAAATTCCAGCGTGCGCTTGCAGATCCAAAACTTGGCTGCAGGTGTCATGATGCGCTGCCATCCGTGTTGCAGCGGGTTTTGCGGCTGATCTTGAGACTGTTCGCAGGCACTGGCCAAGTGCAGCATCAGCAAGGTTGCGGCTTCGCTTTCCAGCGCCAGGTCGGCCAGCACGTTGCGCATCAGCGGCTGCGCTGCCAGCGGGCGGCCGAATGCGCTGCGGTGGCGGGCGTGGTGCGCTGCCTGCACGAAAGCCTGGCGCATCAGTGCGGCGCTGCCGATCACGCAGTCGAGCCGGGTGGTGTTGGCCATTTCGATGATGGTCGGAATGCCGCGTCCTTCTTCCCCGATCATGATCCCGTAGGCATCCTGGAACTCGACTTCGGCGCTGGAGTTGGAACGGTTGCCCAGCTTGTCTTTCAGGCGCTGGATCAGCACGCTGTTCTTGCTGCCGTCGGGCTGCCAGCGCGGCACGAAAAAACAGGACAGGCCCGGATCGGTGCGCGCTAGCACCAGGTGCGCGTCGCACATCGGCGCCGAGAAAAACCATTTGTGGCCGGTCAGTGCATAATCGGCCCCGCGCCCGATGCCGGATAGCGGACGCGCCCGCGTGGTGTTGCCGCGCAGGTCGGAGCCGCCTTGCTTTTCGGTCATGCCCATGCCGATCAGGATCGAATGCTTGTGCGCCAGCGGCAGATCGCGTGCGTCATGCTGGCTGGAAAACAGCTTGGCCTGCAGGGTGGCAAACAGCGCAGTTTCATTCTGGAGCACCGGAATCGCGGCAAAAGTCATGGTGGTCGGGCATAAAGAACCGGATTCCACTTGCGATTGCAGGAAGTAGCCGGCCGCGCGCGCCGCCTGTGCGCCGGGCCGCGGCTGCATCCATGGCAGCGCATGCAGGTTTTCCTTGCGCAGCAGGGCCAGCAGCGCATGCCAGCTCGGATGAAATTCGACCATGTCGATGCGCTGACCGTTGCGGTCGTGGGTGTGCAATTCGGGTGCGTGCCGGTTGGCCAGCTCACCCAGTTCCAGTACCGCCTGGCTGCCCAGCTCAGCGCCGAACTGCGTTAGCGCCTCGGCGTGCCAGGCCGCCTGTGCGCGCTGTATGCCTTGCGTCAGTGCGACATCGGTCGTAAACAGGTTGTAGTCTTGCAGCTGCGGCACTTGATTGGTGACTTCATGTGTTTGCCATTGCATAATCAAAACCCTTTTCCGTTTCGAGATTAACTTTCAGAATAGGTCGCCGATGCGGGATTTGCCAAGGTTTCGCTAGGGTCTAATTAATACATTGCGATACATACCATTGATTGACCGGCATTGCCTAAGCTAAGTACTATCGACAACCGCCTTTATAAAATCATTCTGATTATTTCCTATGCGTTTGAATTCCAGATATTTGTTGATTGCTGTCGGCGTCGTGCTGCTTGGCGCGGGTGTCGCTTATTACGGGATGGATTCCGGCAGGAAACCGGCCGGGTCCAAAACGCAAGGTGCGGCCCAGGTCCAGATCGTCAAGACGGTGGCAGCAGAGCAGAAATCGATTCCGATCACGATCACGGTAAACGGCAATGTGGTGGCTACCAATACGGTCGAGGTGCGTCCGCAGATCCAGAATGTGGTGCGTGCGATCCATGTGATTGAAGGACAGCAAGTGCGCGCCGGCCAGTTATTGTTCACTCTCGATGGGCGCGGCGATGCGTCTGCTGTTGCCAAGGCGCAGGCGCAGTTGGCGAAGGACCGCGCCGAGCTGGCCGACGCGGAAAGCGCACTGAAACGCAATCAGGATCTGCTGGCGAAAAATTTCGTCTCGCAGGCGGTGGTCGATACCGCCCGCAGCCGGGTCGATGCGGCGCGCAGCGTGATACGCGCCGATCTGGCCGGCATCGAGGCCAGCAACATCGCGCTCGGTTACAACCGGATTACCGCCAGCATCAGCGGCCGGATCGGCGCCATCGACGTGCGCGTGGGCAGCCTGGCGCAACCGGGCGCCGCGCCGCTGCTGACCATCTCGCAGCTCGATCCGATCGCGGTCAGCTTCTCGGTGCCGGAGCGCGAGCTTGCCACCATCGTCGCCACTTATCCGAAGCTGGATGCGCCGGTGTTCGTGCAATTGCCGCAATTGCCAGACGAGCAGGCGATCGAAGGCAAGTTGACTTTTGTCGACAATGCCGCGGATGCCGCCACCGGCACGATACGGATGAAGGCGCAGTTCGCCAATCCGCAAAAGCGGCTATGGCCCGGTTCGTTCGTGAATGTCCGGCTGATTTCGCGCACGCTGCCGGCGGCTGTGGTGGTGCCGGCGCAGGCGATCATTACCGGGCCGACCGAGCAGTTCGTGTATGTGGTGCAGCCTGACAATACCGTGCAATCGCGCAAGGTCGGCATCGTGACGATAGCGGATGGGCAGGCTGCGGTGTCCGGGCTGGAAGCCGGTCAGCGCGTGGTGCTGGAAGGCGCGCAAAACCTGCGGCCCGGCGCGACGGTCAAGGAAGTCAGCCCGGCTACTCCGGTGCCAACGGCTGCGGACCATGCCGGGCAACAACAGAAAAATCCATCGTGAATATTTCGGAACTGTGTATCCGCAGGCCGATCATGACGGTCCTGCTGTCGCTGGCACTGGTCGTGGTCGGCCTGTTCGCCTACACCAAATTGCCGATTGCATCCTTGCCCAGCTATAACACGCCGATCATCAATGTCAGCGCTTCCCTGGCCGGAGCCAGTCCGGAAATCATGGCGGCATCGGTCGCAACGCCGCTGGAAAAACAGTTTTCCACCATTGCCGGCCTGGCTACCATCAGTTCCAGCAACACGCTGGGCAGCAGCTCGATCACGCTGGAGTTTTCACCCGAGCGCGATATCGATGCCGCCGCCGTCGATGTGCAGGCCGCGTTGCTGCGCGCGCAGCGCAGCCTGCCGGCGGAAATGACGTCATTGCCGTCCTACCGCAAGGTCAATCCGGCCGACTCGGCTGTGCTGCTGCTGTCGCTGACGTCGCCGTCGATTTCGCTGGCGGACCTGAATGATTTTGCGGAAAACCTGATTTCTCCATCGCTGTCGACCATCAACGGCGTGGCGCAGGTGTCGGTTTTCGGCCAGCGGCGTTACGCGGTGCGGGTGCAGGTCAAGTCGGACCAGTTGGCGGCGCGCAACATGACGATGGATGAACTCGCCGGCGCCTTGCGCACGGCCAATGCGAATAGTCCGGTCGGCGTGCTCGATGGCGCGCGTCAAAGCCTGACCTTGCAAGCCAATGAGCAGTTGCGCAATGCAAACGCGTTCGCCAACCTGGTCATCGGCAGCAAGGATGGCGCTACGATAAGGCTCAAGGATGTCGCCAATGTGATCGACAGCGTCGAGTCGGCCAAGAGCGGCAGCTGGTCGAACGGACAGCCGTCCATCGTGCTGGGAGTGTTTCGCCAGCCGAATGCGAATACGGTGGCGGTGGTGGATGCGGTGAAGGCGACCTTGCCGCAATTCCAGTCGCAGATGCCGACCTCGATCGATGTGCGGGTTTTGAACGACCGCGCGACCTCGATCCGGGAAGCGATTCACGACGTCAAATTTACGTTGCTGCTGACCGTTTTCCTGGTCGTGATGGTGATTTTCCTGTTCCTCAAGCGCCTGTCTGCCACCATGATTCCGGTAGTGACGCTGCCGATATCGCTGATCGGCTGTTTCGGCCTGATGTACTGGCTCGGTTATAGCCTGGACAATATTTCGCTGCTCGGCATCACCATCGCGGTCGGCCTGGTGGTCGATGATGCGATCGTGATGCTGGAAAACATCGTGCGCTACGTGGAGCAGGGCATGGCGCCGCTGCCGGCGGCCCTGAAAGGCTCGCGCGAGATGGTGTTTACGATTATCTCGATCTCGCTGTCGCTGGTGGCCGTATTCATCCCGATTTTCTTCATGCCGGGCGTGATCGGCCAGATGTTTCACGAATTTGCGGTGGTGGTGTCGCTGGCGGTGCTGGTGTCGGCCGTGGTGTCGCTGACACTGGTGCCGATGCTGTGCAGCCGTTTCCTGCACCACGACACGCATGAAAACGATAATTGGCTCGGCCGCAACTTCGAACAAGGCTTCCAGGCGGTGGTCAGGGGCTATACGCATGGGCTCGACTGGTGCCTGGGCCACAGCAAAACGGTATTGCTGGTCGCGCTGTCCACCTTTGCCCTGACTGCGCTGCTGTTCATCGAGATCCCGAAAGGTTTCTTCCCGAGCGAAGACATCGGCCAGATCAGCGCGTCGATCGAGGGACCACAGGATATTGCTTATCCGGCGATGGCGGCGCTGGTCCAGCAGGTGGGGGCGATCGTCAAGAACGATCCGAACGTTGCCAGCGTCACCGCGCGCGCCACTAGCGGCAACAGCGGGGCGATGTTCATCGGCCTCAAGCCGAGGGCAGAGCGCCAGGCCATGAATGCAGTGCTGGAACAGTTGCGCAGCAAGGCCAACAGCATCCCCGGCCTGTCGGTATACTTGAACCCGGTGCAGAATTTGCGCCTGGGCGGCAGATCCAGCAAGAGCCGCTATCAATACGTGCTGCAAAGCGTGCGCGCCGATGAGCTCAGCGACTGGTCGGAACAGTTGCAGGCCAGAATGCGGGCCGACCCGATTTTTCGCGACGTCACCAGCGACTCGCAGTTGCAAGGCTTGCAGGCGAAGGTCGATATCGACCGCGACCGTGCGAATACGGCCGGGGTCCAGATCCAGGATGTTCGCACCGCGCTCTATAGTGCCTACGGGGAACGCCAGGTCTCGACCATTTTTACCAGCAGCAACAGCTATCAGGTGATCCTGCAGGATGCCGCCAGCGGCAGCCAGGACGAGACTGATTTGCATAAAATTCATGTCCGCAGCAGCAACGGCACGCTGGTGCCGTTGATGAGCGTTGCCAGCGTGCGCCGCACGGTCGGGCCGGTCAGCGTGAATCATCAGGGCCAGTTGCAGGCGATTACCATTTCGTTCAACCTGGGCGCGAACATCCCGCTGGGCGATGCCAGCGTGAAAATCGCTCAGTTCAAGGCAGCAACGGGCATGCCGGCCAGCGTGATTACCGCATATGCGGGCGATGCGGCAGCCTTCCAGTCGTCGCAGGGCAGCCAGATCGCGCTGTTGCTGCTGGCGGTGATCGTGATCTACATCCTGCTCGGCGTGCTGTACGAGAGTTATATCCATCCGCTGACGATCCTGGCCGGCCTGCCTTCGGCTGCGGTCGGCGCGCTGCTGACCTTGCGCCTGTTCGACTTCGAGCTGACGCTGATCGCCACCATCGGCATCCTGATGCTGATCGGGATCGTCAAGAAAAACGCCATCATGATGATCGATTTCGCGCTGGCAGCGCAGCGCAACCAGCGCATGACGCCGTTCGATGCGATCCGCACCGCCTGCCTGCTGCGTTTCCGGCCGATCATGATGACCACGCTGGCAGCGCTGATGGGTGCGCTGCCGATTGCGCTCGGGCTCGGGGCCGGGGCGGAATTGCGCCAGCCACTGGGTCTGGCGATTGTCGGCGGCCTGATCTTTTCGCAGGCGATCACGCTCTTCATCACGCCGGTGATTTACCTGTTCCTCGACCGTTTCAGCGGCAGCGGCCCGCTGCAGATCGCGCCGGAACTGATGCCGGACGATGCCAGGCGCACTGCTTGATCCGTTGTCTGCTGCAGTGCGGGTTTGCGTTACTTGCATGACGCAGCTCGTAAATTATAAAAAACTGCTGGGTATATCTATAAATACATGCATTTCCGCAATATAAACGTGCGTCTTTAAAAATACAATATCCAGTATATTTTTATTCCGGGCACCTGAAAATGCGGCAGCGGACACCATCTGCGCGCTGCGCAGTGCCTGCGCCTAAAATCCCGGCTTGCCGCAGCGCTTGGTTCATTTGCTGTGCCATAGGTTAAAATCACGTCATGTCATATCAAGTCCTCGCCCGAAAATACCGCCCCAAAAACTTCGATACCTTAGTCGGTCAGGAGCATGTGGTGCGTGCATTGACCCATGCGCTGGAGCAAAAGCGCCTGCATCACGCGTACCTGTTTACCGGCACCCGCGGCGTCGGCAAGACTACGCTGTCGCGGATCCTGGCCAAGTCCCTCAATTGCATCGGTGCCGATGGCAATGGCGACATCACCGCCCGGCCCTGCGGCGTGTGCGAAGCCTGCACCGCGATCGATGCGGGGCGCTTCATCGATTACATCGAGATGGACGCCGCCTCCAACCGCGGCGTCGACGAAATGGCGCAGTTGCTGGAGCAAGCGGTGTACGCGCCGTCCAATGCGCGCTTCAAGGTCTACATGATCGATGAAGTCCACATGCTCACCAATACCGCGTTCAACTCGATGCTGAAGACGCTGGAAGAGCCGCCCGAGCACGTCAAGTTCATCCTCGCCACCACCGATCCGCAAAAAATCCCGGTAACCGTGCTGTCGCGCTGCCTACAATTCAACCTCAAGCAAATGCCGCCGGGCCACATCGTCAGTCATCTGGAAAACATTCTGGGCCAGGAACAGATCGAATTCGAGCTGCCGGCGCTGCGTCTGCTGGCGCAAGGCGCGCACGGCTCGATGCGCGACGGCCTGTCGCTGACCGATCAGGCGATTGCCTACGCGGCCGGCACCGTCACGCTGGAAGCGGTGCAGGGGATGCTGGGCGCGCTCGACGCGTCGTTCCTGATCCGCCTGCTCGATGCGCTGGCGCTTGAAGACGGCGCCGGCCTGCTGGCAGTCGCCGATGACATGGCTGCGCGCAGCCTGTCGTACAGCGCCGCGCTGCAGGACTTGGGCAGCTTGCTGCATCGCATCGCGCTGGCGCAGTCGGTGCCGCAGGCGCTGCCGCACGACTTGCCGGAGCGCGACGATGTGCTGCGGCTGGCTGCCGCGTTCGACGCCGAAGAAGTGCAACTGTTTTACCAGATTGCCGTGCATGGCCGCAATGAACTGGGGCTGGCGCCGGATGAATTTGCGGGATTTTCGATGACGCTGCTGCGCATGCTGGCGTTTCGCCCCGGCATCGGCATCGGAGGCACGCCGGCAACCGCAGCGGCGCGACCGGCAGCCGCAGCGGCGCCTGCAAGCAGAACAACGTCGGCAACGTCGGGTATGAATGCCGCCGCACCGTTTGGCGCTGCAGCCAGTCCTGCTGCGGCAAGAGGCATCAGCCCGGCGATGGCGGCGCTGAACGCGGCGCGCGCGGGCGGCAAATCCGCACCAGCCGCAGCCATGTCCAGACCCAGTGCGCCGGCCAGCACCAGTACCAGCACCGGCAGCGCGCCGCCGTGGGACGAGGGCGAAGTGGTGGCAAGACCTGCATCATCCGGCCTTTCTGGCGCGGCGGCTCAAAAAAAAACTGAATCGTCCGCGCCGCCGGCAGCTGCTCCCGCATTAGCGCTGGTGCCGCAAACGGCACCGCCGCAGCCGGCCGTGGTGGTGCCCGCGGCACCGGAATGGCAGCCTTTGCCGGGACTGGACTGGGACGGCAACTGGCCGCTGCTGGCTGCGGCCTTGCCGGTGCGCGGCGTGGTGCAGCAACTGGCGCTGCAAAGCGAGTTGGTCACGGCGGCCAGCGATAACGATGGCAACGTATTGCATTTGCGGGTGCCGATGGCAACCCTGCAGTCTTCCGGCAGCGTGGATAAACTAACGGCTGCATTGAGCGCACATTTCGGCCGGCCGTTGCGCGTCACCACCGAAATCGGCGCAGTAGTCCATACCGCCAGCGCCCAGGCGAAGGCTACGCAGGCCGAGCGCCAGCGCGCAGCGCAAGCAACAATCGAGAACGATCCTTTCGTGCAAACCATGATGCGCGAATTCGGTGCAACCATCGTGCCGGGATCGGTCAAACCCATTTCATTGAAAACGCAAGGAGAATGACCATGATGAAGAACCAACTGGCCGGGCTGATGAAGCAGGCGCAAGCGATGCAGGACAACATGAAAAAAGCGCAAGAGGAACTTGCGTTGATCGAGGTCGAAGGCCAATCCGGCGCCGGCCTGGTGAAAATCGTGATGAGCTGCAAGAACGACGTCAAGCGCGTCACCATCGACCCGTCCCTGCTGGGCGACGACAAGGACATGCTGGAAGACCTGGTGGCGGCCGCATTCAACGACGCGGTGCGCAAGGCCGAAGCGACTTCCTCGGAAAAAATGAGCGGCCTGACCGCCGGCATGCCGATGCCTCCCGGCTTCAAATTGCCATTCTGATGTTCATCATTTCTGTCGCGTATCTGAAGCCGTCGGAGGAGGTCGACGCCGTACTCCCGGCGCATCGGAAATTTTTGCGTGAGCAATATGCAAAAGGCCTATTCCTGATGTCGGGCCGCATGGTGCCGCGCACCGGCGGCGTCATCATCGCGCTTGGTGACAGCCGGGCTGCCATCGAAGCCTTGGTGCAACTCGACCCTTTCCATCGGGCCGGCATCGCCCGTTACGACATCACCGAGTTCGTGCCGACGATGACCGCCGATTTGTTCGACTCCTTACGGCAAGATTGATCGATGTCAAAGTCGCTCGAACTTCTGACCGAAGCGCTGCGCCGCCTGCCCGGAATCGGGCCGAAATCGGCGCAGCGCATGGCGTATCACCTGCTGCAGCACGACCGCGACGGTGCGGCCATGCTGAGCCGGGCGCTGTATCAGGCGGTGGAGACGATCCGGCACTGCAGCCGCTGCAACACCTTTACCGAGAATCCGGTCTGCGAAATGTGTCTGGACGAAGAGCGCGACCAGACCCAGTTGTGCGTGGTCGAAACGCCGGCCGACCAGCTGATGATCGAGCAGACCCTGACGTTCAAGGGCCTGTATTTCGTGCTGATGGGGCGGCTGTCGCCGCTCGACGGCATCGGCCCGAAAGACATCCACCTTGAAAAACTGATAAATCGCGCCACCGACGGCAGCGTGGCGGAAGTCGTGCTGGCCACCAATTTCACCAATGAAGGCGAAGCCACCGCGCACTACATCAGCGAAATGCTGAAAGCGCGCGGCCTGAAGGTCAGCCGCCTGGCGCGCGGGGTGCCGGTCGGCGGCGAGCTCGAATACGTCGATGCCGGCACCATCGCCCGCGCGATGCTGGACCGCCGCGCCACCTGAACCGGCGCGGCGTGCAGGTCTAGCGCAACGCGTCGATCATCTGTTCCAGCTTGACTGAATCGGCGCAGAACTGGCGGATCCCTTCGGCCAGCTTTTCGGTCGCCATCGGATCGTCGTTGAGCATGCCGCGGAAGGTCTTTTGGTCCAGCGCCAGCTTCTCGATGGCGGCGTTTTTCGCATCTTCCGGATTCAGTTTGCGGCTGACCGGTTCCTCGCTGTCAGCCAGCTTTTGCAGCAATTCCGGGCTGATGGTGAGCAAGTCGCAACCGGCCAGTTCCAGGATTTGCGACGTATTGCGAAAGCTCGCGCCCATGATTTCGGTCGTATGGCCGAACTTGCGGTAATAGGTGTAGATCCGCTTGACCGATTGCACGCCGGGGTCGAGTTCGCCGCTGTAGTCCTGCCCGGTCGATTTCTTGTACCAGTCGTAGATGCGGCCGACGAACGGCGAGATCAGTTGCGCGCCGGCGTCGGCGCAGGCGACTGCCTGCGGCAGTGCGAACAGCAGCGTCATGTTGCAGCGGATGCCTTCCTGCTCCAGCACTTCGGCCGCGCGGATGCCTTCCCAGGTCGACGCGATCTTGATCAGGATGCGTTCGCGCGCAATCCCGGCCGCCTCGTACAGCGCGATCAGCGCGCGGCCCTTGGCGACTGTGCCGGCGGTATCGAACGACAGGCGGGCGTCGGTTTCGGTCGAAACGCGGCCCGGAATGATGTTCAGGATTTCAAGCCCGAACGCAATCAGCATGCGGTCGATGATGCCGGCAGTCGATTGGCCGCGATGCTGCCGGACCGCCTGTTCCAGCAAATGCCGGTATTCGTCCTTTTGTACCGCTTTCAGGATCAGCGACGGATTGGTGGTGGCGTCGCGCGGCGTGAATGCCTGGATGCTCTGAAAATCGCCGGTATCGGCGACCACGGTGGTGTACTGCTTGAGTTGTTCCAGTTGGTTCATGGTAAGCGTGCCCGAGTGATGTTGTGCGACAAGTTGGTCGGCTTATTGTAGCCGCATCGGATTAAGCGATCCGCTAAAATACGGGCATTCCAACTGAAAGAAATTCCGATGACGCAAGATGAACTGAAGCAGGCAGTGGCTCGGGCCGCAATCGAATACGTGGTTGAAGGTGAAATCGTCGGGGTCGGCACCGGCTCCACCGCCAATTTTTTCATCGACGAACTGGCAAAAATCAAGGGCAGTATCAAAGGCGCGGTCGCGTCGTCCGAAGCCACCGCCGAGCGCCTGCGCTCGCACGGGATCACCGTGCTGGACCTGAACCAGGTCGATTCGATGCCGGTGTATATCGACGGCGCCGACGAGATCACGCCGTTTGGCGCGATGATCAAGGGCGGCGGCGCGGCGCTGACGCGCGAAAAAATCGCCGCATCGGTGGCCGGCAAGTTCGTCTGCATCGCCGACGGCTCCAAGCTGGTCGATGTGCTGGGCAACTTCCCGCTGCCGGTCGAAGTGATCCCGATGGCGCAGCGGGTGGTGGCGCGCAAGCTGGCCGCACTCGGCGGCGAGCCGCGGCTGCGCCTGAAGGATGGGGTGCCGGTTCTGACCGATAACGGCAACCTGATCATCGACGTGCTTGGCATGCAGATACCCGACCCGGCCGCGATGGAAGCCGCCATCAATAACATCACCGGCGTGGTGACGGTCGGCCTGTTTGCCAGGCAGGGTGCAAATGTCTGTCTGCTGGGCACCCCGGATGGCGTCAGGAAATTGATTTTTTGATGGGGTATAAGGAAAAATAGTGCGCTTTCCGCATATTTTCATTGCGGACATAAAAATACAAACAGTAGTATGTCAGACGTTTGATCGGGACGGAAAATCCTCTTTTCGCCCCTTCTTCGTCTCTTCTTTTTCGTCAGGATGCATCGCCGTGCCACAAGACCAGATCGACCCTATTGCAATAAGCTGGACCAATCCCCGCAATATTCCTTTGGCGGAGGGAAAGATATTGCTGTATCTGATACGCGTGATCGATGCTGCCGGCACCGAATACAGCTATATCGGGCAAACCAAACAAGGCGCAAAGGGCTTGCAGGAATACGTCAAGGACGTCAAAAAGATATTTCTGGGCAAGCCGCGCAAGGCGATAGCCGGCAAAGGCAAATACCGTGCGGTGCATCTGGCTCTGGCCAAGGCGTGCGAACATGGCTGGCCGGTCGAGTTTTATCCGCTGGAAAACGTCGGCGCCGCACTGCTGGAAAAAATCGAGCAGAAACGCATGGCCGAACTGCGCTGCAACCTGAATGCCGGCCGCAACTGGCAAGTCGAGGATTACGGCAGCTTGTCAGTCGCCGACCTGTTGTGAAAGTATGCAGCAGCGCGGCTCAGTTTTAACTGCCGCGTTTGGACAGGTAAATCCCGCATAACAGCAGTGCGCCGCCCGCCATCTGCAGCGGGCTGATGTACTCGTGAAAGATGATCCAGGCGGCGATGGTGGCGGTCAGCGGCTGGATCAGCAGACTGACCGACGACAGGGTGGCTGGCAGATGCGCAAACGCATAGGCGATCATGGTCTGGCCGCCGATCTGGGCCACCAGCGCCAGGGCGATCAGCGTAATCCAGCCGGCGCTGGCGGCCGGCCAGAACGGCCCCGGCATGACCAGCGCGAACGGCAGCAACAGCGCCGCGGTGACGGTGGTGCTCCATGCCATCAGGCGCGCGGTCGAATACTGGTAGCGCGCATCCTTGATCATCAGCATGTAGCCAGCGTAAAAAACTGCGGTGCCCAGGCCAAGGCCGTCGCCCAGCAGCTTGTCGCCGCCGAGCGAGGCGTTGGGGCCGATCAGCATGATCGCGCCGACCAGCGCAATCCCCATCCCGACCATGAATATCCGCGCAAACTGCATCTGGTGCACGCGCCACATCCACAATGCGATGAAAATCGGCGCGAAGTTGCTTAACAGCGTAGCGTTCGATACCGTCGTGTAGTGCAGCGCCAGATGCCAGTTGCCCATGTCGGCGGCAAAAAATACCCCGGCCAGCAATAGCACCTTGCTGAAATCGGTGCGCTTGCCGCGCAGCCTATCCTGTTTGCGTGCCGCAAACGCCCAGCACCACAATACCGGCGCCGCCAGCGCCATGCGCCAGAATGCGGACGCCAGCGGATTGACGTCCGACAAGCGCATCAGAATACCGGCAAAGCCGATTGCTACGCCGCCCAGCAACAGGCAGATGAAGGCGACTACGGGGAATTTTTTCGACGGCATGGGTGGCTGATGCGGACAATGCCGGCACTGTTTCTTTATTAGTGGAGTATGGCTAAAAACATCGCATTTGCCGCACAGATTCATTGCGGTATATAAAAATACTCCATATATTAAAAAAGCCCGCTGGAGCAAACCAGCGGGCAGTTCCTGATTGCGTAGACGGTGGCTTATTCGGTCGGCGGAACATATCCGGTTGCGGCATCGGCGCCATCGCCGAAGAAGTGCTTTTCCATCTGCGTGGCCAGGTACTTGCGGGCGCGCAGATCGGCCAGGTTCAGGCGGTTTTCGTTGACCAGCATGGTCTGGTGCTTGAGCCAGCCGGCCCAGGCTTCCTTCGATACGCTTTCATAGATCCGCTTGCCGAGTTCGCCCGGATACGGTGGAAAATCCAGTCCTTCGGCGTCTTTGTTCAGTTTGATGCAATGGATTGTGCGTGCCATGAGTCTCTCCTGTGGATTCGGTACTTCGTGAACGGATTTGCGCAGAGCGGGCTAAATGGCCCGAGCTACAGATTCTTAATCAAAACCAGCGATTTGCGCTGCCAGTTATACATGTGTTGCCGGTCTTTTGGCAGTGCATCGACGGTGGCCCGGATAAAGCCGCGTTTCAGGAACCAGTGTGCGGTGCGGGTGGTGAGCACGAACAGTTTGCTGAAACCGGCCATGCGCGCGCGTTTTTCCATGTGCTTGAGCAGGCGTTCGCCGTCGCCTTGGGCTTGCACTTCCGGATTGACCGTCAGGCATGCCATTTCCGCCATTTTTTCGGAAACGAAAGGATACAGCGCCGCGCAGCCGAAAATCACGCCATCGTGCTCGATGACCGAGAAGTAATGGATTTCGCGCTCGATTAGTTCGCGCCCGCGCTTGACCAGGGTGCCGTCGGCTTCCAGCGGCTCGATCAGTTTCAGGATGCCGCCGACGTCTTCGATCGTCGCTTCGCGCAGGCTCTCCAGGTTTTCGTAACTGACCATGGTGCCCACGCCGTCATGGGTAAACAGTTCCAGCAGCGCCGAGCCATCGAGCTCGAACGGCACGATATGCACGCGCGGAACGCCGCTCCTCGAGGCTCTGACGCTGTGTTTCAGGTAAAACGCGGTATCTTCGGGCAGATATCCGGCGTTCAGTACCGCGTCGGCCTGGGCCGAGGACAGTTCGCGGATTTCAGTGCCGTCCGGGTCCGACATCATCGGCGTTTCGGTAATGAAGATCAGCTTTTCGGCCCGCAGCGCGGTGGCGGCGGCAACCGCAACATCTTCCATGGTCAGGTTGAACGCTTCGCCGGTGGGCGAAAAACCCAGCGGCGACAGCAGCACCAGGCTGCCGGCATGGAGGATCTGATCGATGGTTTCGTAAGCGATCTTGCGGGTTTGCCCGGTCAGTTGCAGGTCAATCCCATCGACGATGCCGAGCGGGCGTGCGGTGACGAAGTTGCCGGAAATGATGCTGATCGCCGCATGCGCCATCGGCGTATTCGGCAAACCCTGGCTGAATGCGGCTTCGATGTCGAGCCGCAATTCGCCGGCGGCTTCTTTCGCGCACTCCAGCGCGGCGGTGTCGGTGATCCGGATGCCGTTGTGGAAATGGCCCTCGACATTGCGCAGCGCCAATTGCTCTTCGACCTGCGGGCGCGAGCCGTGCACGATCACGATCCGGATGCCCAGCGCATGCAGCAGCGACAAATCCTGCGCCAGCACCGGCAGCGCGTCGGCCTTGACCAGTTCGCCCGGAAAGGCGACTACGAAGGTCTTGCCGCGAAACGCATGGATGTAGGGGGCGACAGAACGCAGCCACTGGACGAATTGAAGGGAATTTTCCATGCGCGCATTATAATTCGCTCTGCCATATCCGCGCCGAATCATCACAAAATATCAATGTCAAATCCCCGTAGTCCGCAGCCAAAGCCTGCCGCAATCCCATTTCGCAATCCGCTGCCGCCAATTACTTTCCCGGAAGAATTGCCGGTGTCGGGCAAGCGCGCCGATATTGCCGCTGCGATACTGGCGCATCAGGTCATCATCGTCTGCGGCGAAACCGGTTCCGGCAAGACCACCCAGCTGCCGAAAATCTGCCTGGAACTGGGGCGCGGCCAGCGCGGGCTGATCGGCCACACCCAGCCGCGCCGCATCGCCGCGTCCTCGACCGCCAAGCGCATCGCACAGGAAATCGGCTCGCCGCTGGGCGAGCATGTCGGCTTCAAGGTGCGTTTTGCCGATACATTGACCCGCGGCGCATCGGTCAAGCTGATGACCGACGGCATTTTGCTGGCGGAGACCCAGACCGATCCGCTGTTGCGCCAGTACGACACCATCATCATCGACGAGGCGCACGAGCGCAGCCTGAACATCGACTTCCTGCTCGGCTACCTGAAGCAGTTGCTGCCGAAGCGGCCCGATTTGAAGCTGATCATCACTTCGGCCACCATCGACGCCGACCGCTTCGCGCGGCATTTTGGGACCGACGCAAGACCCGCTCCGGTGATCGAAGTGTCGGGCCGGCTGTATCCGGTCGAGCTGCGCTACCGCCCGGTGCAAGCCGACGCCAAGGACAAGGACCGCGACCTGATGACCGCGATCACCGATGCGGTCGACGAGCTGTGCCGGATCGGTTCCGGCGACATCCTGGTATTTTTGCCGGGCGAGCGCGAAATCCGCGACACCGCCGAAGCGCTGCGCAAGCACCATCCGCCCCATGTGGAAATTCTGCCGCTGTTCGCGCGGCTGTCGGCGCAGGAGCAGGAACGGGTCTTCAAGACCTCGAATGGGCGCCGCATCGTGCTGGCCACCAACGTCGCCGAAACCTCGCTGACCGTGCCCGGCATCCGCTATGTGGTCGATGCGGGTCTGGCGCGGGTCAAGCGCTATAGCTACCGGAACAAGGTCGAGCAGTTGCAGGTCGAATCGATCGCGCAATCGGCGGCCAACCAGCGCGCCGGGCGTTGCGGCCGGGTCGCGGCCGGCGTCTGCATCCGGCTGTATGAAGAGCAGGATTTTTTGCTGCGGCCGAAATTCACCGAGCCGGAAATCCTGCGCTCGTCGCTGGCGGCGGTCATCCTGCGGATGAAATCGTTGCACCTGACCGATGTCGAGACTTTCCCGTTCATCGAGCCGCCGCCGGGGCGCGCGATTGCCGACGGCTATCAATTGCTGCAAGAGTTAGGTGCGGTGGATGACAGCAACGCATTGACGCCGCTGGGCCACAAGCTGGCCAAGCTGCCGCTCGACCCGCGCGTCGGGCGTATGATCCTGGCCGCGCTGGAAAACGTCTGCCTGACCGAAGTGCTGATCATCGCGTCCGCCTTGTCGGTGCAAGACCCGCGCGACCGGCCGCTGGAAGCGCAAGCGGCAGCCGATGCCGCGCACAAGAAGTTCGCCGACGAAAAATCCGAATTCCAGAGTTATCTGAAGATCTGGAAGTGGTTCGAAGACGCGATCGAGCACAAGAAGACCAACCGCCAGCTGCAAGACAACTGCCGCGCCAGCTTCCTGTCGCAGATGCGGCTGCGCGAATGGCGCGACGTGCACTCGCAATTGCTGACCATCGTGCGCGAGCAGGGCTGGCGCTTAAATGTTGCGCCGGCCACCTACGAAAATCTGCACAGCGCGCTGCTGACCGGCTTGCTCGGCAATATCGGCTTCAAGGCCGAGGACGAGCCGCACTTTCTTGGCGCGCGCGGCATCAAGTTCCATATCTGGCCCGGTTCCAGCCTGATCAAGAAGCCGGGGCGCTGGGTGATGGCGGCCGAACTGGTCGATACCACGCGGCTGTATGCGCGCTGCATCGCGCAGATCCAGCCGGAATGGCTGGAGCGCGTCGGCGCCCATCTGCTAAAGAAATCCTGGGGCGAGCCGCGCTGGGAAAAACGCAGTGCGCAAGTCTCGGCTTCCGAGCGCGCGACCCTGTACGGGTTGGTCGTGTACAGCCAGCGCAGCATCAACTACGCGCTGATCAATCCGGCCGAGGCGCGTGAAATCTTCATCCGCGACGCGCTGGTGGGCGGCGAATTCGATACCCGCGCACCGTTTTTCGCGTTCAACCACAAACTGGTGCGCGAAATCGAAAACCTCGAGCACAAGTCGCGCCGGGTCGACGTGCTGGTCGATGAAGCGCTGATCGCCGCTTTTTACGACCAGATCATCCCGGCCGATGTGTGCAACGGCATCACCTTCGAGAAATGGCACAAGGACGCGACCGCCAAGAACCCGAAGCTGCTGTACCTGAACAAGGACGACCTGATGCGGCACGAGGCAGCCGGCGTCACCACCGACCTGTTTCCGAAGAAGATGACGGTGGCCGGCGTCGAGATGCTGCTGACTTACCATTTCGAGCCCGGCAGCCCGCGCGACGGCGTCACGCTGGCGGTGCCGCTGTATGCGCTGAACCAGCTCAGCGCCGACCGCTGCGACTGGCTGGTGCCCGGCATGCTGAAGGAAAAAGTCCATCTGCTGCTGAAGTCCTTGCCGCAAAAACTGCGCCGCCACTGCGTGCCGCTGCCGGCCTACGCGGCAGGGTTTTGCGAACGGGCCGAATTCGGCAAGGGCAATCTGATCGATGCGCTGATCGCCGACATCCGCGCGCAAGTCGGACTGGTGCCCTTGAGCACCGACTTCAAGCAGGAAACCCTGCCGACCCATCACACGATGAACATCAAGGTCATCGACGAGCACGGCCGGCAACTGGACATGGGCCGCAACCTGGCTGCGTTGCGGGCCGAATTCGGCGGCCAGGCGCGCGAGAGTTTCCAGAAGCTGGCGGTGCAGGCGGTGGCTGCGTCCGGCGGCGTGTCGCATATCGCCGCGCATGGCGACAACAAGCCGGCCACGCCGACTGCAGCCGGCGCGGCGATCGGCAGCAGTGCGCCGCAGCAGGAAAACCTGACCGGCTGGTCGTTCGGCGCGTTGCCGGAATTGCTGGAAGTGCAGCAAGGCAAGCAAACGCTGATCGGTTTTCCGGCGCTGGTGGACCGGAAAACCCATTGCACGCTGGAAGTGTTCGACGATCCTGCGGTGGCCCAGCGCACCCATCGCACCGGCCTGCGCCGGCTGTTCACATTGCAATTGAAGGAGCAGGTCAAGTATCTGGAAAAAAACATCCCCGGCATGCAGCAGATGGGGATGCAATTCATGGCGCTAGGCTCGCAGGAAGAGTTGCGCGACCAGATCATCCAGACCGCGCTCGACATCGCCTGCCTGCAAGACCCGCTGCCCGTCAATGCAGCCGAGTTCGAGCAGCGGCGCGAACAGGGCAAGACCCGGCTCGGCTTGCTGTGCAACGAAATCGCGCGCCTGGTGAGCCAGATACTGACCGAATTCCACGGCCTGCCGAAGAAGCTGCAAGGCATCAAGGCCCACGCGGCGGCCGCGGCCGACATCCAGGCGCAGTTGCAGAACCTGATCGGCAAGCGCTTTCTGGCCGACAACGATTATGCGCAACTCGCGCATTTTCCGCGCTACCTGAAAGCGATCAACGTCCGGCTCGACCGCCTGCGCGCCGATCCGGCCCGCGACGCCAGGCTGATGGCCGAATGGGCTGCCGTTGCGACACCCTGGCAGCGCGCGCTGAAAGACCGCCGCGAAGATCCGAAGATGACTGAATTCCGCTGGCTGCTGGAAGAATTGCGGGTTTCGTTGTACGCGCAGGAGCTGCGCACACCGATGCCGGTGTCGGCTAAGAGGTTGCAGAAAGTATGGGAATCGATGCAGCGATAAGCTAATCCGGCAAAACTAATTTGATAATCGTCAGTCCAATTTTCTGTGCGAAATGGGTGAAAATGGTACAAACTATTTAACGGAAATCATCTATCGGGATGCCGGATATGCAACATCCAAAGCCAGAAGATTATGATGAAATTGCCTCTTTCATTTCCGAAGGAACGCATCGCCTCGCGGTGATATCGATGAACGATTACGGGCTCCATTCGTCGGCCCGGATGGCGCAAACCTATCTGGAAAGGGCATTGTATGTACTCGAATCAAAACGTTCGTTTGATACCGGGGTGATGAATGAAATCGGCACGCTGAGGGCGGTGGCGGCGACGATTGCCGCCGAATATGCGCAGTTGGAAAGTTTTTGCACCGATTGCGAGCGATTCAAGGAATTGGCAACGAAAGGCCCGATTGAATATATTTCCAAGTGGATCGTTCGTGCGATATGCAGGGAATATCTCGGAGCCGCCAGTCATCATCTTGCGCACAAGATTCGCACATTCCATTCGAACGCATGTTCGATTCTGATCGTCGCATAGCATGGCATCCAATTGCGCCGCATGCCTGCTTTCAATGCAGCCATAAATTAAGGAGTATGTTGATATTTATCAATAAATATGTGCGGTATAAGCTGGTTATATATGGGAGTATATTGTTGCGCCAAAGCACTGGATAAATGGGGTTTGCATGTTGCATCATGTAAAGCAGGGAGATTCGCCGCTTTTGCCCCTCATCTGCCTATCCAAAGCGGGGTTTCATCGCTATATTGTCGTCAAATGCAGCGCTGAAAACAAGTTTCGTATTTGCCGGTTAATCAAGTATCGAATCCCCTGTATATTGCGATAAACCCTCATGGCCCGAACCCATGGGGATCTGTTGCTTTGGTACCAATAACATTTTTCGTTTTTATGCAAAAAACCAATAAGCCGATTGAAATCAAGATATCCACCGTAGTCGCAGTCTCCGTCATCCTGCATGTTGCAGAACTGCCGCTGCTGCAGGCGGCGCTGGGTGAAATGACCGGCGGTGCGCCGGATTTTTTTGATGATGAATTTACCGTGATCGATGCCGGCGCGCTCGACCTGACTGCTGCTGCACCGGATTGGGCAGCCCTGATCGGCTTGCTGAAATCGCATCATCTGAACCCGATGGCAGTGCGCAATGCGCCGGTTGCATTGCACGCCGACATCAAGACGCATGGCTTGAGCATCGACACGGTGGCCAGGCCGCGCGTGGAGGAGGCGGCAAGTGCGCCGCCGGCGATCGCGGTGCCCGAGGTGGCGGCAGCCCCGCCCGCGCAAACGGCCGCAATGATCATCGATACGCCGGTGCGCGCCGGCCAGCGCATTTATGCGCGCGGCGTCGATCTGATCATCACTGCGGCGGTCAACAACGGCGCCGAAGTGATTGCCGACGGCAGCATCCATATCTATGCGCCGCTGCGCGGGCGCGCGCTGGCAGGCGCCAGCGGCAATCCCGATGCCAGGATTTTTGCCATGGTGATGGAGCCTGAACTGGTGTCAATTGCCGGCATGTATCGCACTTTTGAAAACGGCTTTCCGCAAGACCAGGGCCAGCAGCCCGCGCAAGTGCGCCTGGTCGGCGACAGGATCGAGATCGTCCCGCTCAATCCCGGGTCGCGGTCCTGATCCGCATCCATATTTCGTATTCTGAAGGAGTTTTTTTGTGGCAAAAATCATTGTTGTGACATCCGGCAAAGGCGGTGTCGGCAAGACTACCTCCAGCGCCAGTTTTTCAAGTGGCCTGGCAATGCGCGGTCACAAGACCGCAGTGCTGGATTTCGATGTCGGCCTGCGCAATCTCGATCTGATCATGGGCTGCGAGCGGCGCGTGGTGTACGACTTGATCAATGTAATCAACCAGGAAGCGACGCTGAACCAGGCACTGATCAAGGACAAGCATTGCGACAATCTGTTCATCCTGCCCGCATCGCAGACGCGCGACAAGGATGCGCTGTCGGAGGTGGGCGTCGAGCGGGTGCTGCAGGACTTGGCCAAAATGGGCTTCGATTACATCATCTGCGATTCGCCGGCCGGCATCGAGCATGGCGCACTGATGGCGCTGACCTTTGCCGATGAAGCGATTGTGGTGACCAATCCCGAAGTGTCGTCGGTGCGGGATTCGGACCGCATTCTGGGCATCATCCAGGCCAAATCGCGCCGCGCACTGAATGGCGACAAGCCGGTCAAGGAGCATTTGCTGATCACCCGCTATTCGCCCAAGCGGGTAGACGCCGGCGAAATGCTGTCGTACTCGGATGTACAGGAAATTCTGCGCATTCCGTTGGTCGGCATCATCCCGGAATCGGAATCGGTGCTGCATGCATCGAACCAGGGCAATCCGGCGATTCACCTCAAAGGCAGCGACGTGTCCGATGCCTACGAAGATCTGGTATCGCGCTTTCTGGGCGAGGAGGTGCCGTTGCGCTTCACCACCTACGAAAAGCCGGGGATATTCAAACGCATTTTTGGAGGCAAGTGATATGGCTCTGCTCTCATTCCTGTTCAAGGACAAACCGAAAAGCGCGTCTGCCGCCAAGGAACGCCTGCAAATCATCATCGCCCGCGAACGCAGCGGCCGCGACGGCTACGACTTCCTGCCGGCGCTGCACAAGGAGTTGATCGAAGTGATCTCCAAATACACCAAAGTGAATGCGGAAGACATCATGATCTCGCTCGACCGCAAGGGCAACCTGGAAGTGCTGGATGTGAATGTGGTGCTGCCGGATGTGGAAATGAGCCGTTGATTTTCGATAGCGCCTGCCGGCAATGCATGCGTTCTGCCGGGAATCCACGCCGCCCCTGCGCGACTCTTGCGCGGGATGGTGGCGTTTTATATACAGCGCATTGTATTTTTAAAATCGCATGAAACGTATGCGGTATTTATAGAGAAATTAACTATACCCCCTGTTTTTGTGTTCATACAGAAGTGCTGTGGCTCAGTTGCGCCGGTACAGGCCGATCAGTTCCGCTTGAGCGATGACATGCCCCTGCATCGCGCTTTCCAGCGCGCTCTTGGTCAGCTTGCCGCTCAGTGGCAGAACTCTATCCAGCGCGTATAGCTTGTGAAAGTAGCGATGGCGGCCGACCGGCGGGCAGGGGCCGCCGTAGCCGGTGCGCTGCCAGTCGTTCAAGCCCTGACGCGTACCTGCCGGCAATCCGCGCGGCGCCACGCCTTGCGCCAGGCCGGATGCGCTCGTTGGAATGTTGTACAGAACCCAATGCACCCAGGTCCTCTGCGGCGCTGCCGGATCGGGCGCATCGGGATCGTCGACGATCAGGACCAGGCTATGCGCGCCGGGCGGAATGCCTGCCCACGACAGCGGCGGCGAAATGTCGCTGCCGTCACAGGTATGAATTGCCGGAATATCGCCACCGGGACCGAACGCCGGCGAAGTCAAGGTCAGTTCCATCGCATTTTTATCCTTTGCTGGAGCCATTCCCACTGCAAGCATGATCCCTGCAAGCAAGATCGATTGTGCGCGCTTCATGTCCGCTCATCATTCGATGTAACAACGATAATTGTCGCTCACGATGGCTGAATTTCTTTGAGGCGGGTCAAGTTTTCAGTTTTTATGTTCCCGGCGAAAATGCCGCCCCCAATGCATGAAATCGCGTGGTTCGATATGCAGCGCACGCGGATGAGCCTGCAGGCAAATCCTCTATGTGCGTTAGCGTACTGACCCGGCCCGCCGGTGCGCGTAGTCTGATCGTCAATCGTAACGCACCGACAGCAGGTACAGGTCGGCTGCGGATGCGACCTTGCAGTAGCGATGGCCTGATCTGCCGAAGTTGATCATTGTCGCCAGAAATTGATCACATCTGGGTGGCTGCCCACAAACAAGTGCGCAGTCCTATTTAGCAAAGTAAAGGAAATCACCATGATGAATTCGAAACTGATTGTCGCAGCAGCATTGACGACGCTCGCGTTGGCCGGATGTATTTCGCTTCCAGCAGGCCCGGCCGGACCGCAAGGTGAGCCCGGATACACCGGCGCTACCGGAGATACCGGCGCGACCGGGTACACCGGCGCCACTGGATACACCGGCGCGACCGGACGCACCGGTGGCACCACCGTGGTTGTGCCGGCTAACTAAGGTTCTTGGGGCGAACCCTGGTTCGGCGATTACGGGTTCGCCACTTAGCCGACCGTGCCGCAATAAACGGCGACAAAGAGTGGCGCGGCGCTTTGTTTGCGGGTTTTATTTCCGCGATGCACGAATCTCTGATTCCGACTCCAGTTACGACGCCTTGTCGAAAACACGATATCCATGCTTTCCCGCCCGTTTGGCTTGATACATGGCGCTATCGGCCTGCGACATCAATTGCGAGGCTGAGATGCCGGTGCCGTAATACAGCGCAATGCCGATCGAGGCGCCGAGTACGAATGTTTTGCCTTCGATATCAAATGGTATGCCGATCGTTGCCAGCAATTGCTGAGCGACGCTTGCTGCCGTGCGGCGCGCATTGTCGAGATCGGTCAACAGGACGACAAACTCGTCGCCGCCAAGACGCGCCACGGTATCGGTGCGGCGGCGCCCGTCCAGTAAGCGCGCCGCGACCTGGCGCAGGATCGCATCCCCCGCCTGATGTCCGAATTGATCGTTGATCGGCTTGAAATCATCGAGGTCGCAAAACAGCAGCGCAAAATGCGAACCGTCGCGCTCGGCACGCGCCAACGCCAGCTGCAGACGATCTTCCAGCATCGCGCGGTTGTACAAGCCGGTAAGCGAATCGTGGTGTGCCATGAATTCCAGCCGCGCCGCGCCTTCCTTGAGCGCGGCTTCCTTTTCATGCAGTCGCGCCACCAGATAATTAAAGCCGAGTACCAGATCGCCTACCTCGTCCCGGTGCCTGAGCGGCAGCGGCGCCAGTGGGCGCGTGCCATCCGCCATCGCGCGCATCGAACGTGCGGCATCGGTGAGCGGGCGCAGTATGCGGGGCAGCAGAAACATCAATATCGCAATCATCGCGAGCAGAAAAACCAGAGTGCCCTTCCAGACGAAACCGCGCATCGCCGCAATCGGCTGGAACACCTCTGCGGTAGGCAGGCGCGCGACGACAAACCATCCGGTGCTGGGCACCGTCGCGATGGCCGACAGTTCTTCAACACCGCGGGGATTGAGCGTGATGCCGGTGCCGCGGAAACCGGCCATGGCCCGATCGTGCAACAGATTCACGCCGGGAGCCGGGGTCGGCTTCAGCACCAACGCCGGGTCGCTGGCGCCGACGAATAGCTTGTCTGCCGGCGAGATCAAAAGGAGGCCGCCAGTCGCGCCGAGCCGGATTTCCTGCAGTCGATCGAGAAAGCCGGGTGTGTTCAACGTGACTACCCCGGCCAGCACCGCCACCACCCGCTTGGCGGCGTCGTGCACCGGTGCAGCCATGATCAGGATCGGTTCGCCGCTGGCGCGTCCGCGCTGCGGCTTGCTCATCACCGGCAGATTGGCACGCAGCGCGGCCTGGAACCAGTCGGAATCTGAATAGGTCAGCATATCGCGCCCGGCCACCACTGGGGATTGCGCGAGCAGGCCGCTGCCATCCGGCCGCAGCATTAGCAAGCCGCTATTAAACAAGGGATTCACACGCTGCCGCTCGGCAAGCCATGGCGCCAGCTTTTCAGGCTGCTGGAGCAGCGCGGGCGGCAGCGCGGCGACCAGTTCGCCGATCAGCGCACGGCGCGCCTGGATACTATGATCGATATCGCGTGCGACATAGGTCGCAATCGACAATTGCTGCGCCGCCACCATATCGCGCAGAAGTTCCTGCGCAAAGGGCAGCGCGACGAGCAGGCGCAACAGGACGCCGGCCACGGCAAGCACTATGCCGAGCGCGATGACGCGGAACTTTATGCTTTGAAAAATTGACATGGGGCAATGATACCGAGAATCGGTTTACGCCTTGTTTAATAATCGCCGGTTCAGAGTCGAATCAACGCAGCCCATCCGTCTCCCGCAAAGCCTGTAAGACATTTTCTGGCGCCAACTGGGCGTAGCCCTCTAGCCGCTTGAACGCGGCAAGTTGCTTCGATTTCCCGGCCTGGGAAATGATTTCAGCTTTGCTTGCGCCGCGCTGCACCGCCTGCTCGATCTCGGCACGCAATGTTGTGAGGTAGGCGCGTGTGTCGGCGTCCATGCGCGCCAGGTTGCCGAGCGTGCCGCGGCCGGGCACGATCTGGCGCGGGCGCAGGCCGGCCAGGCTGTCGTAGGCAGTGGTCCAATCGGCGAGACGGCTGTCGGCGGTGAGTGCGGGCAAGGCGTCGGACTGCATGATGGCGCCGGCGAACGCGATTTCCTGCCGCGGCAGCCAGACGGCGATGTCGCCGGAACTTTGCGCGGGTCCGAAATACGACAATTGCAGCTGGCTGTCGCTGAAGCGTACCTCTTCCATATCACGGGAAAAACCGCGCGGCAGTGCGAGTTCGGTGCCGTGGGCCTTTTCCTTGAGCAAAACCTGCATCGCTCTGAGCTGGTCGGCGCCGCGCGCATCCATCAGTTTGCGGGCTTCCTCATGGGCCAGCAGCGGCACGCCGAGCTTCTTGAAATAACCGTTGCCGAGCCAGCGCGCCGGGTCGGCCCCTGTGTTGATCACGTATCTGATCGGGTAGCTGCTGACCCTCTGGATCGCCCGATGCAGCATCTGGGCCACCCGATATGAGGGGCCGCTATCGATGACGACCACCCCGGCCGAGGTGGCGACAAAGCCGAGATTGACTGTCAGCGCATCGTTGTCGTAGCTGGCCGGCTTGAGGTCGCCATACACCACATACACGCCGGGTGCGACACGCACCGGCGTCAATTGCAGATCGGCCGCAACGCCCAGCATGCAGCAGCACGCGATGACAATGCCGAGCAAGCCGCGGAACAACAGTCTGGATTGCTGGTTTCTCATTCTCGACATGGATCAGGTTCCAAAAATTGGATGCTCAGTGTAACGGCTCGCATTAATCGCCGCAATCGAATACCGGGCTCGGAACCATCCACAATCGGCGCAACGACAATGATTGTTGCTATTGACCGGAAGCGGCAACCGGTCGACCTTTATCTGCAGGCGCCAGCGGTTGATACCGCGTCGTAAGATCGTACATGTCGATGATTAAAATGATCATCGAGATGACTTGCGCGTCGTCGAGCTGATTGACTTTATCTCGCGCCACCTGTTGCGTCTCACGTATGGAACAGAACGTCACACCGTTCATCAGCGCGTCGAAGTCGGTACGGATTTCAGCCGGAAGATCTTTGTGCTTAAGACAGATCAGACTGATATAAGCGTTAATCAGGCGCTCACGTTGCGACTCGGCCCCGCTTAATGCAGTCACTGCCGCGCGCAATCGGCCCCAGGCTAGGGACATGTTGATATCCGTTCTCTAGTTGCACATCTAAACGGCCGCATGAAGCCTCGCCAAAACGTTTCGATCGTTTCTTAGATGCCAATAGTAAGATATTTTCTTGGCAGAAACTTGTCTGAGACTGCCATTACCATTGCAACCATCGACCTGCAGGCAGGGATGGCATCGGAAACTGAAAACGGGCCGCATTTGCGGCCCGTCAAAGTGCTAGACCTGCTAGCGACTAATTACTTCTTTGTAGCCTGGGATGTGGTTTTTGCCACTGCTTGCGAAAACTGTTCTGTTGCTTTGGCAACATGAGCCTCGACCGTTTCATTGGCTTGCTTGGCTGTCTTGCTCAGTTGCTCGTAGCCGGCATTAGCATTGTCGATGGCTGATTTCAGCATCGCCACTGCCTGCTCGGAACCGGCCGGAGCGTTTTTAGTAACCTCTGAAACCAGGGCAGTAACCTTGTCTTTGGTCTCAGTGATTTGCGCTTCAACTACCTTGCTGAGCTCGGCTTGGGTGCTGGAGGAGATTTCTGCCAGGTGGCGACCATAGGACTGTGCTTTTTCAGCGCTCAGCTTTGCTTGAGCGGTAACCAGAGCCAAGAATTCCTGTGGGTCTTTGGCAGCCAGCAATTGTTTTGCTGCAGAGGTGGATTCTTCAGTGGATGCTTTAACAGCAGCCAGGTTCAACGCGACAATCTTTTCTACCGATTCAACAACATTGCCGGAGAGCGTGTTGAATGCAGCGAATTGGTTTTCAAAAAGAGCTTTAGTTGCGGTTGAGAATTGTTGAGTATTCGTGAACATGATTTTTCCTTTGGATGCAACGGGTGATAAAAGCAGCCCTCCGGTAAAATGGTGCGCCGCAACAATTTCAATTGTACCCGATAATTCGGTTCTGCATAGTGTAAAAAAACGAAACATTTTTTGCCGGACTTTGATTCGCTTGCCAACAGTGTGACCGTGCCCACTGGGTCGAATGATTGCCCCTGGCCGAAAATCAGGCGTAGTGTTACAAGTGAGGCGCACAAATGAACTTGAAAAACGGATTATTGCAACCGGGCGTGGCGGCCGCATTGGGGGCGGCTTTGTTGTTTGGCGCCGGAACGCCGCTGGCAAAGTGGCTGCTCGACGGCACCTCTCCCTGGATGCTGGCCGGTCTGCTGTATTTGGGTTCCGGCGTCGGCCTGACGCTGTATCGGTTTCTGGTGCGTGCCCCGGCGGTGCACCTTCCCGGCAACCAGCGCGCGTGGTTTGCTGGCGCCATTGTTTCTGGGGGCATAGCCGCGCCGGTGTTGCTGATGATCGGCCTGGCCGGGATGCCTGCCTCTGGCGCGTCCCTGCTGCTGAATGCCGAAGGAGTGTTTACCGCGCTGCTGGCATGGTTTGCGTTCAGGGAAAATTTCGACCGGCGCATCGCTCTCGGCATGGCTGCCATCGTGCTGGGCGCGCTGATTCTCAGCTGGCCGGCCGATTTCAGCTTCGCAGGAGTGATGCCGGCGCTGGCCATCCTGGGTGCGTGCCTGGCCTGGGGCATCGACAATAACTTGACGCGCCAGGTGTCGCTTGCCGATGCGTCGTGGATCGCATCGGTGAAGGGCCTGGTGTCCGGGTCCGTAAATCTTATTCTTGCTTTGATGCTGGGGGCCGCAATCCCTGCGCCGCCGACTATCGCAGGTGCGCTGCTGGTCGGACTGCTGGCGTATGGCATCAGCCTGGCGCTGTTTGTGATCGGGCTGCGGCATCTGGGTACCGCGCGCACCGGAGCATATTTCTCGGTTGCACCATTCTTCGGCGCTGTGCTTGCCTTGTTGATGGGGGAGCCGATAACGCTGCCATTGCTGCTTGCCGGCGCCTGCATGGCGGTGGGCGTATGGCTGCATCTGACAGAGCGCCATGCGCACCAGCACGCGCACCAGGAAATCGAGCACGACCATCCGCATTTCCACGACGCGCACCATCTGCATGCGCATGATCACTTTGTCGCGCCCGGCACCAGGCACAGCCATCCGCATCGCCACCACGCGCTCACGCACACGCACGGCCACTTCCCGGATGCGCACCATCGACACAGGCATTAAGCAAGCGCGGGCTAGTCGGCGCGATATCAAGCAATAATCCAATCGCGCGGTCTTGCAGGGCGAGCATTTTGTCACCTACATATACTATATTCTGTATTTTTAGAGTCGCAGTATAAATAAGCGGCATTGATTGGTAAATTGTCGATACCCCCTATTTTTTTATTAATGAGTGCAGGCATGTGGTGACTTGGCGTTGGCATCACAAGTCGGTGCGCAGCGCGAACAGTTCCGGAAACAGCACCACGTCGAGCATTTTCTTCAGGTAGCTGACGCCGGCGGTGCCGCCGGTGCCGGTCTTGAAGCCGATGATGCGTTCGACGGTAGTGACGTGGCGGAAGCGCCAGGTGCGAAATGCGGTCTCCAGGTCGACCAGCTTCTCGGCCAGTTCGTACAATGCCCAGTGCTGCGACGGTTCGCGGTAGGCGGTCAGCCACGCTTGCTTGACCGAATCGTTGGGTGCAGTCGGCAAACTCCAGTCGGCGTTCAGCCTGGCCGCATCGATGGGCAGGCCCTGACGCGCCATCAACAGGATCGCTTCGTCGTAAATCGACGGCGATTGCAGCGCCGCCTGCAGCTTTGCATGGGCTTGCGGCGCGCTGACGTGAACCTGCAATAGCGCCGCATTCTTGTTGCCGAGAATGAATTCGATTTCGCGATATTGCGCCGACTGGAAGCCCGATGAACTGCCCAGATACGGGCGGATCGCCGTGTATTCGGTCGGCGTCATGGTCGCCAGCACGTCCCACGCATGTACCAGTTGATCCATGATGCGCGCCACCCGCGCCAGCATCTTGAAGGCCGGTGGTAAGTCGCCGCTGCACAGGTGGGCGCGCACCGCGTGCAACTCGTGCAGCATCAGCTTCATCCAGAGTTCGCTGGTCTGGTGCTGGATGATGAACAGCATTTCATTGTGATTCGGCGAGCGCGGATGCTGGGCCGACAGGATCTGGTCCAGCGCCAGGTAGTCGCCGTAGCTCATCGCGGCGCTGAAATCCATTTTAGCGCCATGCCAGTCGGCAGGTTGTTCCGTTTGATCGATTGGACAGGTCATCGTGCTTCTCCTAATATTTCGGCGGTGTTCATCGGTAATCGGTATCTTGAATGAGGGCGGCCCTTGCTTGAAAATGTCTCCGATGTCCACCGGATCATCAGCTTAACCCAGCTTACTGCTTGACCCGCGGTGCCCTCTATGCAGGCTGGGCCGCGCGCCTGGCTTCGGTGCCGAACGTCGCAACCGCGCACTCGACCAATGCAGGCAAACATTTCGGCTAGGCCGACCGCATCATTACGGTATCCGATGCGGTCAGCCGCTTCCTCGCAGCTTGCGGCTACCCGCGTGAGTTCCTGCGTACAGTGCATCATGGGGTGCCGGATTACGCTGGGCAGCCACTTCCGCCGCGACACGCGCTGGGCCGAGGAGATGAAACTGCTCGCTGCCCAACTGGGCATCGAGGCGCGCGTGCGCTTGGTCGGCCACCGCGACGATGTCGCAAGTATCTATGCGTGTGCCGACATCCTTCTGGCCCCTTCCCGTCGCGAAGCGCTCTCGCTTACATTGCTGGAAGCGGCAGCATTTGCCATGCCGATAGCAGCCACCGACGTGGGCGGCATCGGCGAGACGGGACTCGGCGGCTACCAGGTGCTGCGCATGGACGACGCGCTGCGGTGTTTGCGCGGAGAGCTGCCGATCCCGTCGTGCGCGGTGGTGCTGGCCTTCGAAAGGCGATCGCATGGGGCGATTCGCTGATTGGCGTGTGGTGGAAGATGCACGTCAAGAACACCCCGAAGCGACCGCCAATCCGGCGCGATTTTGGAATTTAACCGTGCGTTCTCAGTGCGCTTCCTGCCGTGCGCGACAGCGCTCATTCAGGTCACCGCATCGCGTTCCGCAGCCAGGTCGTACGCTTGTTGGTCGAGGATCTGCGCCAATGCATCGACCGCATCCCAGACATCGACGAAGCGCGTGTACAGCGGCGTGAAACCGAAGCGCATGATTTCCGGCTCGCGATAGTCGCCGATGATGCCGCGCGCAATCAGCGCCTGCACCACAGCGTAACCGTGCGGATGGGTGAAACTGACGTGGCTGCCGCGCTGTGCGTGAATGCGCGGCGTGACCAGGCCGAGCGGATGCGCGCTGCAACGGGCTTCCACCAGCGCGATGAACAGGTCGGTCAGTGCCAGCGATTTGCCGCGGATCGCCTGCATGTCGGTCTGCAGAAATACATCGAGTCCGCATTCCAGCAGCGCCAGCGAGACGATCGGCTGGGTGCCGCACAGCGCGCGCCGGATGCCGGCGCTGGCGGCGAAGTCGGGCTGCATCGCAAACGGCGCCGCATGGCCCCACCAGCCCGACAGCGGATTCCGGAATGCCGCCTGATGGCGCGGATGGACCCAGATGAAGGCCGGGGAGCCGGGGCCGCCGTTCAGATATTTATAGGTGCAGCCGACCGCGAAATCGGCGTCGCAAGCGGTCAGATCGAGCGGCACCGCGCCGGCCGAGTGCGCCAGGTCCCAAGTGATCAGTGCGCTTTGCGCGTGGGCGTGGTCGGTGAGCGCCTGCATGTCGTGCAGATGGCCGCTGCGATAATTGACGTGGGTCAGCATCACCAGCGCGACATCGGCATCGATGGAGGTGGCGAGTTGTTCCGGACCATCGACCAGTCGCAATGTATAGCCGCGCTGCAGCCATTGGATCAAGCCTTGCGCGATATAGATATCGGTCGGAAAGTTGGCGCGCTCGGTGACGATCACGCGCCGTGCCGCGGTGGCAGGATCGACGGCCTGCATCTGCAGCGCGGCGGCCAGCGCCTTGAACAGGTTGACCGAGGTTGAATCGGTGACTACTACCTGACCGGGGGCAGCGCCGATCAGCGGCGCCAGCTTGTCGCCCAGACGCGAGGGCAGATCGAACCAGCCGGCCAGGTTCCAGCTGCGGACCAGGTCAATGCCCCATTCCTGCGCGATCACTTGCTGGGCCCGCGCCAGCGCGGCTTTCGGGCGCGCGCCGAGCGAATTGCCGTCGAGGTAAATCACGCCTTGCGGCAACTCGAACTGGTCGCGCAGCGGCGCCAGCGGGTCGGCGGCGTCGCGCGCCAGGCAATCGTTTCTGGTCATCATCGGATTTTCCTCGGGGTTCAAATGGGTGCCGATTACAGTGCGCGCAGGACCGCCCGCACCGGGCTGGCATCCAGGCCGAGTAGCTTGAGCGGCAGCGCGATCAGTTCATAGTCGCCTGCGGCCACGTCATCGAGCACGATGCCCTCCAGGATCGCCATCCGGTGGGCGCGCACCATCTGGTGCGCGTCCAGCGTCTTGGAGTCCTGCGGGTCGATCGACGGGGTGTCGATGCCGATCAGCTGCGCCCCGTGCCGGGCCAGCAGCGCGATGGTGGCGGGCGCGATCGCACTGAAGTCGCTGTCCCATGCAGTTTGCGGCGCGCTCCGGTAAGTGCGCAGCAGCACCCGTGGCGGCAGGCCGGCCAGCGCATGTGCGACATGCTGTGCGGTTCTACCAGTGCAGCGCCGATGCAATGGATCACGCGGCAGGCGCCCAGATACGCATCCAGCGCCACCGCATCGATGCTGGCGCCGTCCACGTCGTAATGCGAAGGCGCGTCGCAATGGGCGCCGGTGTGGGTCGACAGCGTGATCTGGCTGACATGCACCGGGCAGCCGTTGGCAATCTGCCAGGTCGGCTCGGCACGGAAGACGGTGTCGCCCGGCCACACCGGAATCGCAGCCGAAAGGGTCGGACTGATGTCCCACAAGGTCTTGCTGGCGGTCATGGCTGGTCTCCTGGAATCTCTTTGAAAGAATTTTATGTGATGTTTGTTGAATTTTTATTTCAAAATACAGCGTAAAACCATATTATTTTTGAATGTATTTAGTTTTTAATGCATTAAAAAAGCGAAAGATGCGAAATGAATCTGGATGCGGTGGATCTGAAGATATTGACGGCCTTGCAGCAGGATGGCCGCATCAGCAATCTGGAGCTGGCCGACAAGGTATTCCTGTCGCCGTCCGCATGCCTGCGACGGGTGCGTCTGCTGGAGCAGGGCGGCATCATCAGCCGCTATAGCGCATTGCTGGACGCCAATGCGCTGGGGCTGGAAGTGGATGCCTTCGTGCAGGTGACGATGCGGCGCGATGTCGAAGGCTGGCATGAGGATTTTGCTGCTGCGTTGCAACAATGGCCGGAAGTAGTCGCTTCCTTCATCATCACCGGTGAAGCCAACTATCTGTTGCGGGTGCGGGCCCGCAACTTGAAGCAATATTCGGCCTTTGTGCTGGAGAAACTCTACAAGGCGCGCGGCGTGCTCGATATACGCTCAAATATCGTGATGCAGACGCTCAAGGATACGACGGTGATCGATGCCTCGTTGTTGCGGCAGTAAATTCCGGCCTTGCATTTAATTATTCGTTTCGTGAATAACTTATATAACAATAATAAATTAGTAGTATATGCTGCATTGCGATATAGTTTGCCTGTCTCCTCCAACTCCGTAAAAAGATTGGATTTAGCCCGCGCCGCAAGGTCCGCGGGCTTTTTTTTGGTGCGCCCAGCATGGGCGCACTCCTGTGGGTGCAAGTCCCGCCGCGAGCTGGCCACAGTGAGCGAAGTGAAGCGCAACTGCATGAGGGTAACCGAGTGTGGGAAGGAAGCGTGGAGCGTAAATCATGAGCCGATGGACAAGAATCGCATAGAAGGCGCTGCCGATCAGGGCGAGCGGGCCAAAGACCGCGAAGCCCTTGTGGCCAAGGAGAGGTGGCGTAAATGCGGCGGTTGTGTGATGAAGGAGTGCGGCCCTTACCTGGGGACGCCCCGCCTCATGCCTGAAAGGGCGACGGTGAGAATCGGAGCGGGGTCTCAGCAGAGGCCATAGTAGTTGGCGGTAGCGCCGGGAAGGCTCGACCCCGCCGACGAAGGGCCGAACGAGAAGGAGTGATTTCCGATATGTCGATGTGGCAAGCAATGCGTCAGATGCCCGCGTCAGCGGGGCGGGAGGCCGTAGGACAGGGTGAAACCTTGTCGGATGCTTTCAGCGACGAAGCCTGCCGCCCGCGACATGCCATCGGAAACGCGGGAACAGCGTTGTTGCAAACGGCGCTGGCAACAGAGAACCTGCGGCGGGCGTTCAAGCGTGTCCGTGCCAACAAGGGAGCGGCTGGCGTCGACGGTCTGGATATCAATCAGACCTCGCGCCATCTGGCGAGCGCGTGGCCGGGCATACGCGAACAACTGCTGTCAGGGACGTACCGGCCCAGTCCGGTGCGCCGGGTGACGATCCCGAAATCCGACGGTGGCGAGCGCGAGCTCGGCATCCCGACGGTGACGGATCGCCTGATCCAGCAAGCACTGCTACAGGTGCTGCAACCGATACTTGATTCCACTTTCAGCGAGCATAGCTACGGCTTCCGTCCGGGCCGGCGCGCGCAAGACGCGGTGTTGGCCGCGCAAGCGTATGTCCAGTCCGGGTTGCGGGTCGTGGTGGACGTTGACCTGTCGAAGTTCTTTGACCGGGTCAACCATGACATTCTGATTGACCGCCTGCGCAAGCGCATCGATGACGCCGGAATGATCCGGCTTGTCCGTGCGTATCTGAACAGCGGCATCATGGACCATGGCGTGGTGCGGTCGCGGGACGAAGGGACGCCGCAAGGCAGCCCGATTACGCCGCGTACGATCTTGCATACTTTTCTCTCCAACGTCTGAATTAGCCGAATTCTCTTCGGCATTGAGCCCCGGATCCGGATCAACCCGAAACACGACGAGTATCTCCTCTTTGTGAATTTCGACGCGCTTGACCA
>JAUYNR010000065.1 GCA_030698225.1 Oxalobacteraceae bacterium | reverse complement strand
GTTTGCGTTCACCCATTTGGTGATCTCCCAAATCCGCTGAAAATCCACATGAACGCCAATTTTCCGCGAAATTCACCGGATGAAACAAGGAAAACGCGTCATTTACCGTAGATCACGGATTTCAACTGAGGAATCTAGGATTATATTGGGTATGCGTTAAAAACATGCATTTCCCGCATATATATCCTGATTATTAATTTATACACTACAGTGTACCGGTTGCGCATCCGGGCCGTGGAGAACGTATGCGCAGGGCGAAAAATCAGGCCAGCACGCGCTTGAGCCAGGCGCCGATGTCGTCGAGTTCTTCTGCGCAGACCGAGTGCTGCATCATGTATTCATGCCATTCGACGCTATAACCGAGCGAGCTCAGCAGGTCGCGCGACTGTTCGGCACGCTGGATCGGGATCACCGGATCGGCGCGACCGTGCGCCATGAAGATCGGGGTGTTCTGGTTGGCGGGATCGCGTTCTGTGGCGATCACTTCGTTCAAGGGGACATAACCGGACAGGCATAACAAGCCGGCCAGTTGTTCCGGATGGCGCAAGCCGGTTTGCAGCGTCATCGCGCAGCCTTGGGAAAAACCGGCGAGGATGATGCGCTTGGCTGGCGTGCCGCGCGCGATTTCCTTGGCGATGAGTCTTTCGACCGAACCCTGCGACTTGCGCAGGCCGGCTTCATCTTCGCGTTTGGCGATGTCGGCACCCAGGATGTCATACCAGGCGCGCATCACGTAACCGCTGTTGATGGTCACCGGTATCGCGGTGGCATGCGGAAACACGAAGCGGATCGGCGGACAGCCGCTCAGATCCAGTTCGCCCACGATCGGCACGAAGTCGTTGCCGTCCGCGCCCAGGCCGTGCAGCCAGATGACGGATACGGTCGGATTGGGGGCGGTTTCGATTTCGATGGTTTCTAGCGTCATGGTGGGAGCCTTGTTCGTGGTCGCAAGTGGAGGGAGTTCGATTGCGTGGAAGCAGCCGTCGTTCTTGGGCAGAGCCTGTCCAAGAACGTTTGAATTAGGGGCAGGAATCCAGGCGATTTATGCGATGGTTGCTTTGGCGCGGATTGCGGATTTCGGCCGGAATGCCTTGCAGACCTTGTCATCGGTTTCGATGTAGGGTCCGCCGATCAGGTCGATGCAGTAGGGCACCGCGGCAAAGACGCCGGCGATCAGTTGCTTGCCGTCGGCATCCTTCAAGCCTTCCAGCGTCTCCTTGATGGATTTCGGCTGGCCGGGCAGGTTCATGATCAGTGCCGCATGGTTACCGGTTTCGCGGATCACCGCGACCTGGCGCGACAGGATAGCGGTCGGTACGAACTGCAGGCTGATCTGGCGCATCTGTTCGCCGAAGCCGGGCATTTCCTTGGTGGCGACTGCCAGCGTTGCCTCCGGCGTGACGTCGCGCCGGGCCGGGCCGGTGCCGCCGGTGGTCAGCACCAGGTCGCAGCGCAATACGTCGACCAGTTCGATCAGAGCCTGTTCAATTGCCGCCTGCTCGTCCGGTATCAGCCGGGTTTCCATTTTCCACGGGCTGGTCAGCGCGACAGAAAACCAGTCTCGTAGCGCCGGAATCCCCTGGTCCTGGTAGACGCCGCTGGAGGCGCGGTCGGAGATCGATACCAGTCCGATGCGCAATTGATTCGGTAACTGCGCTGGTAACTGCGCCGGATTATTCTTCTTCGCTGTCGTCATTCTGATCGTCCTGATCGTCGTCACCAGTGGTTTTGGCCTTGGTCTGCAATTGTTTCAGTATCTGGAAGATTTCACGGTAAGCCTTGGGCGGCTTGTTCTCGGCCTGTTCCTTGCGTGCGTTGCGGATCAGGGTGCGCAAATGCTGCACCTCGAGTTCCGGATGCTGCTGCAGCAACAGCGTCAGCGCCGCATCGTCCTTGAGCAGCCGTTCGCGATGGCGCTCCAGCGCATGCATGGCGCTGGTGTCGGCCTTGGACAAGCCTTTCCAGCTGTCCATCGCGCGTTGGATGACCGCGAGTTCTTCTTCGTTCAGCGAGCGCATTTTTTTGCCGACATATTGCAACTGACGGCGCCGGCCTTCGTGATCCTTGATCAGTTGGCAGTCAAGGATCGCGTCTTTGACGTCTTCCGGCATCGGTACTCGCTTGACGCGGTCGCGCGGCTGCTCGATCAGTTCTGCGCCCAGCTTCTGCAGGGCGGTCATATCACGCTTGAGTTGTGACTTCGATGGTCGATCGTATTCTTGTTCGAATTCGTTGGACTGGAAGCCGCAAGCGCCTCGATTTGGATTTGGCATGATGAATTGATGGTGGGCAGTAAGCCATTCTGTAAACGACTGCTATCATAACCGTTTATACGACCATCCGAAGAAAACAAGCTCATGAGCGACTCCGTATTCATCCATAGCCAAGACCAGTTGAAGCAACTGGCGCAAGATGTATTGCGCTTTTCCAAAGAAAAGGGGGCATCGGATGCCTCGGTCGATTTCAGCGAAGGCAGCGGCCTGTCGGTGTCCGTGCGCAAGGGCAAGATCGAGACTATCGAGCAAAACAAGGACAAGGGCATGGGCGTGACCGTGTATATCGGCCAGAAGCGCGGCAATGCCAGCAGTTCCGATTTTTCGCAAGACGCACTGCGCGCCACCGTGGAAGCCGCGTACAACATTGCCCGCTTTACAGCGGAAGACGATTGCGCCGGGCTGCCGGACGCCGACATGCTTGAAATGTCTCCGCGCGATCTGCGCCTGTGCTACCCGTGGACGATTTCTTCGGAAGACGCAGTCTTGCTGGCGCAGCGTACCGAAGCGGCCGCGTTTGCAGTGGACAAGCGCATCACCAATAGCGAAGGCGCTGGGGTGCATGCGCAACAGTCGCATTTCGTCTCGGCCAACAGCCGCGGCTTCATCGGCGGCTATCCGTTTTCCCGCCATACCATTTCAGTGTCTCCGATTGCCGGCAAGGGCTCGAAGATGCAGCGCGACGACTGGTATTCGTCGGTGCGCAATCCGAAAAAACTGGCCCAGCCGGAAGAAATCGGACGCTACGCGGCAGAGCGTGCATTGGCGCGCCTGAATGCATGCAAGCTCGATACCCGCAAGTGCCCGGTATTGTTCGAGGCGCCGCTGGCAGCCGGCCTGCTGGGCGCATTTGTGCAGGCGGTGTCGGGTGGTGCTTTGTATCGCAAATCGACTTTTTTGCTCGATTCGCTGGGCACGCAAGTGTTTCCATCGCATATACAAATTCTGGAAGATCCGCATATCATCGGTGGCGCCGGCTCTTCACCATTCGACGACGAAGGCGTCAAGACGCAGCGCCGTGAAGTGGTCAAGGATGGCGTGGTGCAGGGTTATTTTCTGTCCACCTATTCGGCCCGCAAGCTCGGCATGCAGACCACTGGCAATGCAGGCGGTTCGCATAACCTGGCATTGACATCAAAGCTGACCAAACACACCGACAACTTCAAGGCGATGCTAAAGAAGATGGGCACCGGCCTGCTGGTGACCGAATTGATGGGGCAGGGCGTGAATTATGTGACAGGCGACTATTCGCGCGGCGCATCGGGGTTCTGGGTCGAAAATGGCGTGATTCAGTATCCGGTGGAGGAGATCACTATTGCCGGCAACATGAAAGATATCTTGCAACAGATTGTCGCTATCGGTACCGATACCCTGGTTCGGGGAAGCAAGCAGACAGGGTCCATCCTGATCGAAAGCATGACAGTGGCCGGTAGTTGAAATATTTTCATGCGTGGTTCCGGCAAACGGATTTCGCCTCGTTGCCGGGCAATATTTGTGTTGCGGCAATTGCATCCGGCCAATACAATTTGTGACAGCATGAAGCTGGCTCGCTGGCTGCCACTGCTAGTAAATCTGAATAGATTTTTTTCGTGTTTAATCCTTAGGAGACAATATGGAACGTCGTTCCTTTCTGAAAAAAGCCACCGTAAGTGTAGGCGCAGGTGCCATTGCCGCTCCAGCCATCGTGAACGCGCAGTCGCAGGTGCGCTGGCGGTTGGCTTCCAGCTTCCCCAAAGCGCTCGATACCATTTTCGGCGCCGCCGATGTGTTCGCCAAGGCGGTCAGCGCGATGTCCGGTGGCAAGTTTACGATTTCGGTGCATGCCGGCGGCGAACTGATGCCTCCTTTCGGCGTGGTCGACGGCGTGCAGAACGGCACCGTTGAATGCGCGCATACTGCACCGTACTATTTCTTCGGCAAGGATGAGACTTTCGCTCTGAACTGCGCGATTCCGTTCGGCCTGAATTCGCGCCAGATGACTGCCTGGATGTACGAAGGCAACGGCATGAAGCTGATGCGCGATTTCTACAAGAACTACAACATCGTCAATTTCCCGATGGGAAACACCGGCGCACAAATGGGCGGCTGGTATCGCAAGGAAATAAAATCCCTGGCCGACATCAAGGGCATGAAGATGCGCATCGGCGGCTTCGGTGGCAAGGTGCTCGAGCGCATGGGCGGCGTGCCGCAAAACATTCCGGGCGGCGAAATCTACCAGGCGCTGGAGAAGGGCACCATCGACGCCGCAGAGTGGGTCGGACCATACGACGATCTGAAGCTGGGTTTCCAAAAAGTTGCGCCGCACTACTACTATCCGGGCTGGTGGGAAGGCGGTCCTGAGTTGGAGCTGTATGTCAACCAGAAGGCATATGACGCATTGTCGGCCGAGAACAAGGCGATCGTCGAGGCCGCTGCCTCGCATGCGCACGTAACGATGCAGGCGATGTATGACGCACGCAATCCGGTTGCACTGAAGCAGTTGGTCGCCGCCGGCGCCAAGTTGCACCGTTTCCCGAAAGCAGTCATGGATGCGGCCTTCAAGGAAGCGATGGCGCTGTACGGCGAATTGTCCGCCAAGAACCCGAGATGGAAAAAGGTGTATGAGGATTTTGCCAAGTTCCGTGCAGAGCAGAACCTGTGGTTCCGCTTCACTGAAGCCGGCTTCGACGACTTCATGCAGGCGCAGAAACTGTAAGCGGCCGTAGCCCCAAAAAATATCCCGCGCGGCGCAAGCCCTGCGGGATTTTTTTCGCCTGTTCCGGCTAACGCAGTACTGAACTCTGCCATCTCGCCGGCCGCGTGCCACATCACATCCCGCACCAGATTTCGCATCTCAGCTTTTCCTGTGCAGGTCGTCTGCATGTCCGAGTATGAAAAAAAGCCGCAACACCTGATGGGTTGCGGCTTTTGGCCATGCATGCTTTGAGCATGCTGCAGGAACTGCGATGCGCCGGGGCGCCCGAACCGGCGCGCCAAGGCTATTTTTTCTTGGCGTCCTCCTCCAGCGAGCGCTGCATCGCTTCCATCGGATCTTCTTCCGCAGTGCTGTCGCCAGCTGGCGCCGTCGGCTCTTCCGCTGGCAGACCGAATCCTCTCATTGGATCTTGCCCACTCTTGCCGTAGTCGCCGGTTTCGGCTTCCAGCTTGATGGTGTCCAGATCCACCGCCGGCCCTTTATCCAAATTGCCAAGAACCAGACTCGGGAATGCGATCACCATGGCGAGCATTATCAGTTGCAGGCAGATGAAGGCGATCGAGCCCTTGTAGATCTGTGCCGTGGTGACCGCAGGAATGCGCTGCTTGGTGACCCTGTCGTTATAGTCGGCCCGCGGCGCCACGCTGCGCAGATAGAACAATGCGAAGCCGAACGGCGGCGTGAGGAACGAGGTCTGGAGGTTGAACGCTATGATGACGCCGAACCAGATCAGGTCGATACCCATCTTGTCGGCCACCGGCGCCAGGATCGGGATCACGATAAAGGCGATCTCGAAGAAGTCGATGAACATGCCCAGCACGAACACCAGCAGGTTGACCGCGATCAGGAAACCCAGTTGACCGCCCGGCAGTTTGCTGAACAGGTGCTCGACCCAGATGTGGCCGTCGGCGGCGTTGAAGGTGAAGCTGAACACCGTCGAACCGATCAGGATGAACATCACGAAACAGGACAGCTTGACCGTATTGTCGAGCGCCTGCTTGAGCAGGTCGAAGCTGAGTCTGCGGCGCGCAACGGCCATGATCAGAGCACCCAGCGCACCCATCGCCCCGCCTTCGGTCGGCGTCGCCACGCCGAGGAAGATGGTGCCCAGCACCAGGAAGATCAGGACCAGCGGCGGGATCAGGACGAAAGTGACCCGTTCGGAGAGTTTGGATAGCCAATTAAGACGGAACAGACGGTTGGCCAGCGCCAGTCCGAGGGCGGTGAAGGCGGCTACCGTCATCGACAGGATGAATATCTCGTCGGCGGGCGCCTTGCTTTCGCGGCCTACCATCGGGCTGATGATGTCGTTGTGCATGGTGGACCAGAGGTAGCCGGCGGCGGCGGCGATCAACATGATCGCCAGCAGCGATTTATGTCCGGTGGATCCATTTTCTTCCTTGTAAATGAGCGCTTCCGGCGGCAGCGCCGGCACCCACTTCGGCTGGAAGATGGCGACCACGACGATGAATGCGATGTAGAGTCCGACCAGCAATAGTGCAGGCAGCATTGCGCCGGAATACATGTCGCCGACCGAACGTCCCAACTGGTCGGCCATTACGATCAGCACCAGAGATGGCGGAATCGCCTGCGCCAGGGTGCCGGAGGCGGTGATGGCCCCGGTGGCGACGCTGCGGTTGTAGCCGTAGCGCAGCATGATGGGCAGCGAGATCAAGCCCATGGAGATCACTGCCGCCGCCACCACGCCGGTGGTGGCCGCCAGCAAGGCGCCGACGAAGACAACCGCCAGAGCAAGGCCGCCGCGCAGGGCGCCGAACACTTGGCCCACGGTTTCCAGCAGATCCTCGGCCATGCCGCTGCGCTGGAGAATGATTCCCATCAAGGTAAAGAACGGAATGGCCAGCAGCGTGTCGTTTTGCATGATGCCGAATACCCGTAGCGGCAGCGCCTGAAACAGCACGCGTGGAAACAAATCCACTTCCATGCCGAGCAGGCCGAAAGTCAGGCCGGTGGCAGCGAGGCTGAATGCGACCGGAAAACCGGTCAGCAGAAACAGCAGCAGGCCGACGAACATCAGCGGTACGAAGTTTTGAACGATGAATTCCATTATTGTTTTCCTCCCGATTTGTCCTGCAGACTCTCGGCAACAATCTGTTCCAGGCGCGCCAGTTCTTCCGCCTCGGGATCGGCATGGGCGAGCGGATCGGGAATCAGGCCGCGCAGGAAGGCGAAGCGCTTGATCAGCTCGGATGCAGCTTGCAGCAACAGCAGAGCCATGCCCAGCGGTAATACTGCGTAGACCGGCCAGCGGATCAGGCCGCCGGCGTTTTGCGACATCTCGCCGCTTTGCCATGCGTTGACCAGGAGCGGCCAGGACAAATCGATCATCAGCCAGCACAAGGGGGTGAGAAACACGACGATGCCGACGATGTCGATCCACGACCGGGTTCGCGCCGACAGGTGGTTTGATATGAAATCGATGCGCACATGGACATTTTTCAGAAACGCATAACCGGCACCGAGCAAGAACACCGCGGAGAATAAATACCATTGCACTTCAAGCAGCGCATTGGAGCTAGTCTGAAACAGCTTGCGCACGATGGCGTTGCCGGCGCTGATCAGCACCGCGGCCAGAATCAGCCACATGATGCCGTGACCGACGCGCTCGTTAATCCAGTCGATCCCGTTGGACAGTTTAAGCAGGGGTTTCATAGCGCTCCCGGTTTGAAGTGTTGTGTGCGGGTCAGCCTTGCGGTGTTTCTCGCAAAACAGATACTTGGATTGCCGCCGTAGATGTGGCGGGTTTTGCTGAGGCGCAGATTGATTTTGTCAATGCGGCTTGCCAGCGAAAGAAAGAAATGCATGGTTTTTTTATCTCCAGTTTTAAAAATCACGGAATTGCTGTGTTTTATTTTTTTTATTATCACGGCTGATGCGCAGGCTCTGCTTGATGGCACGGGCAGTATATGATATTTCGATCCGGAATCGGATGTATGGATTTGGGGTCCTGAATATTTCATGCTGTCATGCGTTAGCCACGATTTTTTTCATCAAATCATGGGCTGGTCGGCAGCAATGGATACGTGGTATCAGGTAGCGGGATGGCTCCGGTGCAGCGGAAGCGAGCGGGTTCGAAAAGCGCGGCGCCTGAGGATGGGTCGCCCCGACATGTTTGCTTGTGATGCATGTCGAGGCCGCACTGATGCCTGGCTCGGGCCGGTGGTCAGCCCAGTTGGGTGCGGATGCGTGCGATCGCGGCGCGCACCTGGTTCGGCGCGGTGCCGCCGATGTGATCGCGGGCAGCGACCGATCCCTCCAGCGTCAGCACGTCGAATACATCGGCTTCGATCAATGCCGAAAACCCGCGCAATTCTTCCAGGCTCAGATCGCCCAGATCGCAGCCGCGATCGACGCAGGTGCGCACTGTGCGCGCCACCGCTTCGTGGGCATCGCGAAACGGCAAACCCTTCTTGACCAAATAGTCGGCCAGGTCGGTGGCGGTCGCATAGCCTTGCAGCGCGGCAGCGCGCATCGCGTCCGCCTTCACCGTGATGCCGGTTGCCATGTCGGCGAAGATGCGCAGCGTGTCGGTCAAGGTATCGACGGTATCGAACAGCGGTTCCTTGTCTTCCTGATTGTCCTTGTTGTAGGCCAGCGGCTGGCCTTTCATCAGCGTCAGCAGGCTGATCAGGTGGCCGTTGACGCGTCCGGTCTTGCCGCGCGCCAGTTCGGGCACATCGGGGTTTTTCTTTTGCGGCATGATCGACGAGCCGGTGCAGAAACGGTCTGCGATATCGATGAAGCCGACCCGCGGACTCATCCAGATCACCAGTTCTTCCGACATCCGCGAGACATGCGTCATCACCAGTGCGGCAGCGGCGCAGAATTCGATTGCGAAATCGCGGTCGGACACCGCATCGAGCGAATTGCGGCAGACATCGTCGAATCCCAGCGTTTTAGCCACGCGCTCGCGGTCGATCGGGAACGTGGTGCCGGCCAGCGCGGCCGCACCGAGCGGCAGCCGGTTGACGCGTTTGCGGCAGTCGGCCATGCGCTCGGCGTCGCGGCTGAACATTTCGACATAGGCCAGCATGTGGTGGCCGAATGTGATCGGCTGCGCCACCTGCATGTGGGTGAAGCCCGGCATGATGGTGTCCGCATGCTGTTCGGCCAAATCCAGCAGCGCCAGGCGGAACGCGCGCAGCAGTACGGTGATGTCGTCGATCGCGCTGCGCAGATACAGGCGGATGTCGGTGGCGACCTGGTCGTTGCGCGAGCGTCCGGTGTGCAGGCGCTTGCCGGCGTCGCCGACCAGTTCGGTCAAGCGTTTTTCGATGTTCAGGTGGACGTCTTCCAGATCCAGCAGCCATTCGAACCGGCCGGCGTCGATTTCAGCGCGGATCTGCGTCATGCCGCGCTGGATTTCAGCATGATCGGCCTGGTTGATGATGCCGGTGGCGCACAGCATTTCGGCATGCGCGAGCGAGCCTTCGATATCGAACAGGGCCAGGCGCTTGTCGAAAAACACCGAAGCGGTGTAGCGCTTGACCAGATCCGATACCGGTTCGGAGAAGCGCGCCGACCATGCTTCGCTTTTTTTGGAGAGTTGTGCTGTCATAATTGGGTCCGAGTGTGGGTCTGGGTGAATCCTGCGATTATAAATAGGACTTGCGCACAACAGGCGGAAATAACTTCGGCCGCCGCACAGAACCCGGCCTGCGGTCCGGTATAAATAAAATAATGTCGGAGTATGTGGAATAATATGGCTATTGCCGCATAGTTTGCATGCGTCTTTAAAAATACATAAAGCAGTATATTTTGGATAAAACCGGCTTTTTTCTGCATCGGATGAACGCTTGAGCATCTCGCTATTTACGGTTCCTGGTGCCAGTGCCGCAATAGATACGGTGATCCCCGATTGCTGCAACATCGGCGTGGTGTTTCGCTCGATGCTGGCGGTCAATCTGGCGGTCCTGGTCGCAATCATCGTGCGCAATGACGGCTGGCAGGCGGGTTTGATCGACTTCGTCGAAGCGGCGATCGTGATTGAGCTGGCTTGCCTGTGGTCGCTTTTCGTGCTGTGCGCAATGCGCCGGTTTCGGCTGGTGCGGCACGCCCGCCAGTGGCTGCAGCGCATCCTGTGCATGCTGGCGCCGGCGCTGGTAACAGGCGGCATCATCCGTTTTCTGTCTGCGTTCGACTGGTTCGCCAGCAGCTTTAGCCATCTGACTGCGGCCGACGGCGCGCTGGCGGCAGCGATGTTCGGCATCGTGCTGCAACATTATTTCGAGCTGCGCACCCGCGCCTTTTCGCCGGCGCTGGTGGAGGCGCGGCTGCAGGCATTGCAGGCCCGCATCCGGCCGCATTTCCTGTTCAACAGCCTGAACGCGGTATTGTCCTTGATCCGCAGCGCGCCGCGCCAGGCCGAAACTGCGCTGGAGGATCTGGCCGACCTGTTTCGCGTACTGATGCGCGACGCGCGCAACATGACCAGCCTGGAAGACGAGATCCGGCTGTGCCACCAATACCTGTCAATCGAGAAAATACGCCTGGGCGAACGGCTGCAGGTGCGCTGGGAGCGCGGCAATGTCAGCGACGCGACGCTGCGCTGCGCGCAAGTGCCGGCGCTGCTGCTGCAGCCATTGCTGGAAAACGCGGTGCATTACGGCGTCGAGCCGGTAAGCGCGCCGTCGCTGATCTCGGTGCGCCTGAATCGCTCGATCGACCGGATCGAGATCGTCGTCGTCAATCCCTATCATGGGCAAGACCAAAACGCGAGCGGCAACAACATGGCGCTAGTCAATATCCGCGAGCGGCTGGCGCTGTTGTTCGATGTCGAGGCACAGCTATCGACCTTTGTCGCGGATGGAAAATTCGAGGTGCATCTGCGCTTTCCTTATCTGAAGAATCCGGCATGAAAATGAAATTACGCCTGTTCATAGCCGATGACGAAGCACCGGCGCGCGCAAGATTGGCAACCCTGCTGGAAGATATCGCGGCGCAATGCCCGCATCTGATCGTCGGCCAAGCCGGTGACGCAGCGCAGGCGCTAACCGGCATTGCCTGCAGCAAGCCCGATATTCTGTTGCTGGATGTGCAGATGCCCGGCATCAGCGGGATCGAGCTGGCTGCGCAACTGGGGCGTCAGCCCGGCGGCCATGTGCCGGCGATCATTTTCATTACTGCCCACGAGGAATACGCGCTGCATGCGTTCGAGGTGCAGGCGCTCGATTATCTGTTGAAGCCGGTGCGCGCCGCGCGGCTGCTTGACGCGTTGCGGCGCTTCAAGCGGGAACCGGCGCACACATCCGACCGCAGCGAGCCGTTGGCTGCGGCGGTCCACCAGGATGCGAGCCGGCGCCAGCATTTTTCAGTGCAGGAGCGCGGCCGGGTGCTGCTGGTGCCGATCGATGATGTGCTGTACCTGAAAGCGGAAATGAAATACGTGACCCTGCATACCGGCGCGCGCGATTATCTGATCGAAGCATCGCTGGTTTCGCTGGAGCAAGAGTTGGCGCAAACCTTCGTGCGGGTCCATCGCAATGCGCTGGTGGCGCGCAATGCGATCTGCGGCGTGGAACGTGCTGTCGGCCTGCCGGGACTGCAGGGCGATGAGCAGGGCAAAGGCGGGGATTGCTGGCAAGTGATACTGCGCGGTGTGGCGGAACGCCTGCCGATTTCAAGGCGCCAATGGCCGCTGCTCAGGGCCATCGTGCGGTGACCGTGAATTCATTGATTTATATGGAGTATGCCAATAAATAGCTTAGTTCCCGCATATTTTATGTGCATCAAGTATAAATACAGCGTTATGTATATTCTTTACTTCTAAAAGAAGATCAGCGTCATCAACGCGCCGGTGATAATCACCACCGTCCGTACCAGCCTGGCCCGCATTATGCGCGCCAGGAAAAAAGAGGGGCAATTGAATGCGCCTCTTTTTTCCTGCTGTCAGCGCAACCGGTCGAATCAACCGGTATTGCGCAAGCCTGCCGCAATCCCGTTGATCGACAAGTGGATGCCGCGATGGACCCGCTCGTCGATCTTGTTCGGATCGGCCGCTGCGGCGCGGTGCCGCTTGATGAGTTCGACCTGCAGGTGATTGAGCGGATCGAGGTAAGCGAAGCGGTTCTGGATCGAGCGCGCCAGCGACGGATTGCCCGACAGCCGCTCGCTGGCGCCAGTGATGGTTTCCAGGCACTGGGTGGTGCGCTCGTGCTCCGCCACAATCCGCTTGAAGACGCTGGTGCGCAGCTTTTTGTCAGCCACCAGTCCGGCGTAGCGGGAGCCGACCGCGAGATCGGTCTTGGCCAGCACCATGTCCATATTCGACAGCAGGGTGGCAAAGAACGGCCATTCGCGAAACATCGCGCGCAGGGTGGCGACCTTCTTGGCTTGCGCTTTTTCGTCGCCGTTGGTGATCCATTCCGATACCGCGCTGCCGAAGCCATACCAGCCCGGCAGCAGCAGGCGGCACTGGCCCCAGGAGAAGCCCCACGGAATTGCCCGCAAGTCTTCGATGCGGCGGGTCGATTTGCGCGAGGCAGGGCGCGAGCCGATGTTGAGCTCGGCAATTTCCGCAATCGGTGTGGCCGAGAAAAAATAATCGGTGAAGCCCGGCGTTTCGTATACCAGGTTGCGGTAGGCGGCATAGGCGCGGTCGGACAGTTCGCCCATCACGCGCTCGAATTCATGCAGCTTCCTGGTCTGGCGCGCGTCCGATACCGCCGGCGTCAGGCTGGCTTCCAGCGTGGCAGCCACCAGCAGCTCCAGGTTGCGGCGGCCGATTTCGGCATTCGAGAACTTGGAGGCGATGATCTCGCCTTGTTCCGTCAAGCGGATCTGGCCGTTGACGGTGCCATGCGGTTGCGCCAGGATCGCTTCATAGCTGGAGCCGCCGCCGCGCCCCACCGTGCCGCCGCGGCCATGGAACAGGCGCAGCGTGACGCCGGCGTGATCGAATACCTTGACCAGTGCGATTTCGGCTTTGTACAGTTCCCAGTTGGACGTCAGAAAGCCGCCATCCTTGTTGGAGTCCGAGTAACCCAGCATTACTTCCTGCAGTTGGCCTTGCTGCGCCAGTTGCCGGGAAACTTCCGGCAGCGCCATCAATTCCTGCATGATGGCGGCAGCGCGGCGCAGATCGGGGATGGTTTCAAACAGCGGGATCACCATCAGGTCGTGCCTGGCTTCTCCTGCCGGCAGCGCGCCGGAGTCCGATTGCGAATGCAGCAGGCCGGTTTCCTTTTGCAGCAGCAGCACTTCGAGCAGGTCGGACACGGTTTCGGTATGCGAGATGATGTAGTTGCGGATCGCGCGGTCACCGAAGCGGTGGCGAATCGCGCGCGCCGCGCGCAGCACCGACAGTTCCGAATTGGTCTGGTCCGAATATTCTATGTAGGGCGAATACATCAGGCGCGGCTGATTGAACTCATGGCGCAGCAAGGCGATCTTCTGTTCTTCGCTCAGTGCGGCGTAATCCGCTTCCACACCGGAGCGGGCGAACAGTTCGGCCAGCACGCGTTCATGCACGTCCGAACTTTGGCGCATATCCAGCGTTGCCAGGTGAAAGCCGAAGATTTCAGTGGCGCGCTTCAGGGCCGACAGGCGTGGCTTGATCAAGGCCGCGCCATGATGCGATCTGAGCGAGTCGGCCACAATGTCGAGGTCGCGAGTGAGTTCGGTGGCCGCCGCATACGGCGCCGCGTGACCGATTTCATGGCGCAGGATGTTGACCACGCCCAGCGCGCGTGCGGTTGCAGCCAGCCGTGCATACACGCCGACCAGTGCGCGCCGGTAGGGCTCATCGATGCGGTGGGCCGATGTGTCGGGCGAGGCATCGGCCAGTGCTTGCAGTTGCGGCGAGACCTCGACCAGCAGCGTGGAACTGGAGAGCTCAGCCCCGAGCAGATGGACTTCGCTCAAGTAAAATTCGATGATGGTGGTCGATTGGCGTCCCAGCGCATGCAGCATGGTGTCTGCATTGACGTTCGGATTGCCATCCCGGTCGCCGCCGATCCAGCTGCCCATCTGCAGATAGGCCGGAGTGTCGGACGGGCTGGTCCTGGACGGAAACTGGGTGGCGATTTCGGTCTCGATGTCGTTATACAAGCCGGGCAGTTCGCGCAGGAAGGTGATGCGGTAGTAGGACAGCGCATTTTCGATCTCGTCCGCCACGGTCAGCTTGGAGTAGCGCAGCATGCGGGTTTGCCATAGCGTGACGACGCGCGCATGCAGCAGTCCGGTGTTGTCGGCCAGTTCCTTCTGCGTCAGCGGACGGTCGCGCTCTGCCAGCAGGCGGGCAATTTCCCGTTCCGCATCCAGGATGCTTTTGCGCTGCACTTCGGTCGGATGCGCGGTCAACACCGGGGAAATCAGTGCCTGCTTGAAGAAACTGCGAATGGTGTCGCCGGATACGCCGGCATCGTCCAGCTTCGATAGTGCAAACGCGACGCTGCCCTGTTGCGGAGCGGAACCGGCCAGCAAATGCGCGCGGCGGCGCCGGTTGTGATGCTGGTCTTCGGCGATATTGGCCAGATGCGAGAAGTAGGAGAAGGCGCGCACCACCGTGATGGTCTGGTCGCGGGTCAGTTTCTTGAGCAGCTTGTCAAGCTCGGTGCCGGACTGGGTTTCTGCGTCGCGGCGAAAGCGCACCGCGGTCTGGCGTATGGTTTCCACCACATCGTAGACAGCATCGCCTTCCTGGTCGCGCAGCACATCGCCCAGCAGGCGACCCAGCAATCGTATGTCATCCTTGAGCGGAGCATCCTTGTCGACGTTCGGTTTGCTGGTGGACTGCCTGGTACTGGTGGGTTTTTTAGCCATGATGAACGAATGCAATCAGTCTTGATCTGGTAATGGAAATGGCCTTGAGCCATGGTTGGATAGTGGTCGCGTGATAAGATTGCCGCGAATCGTTTGTTCTGTAGCGTTTGCACAATGGCATGGATTTTAAGCATTTATCCAGGCCGGTTAACTTGAAATAATCGTAAAAAATAAACCATCGAAAGAGCCTGTGTTGAAAGTATCCCACCCCTCCAAGTTGATCATCGCATCGCGCGAAAGCCGTCTTGCCATGTGGCAGGCTGAGCATGTGCGCTCCCGTTTAGCCGAATTATATCCGCAGTGCAGCATAGAAATTCTCGGAATGACCACGCGTGGCGACCAGATTCTGGATCGCGCATTGTCCAAGGTCGGCGGCAAGGGCTTGTTCGTCAAGGAGCTGGAAGTCGCGATGAGCGAAGGGCGGGCCGACTTTGCCGTGCATTCGCTCAAGGATGTGCCGATGACCCTGCCTGACGGCTTTTGCCTGGCAGCGGTGATGCAGCGCGAGGACCCGCGCGATGCTTTCGTCTCCAACGATTATGCATCGCTGGACGCGCTGCCGCACGGTGCGGTGGTGGGCACCAGCAGCCTGCGCCGGCAGGCGCTGATCGCTGCCCGCTACTCGCATCTGGTGATACGTCCGTTGCGCGGCAATCTCGATACCCGGCTGGGCAAGCTCGACCGTGGCGAATACGCGGCGATTATCCTGGCTGCGGCGGGCTTGATGCGGCTCGGTGCGGCTTCACGCATCCGTTGCGTACTGGAGCCGGAGCAAAGTTTGCCGGCGGCCGGCCAGGGCGCGATGGCAATCGAGATCCAGTCTGAACGTGCGGACCTGAAAGCCTGGTTGGCGCCGCTGGCCGACACGGCAACTACGCAGGCGGTGCTGGCCGAGCGCGCGGTATCGCGGGTGTTCGGCGGCAGTTGCCAGATTCCACTGGCGGCGTTTGCCACGCTGGACGGCGAGACCATGCGCTTGCGCGCGATGGTGGCGACGCCGGACGGCCGGCGGATGGCCACAGCGGAAGCCTTCGGCCCGGCCGATGCGCCGGAAGCCCTTGGCCGCCAAGTGGCAGAAGCGCTGAGCGCGCAGGATGCCGCCGGAATACTGGCCGCATGCACTCCCGACGCAGCCGAATGAGCAAGCCGGTCGTCATTACCCGTCCGATTGCGCAGGCAGCCGGGCTGGCGCAGCAGGTGAAGGCGATTGGCCGCAATGCGGTTGTATTTCCCCTGCTGGAAATTCATCCGCTGCCCGACACCACTGCGCTGCAGGCGATGCTGGCCGATCTGACGCAGTTCTCGATGGTCGCATTCGTGAGTCCGAATGCGATTCATGCCGCGTTTTCCCATCTGTCGCGGTGGCCGGCCGAAGTTGCGATCGCAGTGGTGGGGGAGGGCAGCCGGGCCGCCTTGGCCGAACATGGCGTCAATGATGCCAATGCGACCATTTATTGCCCGCGCGACCCGCTGCGCACCGATTCACAAACTTTGCTGGAGGTGCTGGATATCGAGGCCTTGCGCGGCAGCCAGGTGCTGATCGTGCGCGGCGAGAGCGGGCGTGAATTATTGGCGGACGCATTACGCCAGAGCGGCGCCAGCGTCACCCAGGTCGCCGCTTACAGGCGCACGAAACCACAGCTGAATGCGGCAGTTTTAGCGCAGTTGCAGACCTTGCTGGATGCCGAATGCGATTGGATCATCACCAGCTCCGAAGCCTTGCGCATCCTGCTCGCGATGATTGAACGGATTGCAGGCATGGCTGGTGTTGTTAAGATACAACAACAACACTTGATCGTTCCGCATAGCCGTATTGCAGCAGTTGCCGAAAATTTGCGTTTCAACAACGTTACCCTGACCGGTTCAGGCGACGAACGACTATTAGCCGCGTTACAATCCAGCCATGAATGAAACCTTGAATCCGCTGGAAAACACTCAGCCAGCCAAACCTGCCGCTGTACCCGGCACCCATAAATCGAGGCAATTGCTGATGCCGATGGGGTTGCTGGCGTTGCTGCTTTTGCTCGCAGCGCAGTGGTGGACTTCGAAAGCAGAGCTCGGCAGTGTGCGCGAAGAAGTCGCGCGTCGCCTGCGAAGTGCCGACATTCTCAATACTGAAACCAGGCTGTTGGTCAAGACAGGTCTGGATAACCTGAAAGAAATACAAGCCAAGGTAAATGTCCTTGAAAACAAGCAAATCGAGGCGCAGGGCCAGCAACTGGCATTGGAACAACTGTATCAGGATCTTTCCAAAACACGCGATGAATGGGCGCTGGCCGAGATCGAACAAGTCCTGTCTACGGCCAGCCAGCAACTGCAATTGGCTGGCAATGTGCCGGGCGCGTTGATCGCCCTGCAAAATGCAGACATGCGATTGTCCAATTCGGACAAGCCGCAATTTATCCAGATACGCCGTGCCATTGCAGGCGATCTCGAAAAGCTGAAATCGCTGCCTGACTTGGACTTGACCGGGATTGCGTTGCGTCTTGACAGTGCCATTGCACAAATCGATGCGATGCCCTTGCTGGCGGATGAGCGGCCGTTAACGCCGGCGCCCAAACCAGATCATGCAGCGTCTAACGAAATCAAAACGGCCAGGGCCGATAGCGCGAGTTCAACGAAACAAACTGACGGTACGCAATGGCTGCTGAAATTACAGGATCTATGGCAAAAGGTTTCAATCGAGATGTGGGGTGACGTGCAGCAACTGGTGCGCATACGCAGTGTGGAATCTCCTGAGGCGCTATTGCTATCGCCGACCCAGGCATATTACGCTAGGGAAAACCTCAAGCTGCGCTTGCTCAATGCGCGACTGGCACTATTGTCGCGCAACGAATCCGCATTTCGCAGCGACATGATCGCATCGCAGGACACGATAGCCAAATACTTCGATACCCGCGCCAAAAGAACGCAGACAGTGCAGGCATTACTCAAGCAAGTGCAAGGCAGTAACCTGTCAATCGAGATGCCGACCCTGTCCAATAGTCTTGATGCAGTGCGTAGCTATAAAGAGAAGCGGTAATACTATGCGCTTCTTCCTAAGGCTTCTCGTATTGTTTGCCATCGCCATTGGGCTCGCTGTTGCCGCCCGTTTTAATATCGGTAACGTGGTGCTGTTCTATCCGCCGTATCGGGTTGATTTGTCGCTGAATTTTTTTCTGCTTCTGATTGCGCTGTTGTTCTTGCTGCTGTATTTTCTGCTGCGCACCATTCGCATGACCCAGAAAATGCCCGGCCGCGTTGCTGCCTATCGCCGGGTGCGGCGCGAGCGTTATGGCAACCAGGCCCTACGCGATGCGCTGAAGGCATTATTTGAAGGCCGTTTCGGTCACGCTGAAAAATCGGCCAAGCAGGCTGCCGATTTACCCGATAACGCAGGCTTGGCAGCCTTGATTGGTGCCCGGGCCGCGCATTGGATGCGCCAGCCTGAGCGTCGCGATGCCTGGCTATCAAAAACGCAGCATGATCAGTTGCTCAAGACCGCCCGCCTGATGACTGCCATCGAATTGTTGGTCGATGATCATCAATCTGAAGCCGCACTGGAGGCAGTAAGAGAGCTCAACTCCAGCAGTACCAGGCATATTCATGCGCTACGCCTGGCGCTGAAGGCCAATCAACAGGCCAAGAACTGGCCTGAAGTATTGCGCCTGGTGCAATTGCTGGATAAGAACAAAGCACTGCACCCTGCATTGTCGCGCCGTCTGCGCGAACTGGCCTACGATGATGTACTGTCCAATCGCAGTCATGACGTCGAATCCATTCGCCGTGTGTGGAAGAGTATACCGGCCGAAGATCAGCAAAAACCGTTCGTTGCCGTGTGTGCTGCCAGCGCATTCAATGTCCGCGGATTGCATGATGATGCCCGCAAAGTGGTAGAGAAAGCATTGAGTGCGGATTGGGATGAACGTCTGTTGCGCGCATATCGCGAGTCCGCCGCTTCCGAAGGCGAATCTGCATTGCTGGCCCAGATTGAACATTGCGAAGCCTGGATCAAACAACATCCAACCGATGCCGAGCTTGCGCTGACGCTGGGATCCTTGTGCCTGAAGCAAAAATTGTGGGGCAAGGCGCAGCGTTATCTGGAGCAGGCGCTGTCGGATGCAACCGACGCTACCTCGGTGCGGGAAGTGCATCTGAAATTGGCGCAACTGCATGATGCCTTGAGTCAGACCGAACAGGCCGCGACCCATTACCGGCTGTGCGCGCTAGCCACCATACTGTAATCGGAGTGTAAGTCTGCTATGTTGCAATGCAAGATGCACTGCTGAAAACCGCTATAATATTCGTCAATCAAATTTCCAAACCATCTGAGAAAGCACCATGAGCCTGAATAAAGTTCCTGCCGGCCGCAATTTGCCCAACGACTTCAACGTTATTATTGAAATTCCGATGAATGCAGATCCGATCAAGTACGAGGTGGATAAGGAATCCGGCGCGATCTTTGTTGATCGTTTCATGGGTACTGCTATGCACTATCCATGCAACTACGGCTATGTTCCAAACACCATAGCGGGCGATGGCGACCCGGTTGATGTATTGGTGATTACACCATTCCCGCTTATTCCAGGTGTGGTAGTGCGTTGCCGTGCGATTGGCGTACTCAAAATGACCGATGACGGCGGTGAAGACGCGAAGGTGCTGGCGGTGCCGGTGGACAAAATACTGTCGATTTACTCGCATTGGCAAAAGCCGGAAGATATGAATGAATTGCGTTTGCGGCAGATTCAGCATTTCTTCGAGCATTACAAAGATCTTGAAGCTGGAAAATGGGTGAAAATTGAAGGGTGGGCAGGTCCGGATGACGCCAAGGCAGAGATCATGGCAGGTGTCGAGGCTTTCAATAAGGCTGAATCCCAATAACGCATTGCCTGGAAACCGCAGTTGATCGCCGGTGGCCATCTATATCTCACCCGGTATGCACATTGAGTGGAGTATGCCGGTAAACAGGGTATTGCCGCAATTAAACAGGGGCGTTTGAATAATACAATATCCTGTATTATCTGGCTGCCGGCGTCTAGTGGTGATCGCCGAAACGAAAAAGGGAGCCTTCGGCTCTCTTTTTCGCATCCGGCGTCAGCCGAGTTCAAACAGCTTAAAACTCTTCCCATTGGTCGCCGTCCGCGCCGGCCGGCTTGCTGCCGGACTTGGCTGCGGCCTTGGGCGCGATCGCCGTTCGCCTTGGGACAGCTCGGGCGGGCGCCGGCATTTTTGCCGCCGGTGCCCGCAGACGCAGCCCCAGCACGGCCTGGGTTTCGCTGCCCAGCTTGAACACGCTGACCGCCTGCGCCAGCGAGGCGGCCTGATCCTGCAGGCTTTCGGCGGCGGCGGCGGCCTGTTCAACCAATGCC
>JAUYNR010000062.1 GCA_030698225.1 Oxalobacteraceae bacterium | reverse complement strand
CCTCAGTTGCCGTCTGTGCAGCGATGGAAGGCGCTGGCGCACTATATCGTCGATAAAATTATTGCCGCAAGCGCTCCAAATCCCGCCAGAGCGACGCCGCCGCCACTCCTGGCAACGGGCTAACTGAGGAAATTAGGTTGATAGCAGCCAAACTTTATCCGGGGCAGCCGCACATCGCGGACATTGGCTTCACCGTCGGCATCATGTCCTTGATGGATGCGCTGTTTGGTATGCCTATGGCAGAGATACTGCAAAAAATTACGGTTAATCCGGCCATTGGCGAGGCACTGCTACTGCGCACGGGGAAATACGGCGACATGTTGAAACTGGTCGAGGATGTCGAGCGGATTGATGATGCCGGTGCGCTGCTGTCGCCGACACTACACAAACTGCAGTTATCCGCTGCTGATTTATGCCAGCTTCAGATATCGGCTTTCGCATGGAGTGATAGCATAACCGGCGCAGCCTCCTGAGGGGGCACTTGCAGAGCCGGCTATTGCGCCAATAATAGAAATACCGTTGGTTTCTTGTGAAAGGCAGGCATCTCGCCGGCGCTGAGTGCGCGACGCCACTTGCCTGTGCTCTGGGTGCGAATCGACTCGGTCGGCAAAGTCAGGTCTGTGGCAAGGCAGATCAAGGTATCCGGCGCGCAGCTTGCCGCTAGAGCTTCCAGCATCGCGCCGTTGCGGTACGGTGTTTCAATAAAAAGCTGTGTCTGTTTCTCCAGCCGCGAGCGCTCTTCAAGCGCCTTGATGCGCTTGGTGCGCAATCCGGCATCGGTCGGCAGATACCCGTTAAAGGCAAAACTCTGCCCGTTCAGACCGCTCGCCATGACTGCCAGCAGTAGCGAAGAAGGGCCGACCAATGGTCGTACCAAAATGCCGTGTTGATGCGCCAAGCGCACCAGATTGGCGCCTGGGTCGGCTACTGCCGGCACCCCGGCTTCGGAAATCAGCCCCGCATCCTGGCCGGCCAAAATCGGTGCCAGCAGTGCCGGTAGAGCTTCAGTTGGGGTATTGACATTCAATTCGGCGATGCTAATTTCCTGCAAGGGTTTTGCCAATGGATGTGTGGCAGCCAGCAGCTTCAGGAAAGCGCGCGTCGATTTGGCATTTTCCGCCACAAAATAGTCGAGACCGGCGGCGATGGCTTGCACTTGTTGCGGAATAATGCACGACAGCAACTCACCTCTCTCTCCATCGTTCTGTCCGAGCGTATTGGGAATCAGATACAGGATGCCTGGCATGGTTATATTTATAGTATTGTGAGTATATTTATGTATATCATATTTTATGTGCGGTAAAGTGTCAATAAAACACCATACTCCACATATTTTATATGGAAGCGTAGAGCGGCACGCCGGCGCGGCGCAGCATCGTGGTCAGAGCAATGAGCGGCAGGCCAGTCAAGGCAGTGGGATCGGTGCTCTCGATTTTTTCAATGATCGTAATTCCCAATCCTTCGTTTTTTGCGCTGCCGGCGCAGTCGTATGGCTGCTCAATATGCAAATAGGCACTCAATTCATTGTCCGGCAAGTCGCGAAAGGTGACAAAAGTCTGGATATTTTCGATTTGCACTTGCTTTTCGGGCGTGTTCTGGCGACCATCCCATAAACATAAGGCGGTATGGAAAATTACGCGCCGGCCGCGCATTTTTTGTAATTGCAGCAATGCGTTTTCATGGTTTCCTGGCTTGCCGATCTGCATGTCGTCGAGTGTGGCGACCTGATCCGAGCCTATCACCAGCGTGCCCGGCTTCAACATTGCGACTGCTTGTGCTTTTGCGCGCGCCAGGCGCAGCGCGGTCATAGTCGGTCTTTCGCCGGCATGCGGGGTTTCATCGATATCGGGAATCAATACCTCGAACGATAGTTGTAACCGGCTCAGCAATTCATGTCTGTAGCGCGAACTTGAAGCAAGAATTAGGCGGGGCGGCAGCTTGGAAGTCGATGTGAGTGACATAATATGTACTGGATATGGATATACTTCAATAAAAGCGCGCTAACACTTTGACGAATGATCGAAAACACTGTTATTATCGCAGGTTTTCCGGGTTCAACTTTGCCAATGAATGCTTTTGTAATCGACGCCTACGAATTTTGCCGGCTGAAAGAACGCCGTCAAGGGCAGATTGCTGTCGCAGATTCGGCACGGCTTTCGGGTGAATGTGTTGATAAATCAGCGGTTCTGTCCTGGTCGATTGAGGGTGGTAATAGTGGTTTGGGATTTGCTCAGCTGACGCTGACTGTGTCCGGATCGATATCACTGCTGTGTCAGCGCTGTTTGACTTCTTGTGCATTTAATATTGCATCCGAATCGATTTTGATTTTGGCGAAAGATGATGTGCATGCGGATGAAATTGAAGCGATGCTGGATGATGATGCTATTGATGTTATCGTCGGATCAAAGGCGCTGGATATTGTGGCTCTGATTGAAGACGAGGCGTTGTTGGCGATACCTCTTTCTATCAAGCATGAAGTGTGTCCTGACGTAGCAGCGATAGATGTCTTGAGTCGAGCTAAAAAAAGCTCGCCATTTGATGTATTGAAGCGTTTAAACTAGTCTTTAAATTGATTTTCAGAAAAGATTTCGGTTTGCCCGATTGTTTGCAAGCTGGATGTGTTTATATTTTAGAACTTGAGTATTAGGAGTTATCATGGCAGTTCAGCAAAATAAAAAATCCCCGTCGAAGCGCGGCATGCACCGTTCGCACGATTTCCTGGTTGCGCCACAATTGGGTATCGAGCCAACCACTGGCGAAACGCACTTGCGTCACCATATCAGCCCTAATGGCTACTATCGTGGCCGTAAAGTGCTGAAGACAAAGAACGACGAGTAATCGCAGTTCCGGATTAAGAACGGCGTGACGAGTTTTTGACTTGGCGCCGTTTTTTAACGTCTAAAATTAATGGTTTCATCATTTTGAATCGCGCTGATTCTGCCTCATAATGCGTGGCTTGGTAAGGCACTGAATCAAAACAATGACAATTAAAATTTCTATTGACTGTATGGGCGGCGATCATGGCCCGTCAGTTACTGTACCGGCTGCTATTGCATTTCTCAACCGTGAATCTGATGCCGAGTTGGTATTGGTTGGCCTGGAAAACGTAATACGCGCGGAGCTAGTGAGGCATAAAGCTGCAGGGCATCCGCGTCTATCCGTAACGCATGCATCCGAAGTCGTCACGATGGACGATCCGGTAGAAGTTGCCTTGCGTCGCAAGAAGGATTCTTCTATGCGTGTAGCCATTGGCTTGGTGAAGAACGGTAGTGTTCAGGCCTGCGTATCGGCGGGTAATACAGGTGCGCTCATGGCGGTATCGCGGTATGTGTTAAAAACGATTGCGGGCATTGAACGTCCAGCCATCTGCGGCATTCTTCCGAATCAGAAAAACGGTCCGACCTACATGCTGGATCTCGGCGCGAACGTGGATTGCAAGCCGCAGCATCTGCATCAGTTTGCCATCATGGGTTCTGCACTGGTCTCTGCGATTGAAGGCAAGCAAAAACCGACAATCGGCTTGCTGAACGTCGGCGAAGAAGCAATCAAGGGGAACGATGTCGTCAAGCAGACAGGCGATTTACTTCGCGCCGATAGTGCTAGGGGGGTACTTAATTTCTATGGCAACGTTGAAGGTAATGATATTTTTGAAGGCACCACGGATATTGTTGTTTGCGACGGCTTCGTCGGTAACGTAACATTGAAGGCGGCTGAAGGTATGGGGCGTCTGGTTAAGTCAGGGTTGACAGCAGAATTCAAGAGCAGTTTTTTGAGTATTTTGGGTGCGTTGCTGGCACAGAAGGCGATTAAATCTTTTTCCGCGAGGATGAATCCTTCCCGCTACAATGGTGCCAGTTTATTAGGTTTGCGCGGTCTGGTATTCAAGAGCCATGGCGGTGCAGATGCTTATTCGTTCGAATGGGCAATCAAACGTGCTTTTGACGCTGCCAAGTATGATGTCTTGTCCCGAATTTCGCGGACGATTGAAGACTTGATGCCGACTACAGTCAGCGCAACCTTGCCGGGCCCGGATACAATTCAACCGGCGAATCAAGCAAGTAATAATGAACATAAAACGGCATGACTCTCTATAGCAAAATTATCGGCACAGGCAGTTATCTGCCTAAAAATCGTGTAACCAATCAGGATCTCGCCAAGCGATTGGCTGAAAAAGGGATCGAAACGTCGGATGAATGGATTGTTTCGCGCAGTGGTATTTCTGCTCGTCACTATGCCGATCCGGGTACGCAATCCAGCGATCTTGCTGTCGAAGCCGCAAAAAATGCGCTACAGATGGCTGGACTGCTGGCAAATGACATTGACTTGATTATTCTTGCCACGTCAACGCCAGATCATCTCGGCGGCTTCCCCAGCACCGCGACTGTAGTGCAGCGCAAGCTTGGCATTACCAATGATTGCGCCGCAGTGGACGTGCAAGCGGTATGCAGCGGATTTATCTATGCCGTTTCTATTGCCGACAGTTTCATTAAGTCTGGCGCACACAAGAACGTACTCGTAATCGGCGCCGAGGTTTTTTCCCGCATACTTAATTTTGACGATCGGGGAACTTGTGTATTGTTTGGCGACGGTGCTGGTGCCGCTATTTTGTCATCTTCAGAACACCCAGGGATTTTGGCCAGTAAATTGCATGCGGATGGACGGCATGCCGACATTCTCTGCGTCTCAGGCAATGTCAGCGGCGGGGTCCTGGAAGGCAGCGCTTTTCTGTATATGGATGGACAAGCAGTATTCAAGTTGGCGATAACCGTATTGGACAAGGTCGCACATGAGGTGCTTGAGAAGGCCGGACTAAATTCATCAGATGTTGATTGGCTGGTTCCACATCAAGCCAATATCCGGATAATGCGGGGCACAGCCAGGAAGCTCGGTTTGCCAATGGAAAAGGTGATTGTCACGGTAGATCAGCATGGCAATACATCTGCTGCATCGATTCCAATGGCGCTGGATGTTGGCATGCGTGATGGACGTATCAAGCCTGGGCAAACCGTGATGATGGAAGGCGTAGGTGGTGGTTTCACTTGGGGTGCGGTGCTCGCACAGATGTAAACGATCTATTACCGATAACAAGCATGAAAAAATTCGCATTCGTATTTCCGGGTCAGGGTTCTCAAAGCATTGGGATGTTAAATGGTTTCGCCGGTAACTCAGTCGTGCAGCAAACCGTTGCTGAGGCATCAGACGCATTACAGTTTGATCTTGCCCGCCTTATTGGAGAAGGTCCGAAAGAAGAGCTGGATTTGACGACGAATACCCAGCCGGTAATGTTGACTGCTGCAGTAGCGTTTTATCGGGCATGGATTGCCGCTGGTGGTGCGATACCGTCACTTGTTGCCGGGCACAGTCTTGGTGAGTATTCGGCTCTGGTTGCTTCCGGCGTCATACCCTTTCATGATGCAGTGCGTTTGGTTCGCTTTCGCGCTCAGGCAATGCAAGAAGCGGTGCCAGTGGGGCAGGGCGGCATGGCAGCAATTCTCGGTTTGTCAGATGATGAAGTGCTTGAAGTATGCGCTTCGTCTGCGCAAGGCGAGGTTGTGGAAGCAGTCAATTTCAATGCGCCTGCGCAAGTAGTGATTGCCGGCCACAAAAATGCTATCGCGCGGGCTTGTGACGCAGCCAAGGCAAAGGGGGCAAAGCGTGCTTTGCCGCTTGCTGTGTCTGCCCCATTCCATTCCTCTTTAATGAAGCCGGCATCGGACCGTTTGGGTGACTTTGTGGCAGACCTGTTTTTTTCCGTGCCACAGATCGCTGTGATTAATAACGTCGATGTGGCAATCGAAAGCGACCCATCGAGAATCAAGGATGCCTTGGTGCGACAAGCAGCCAATCCGGTCAGATGGGTCGAAACAATTCAAAAGCTTACGGCAGAAAATGTTACGCATGTCGTGGAATGCGGGCCGGGCAAGGTATTGACAGGGTTGACGAAACGTATCGATGCTAATTTGGCGGCAGAGGCAATCACTGATCAGGCATCGCTGGACAGAATTTTGGAGCTACTGAAGTGACGATGCAGACTTTAAAAAATCAAGTGGCTCTGGTCACCGGTGCTTCACGCGGGATTGGCCGTGCGATTGCACTCGAATTTGCTCGGCAGGGTGCGGTAGTTATCGGTACCGCGACCTCCGAAACTGGAGCGAGTGCAATTACCGATTATCTTGCTGCTTCTGGTGCCGGTACCAGCAAGGGAGTGGTGCTTGATGTGAATGATGCGGTGGGGTGCAATGCCTTGGTTGATCATATACAGAAAAGTTACGATGGGCTGTCGATTCTTGTCAATAACGCCGGCATTACTCAGGATCAGCTTGCTTTGCGTATGAAAGACGAAGAATGGGATGCGGTCATTGCGACCAATTTGACAGCGGTGGCTCGCCTTTCCCGCGCTGTACTGCGCGGCATGATGAAAGCAAAAAACGGGCGCATTATTAATATTACTTCCGTAGTCGGATCGACGGGTAATCCTGGGCAGATGAATTATGCTGCGGCAAAAGCCGGCGTGGCAGGAATGAGTCGCGCGCTGGCGAGGGAAATCGGCAGTCGCAATATTACTGTCAATTGTATTGCTCCCGGGTTCATTGATACGGACATGACGAAGTCATTAAATGAGCAGCAAATAGCAGCATTATTAAGTCAAATACCATTAAATCGCTTTGGTTTGCCCGAGGATATTGCTGCCGCGGCAGTATTTCTTGCTTCGCCTCAGGCAAGCTATGTCACCGGTACCACTTTGCATGTTAATGGTGGGATGTATATGGGGTAATTTGTAATTGATGGAAGTTATTTGTTTTAAAGTTAAATTTAAACGAAGAAGCTGAATTTCATTTTATGCGTCGCAAACCTGATAAAATGCGCGCACTTTCTGTAACCAACACACTGGAGGCAATACATGTCTGATATCGAACAACGCGTAAAAAAAATCGTCGCAGAGCAACTGGGTGTCGCTGAAGCTGACATCAAAATCGAGTCATCATTTGTCGACGATCTGGGTGCGGATTCTCTCGATACGGTTGAGCTTGTCATGGCTTTGGAAGATGAGTTCGAGATGGAAATTCCGGATGAGCAGGCCGAAAAAATTACCACCGTGCAGCAGGCAATTGATTATGCTAAAGCCCACGTCAAGGCTGCTTAAATTACTTTGATTGACTTCTGGAGAACTGTTTGAGCCGCTCACGTGAACGTCGTGTCGTCGTAACTGGTCTCGGTTGTATTTCACCTATCGGCAACACGGTTGCCGATGCGTGGGGTGCGGCGACCTCAGGTAAATCCGGTATCGCGACCATCACCAAGTTTGATGCTACACCTTTTTCGACGCATTTTGCCGGAGAAGTGAAGGGCTTCAATATTGAAGATTATATTCCCGGTAAGGAAGCGCGTCACATGGATGCATTCATCCATTTTGGCGTTGCAGCCGGGATTCAGGCAATGCAAGATAGTGGTCTGGTAGTTACGGAGGCCAATGCGGAGCGCATTGGTGTAATAGTAGGATCGGGTATCGGTGGTCTGCCGATGATCGAACAAACGCATACGGAGTATGTGAGCCGCGGTCCACGCCGAATTTCTCCGTTTTTTGTGCCGGCGTCCATCATTAACATGATTTCCGGCCACTTGTCGATCAAGTATGGACTGAAAGGCCCTAACCTTGCGATGGTTTCCGCATGTACAACCGGTTTGCACAGTATTGGTGCGGCTGGGCGGATGATTGAATACGGCGATGCTGATGTTATGATCGCGGGCGGCGCAGAGTCGACCATATCGCCGCTCGGACTTGGTGGATTTGCTTCTGCCCGGGCGCTTTCTTCGCGTAATGACGATCCGCAGACAGCATCTCGGCCCTGGGATACTGATCGTGACGGCTTTGTGCTCGGTGAAGGTGCCGGTGTGATGGTTCTGGAAGAGTATGAGCACGCGAAAGCGCGAGGCGCCAGGATATATGCAGAGCTCGTCGGTTTCGGCATGAGTGGCGATGCCTATCACATCACCGCGCCAAATATGGATGGTCCGCGTCGGAGTATGGTGAATGCATTGAAAGACGCGGGCATTAATGTCGATGAAGTGCAATACCTTAATGCGCACGGCACATCAACGCCACTTGGCGACAAGAATGAAACTGATGCGGTTAAGGCAGCATTTGGTCAGCATGCCAAGAACCTGATCATTAATTCGACCAAGTCGATGACCGGTCACTTGCTCGGCGGCGCCGGTGGGTTGGAATCCGTCTTTACAGTGTTGGCCTTGTATAATCAAGTTTCACCGCCGACTATCAATATATTCAATCAGGACCCCGAGTGTGATCTGGATTATTGCGCGAACACAGCACGTGATATGCCAATTCAGTACGCAGTCAAAAACAATTTCGGTTTTGGCGGTACGAATGGCACGCTCATTTTCGGAAGAGCCTAATTAGTACAGTCTGCCCCCTGTGAGGGGGCGGACGCTCACATATCCTTCCAACCATGTCCATAGCGGTTACTGCCGTTGTGCGCCCATCCCGGTTACTGCTGGCCATGGTGACTGCGGCTTGGCTATGCGTCATTTTGATCGCAGGTCTGGTAGGCTGTAATTATTTGGGTATTTTGTCTTTTTGGGAGCGGCTATTCCTGGCGCTAACATATTCTGTTGTGGCAAGTTCATGCTGGATTCTATTTTTCTCTGCGCAAAAATTCTATTTGATCGCAATATCCTCGTCCGGGCAGATACGATTATTGGAATTGGACTCGTCGGCCAATGATGTGCAGCAAGTGGTTGATTTTGACAGTGCAGGCTGGTTTGTCGTTAATATGCTGGAAGACTCGACTTTATGGCCGAAATTGTTGTTATTGCGCCTGCGTTCTGATAGTGGAGGCCTGATTATTTTGCCGATATTGTCAGATAGTGTTTCACTTCAATTATTCAGATCATTGTCGGTGGCTTGCAGGTGGATTGCTGCACGGATCAACCGGGGTGATAATGAAATTTCATGAAGTTTTCAATCGCAAAAGTTGAACTTAATGCATTGCATATAGTCAATAGTTTAAGCCGCGTGCATGTTGCGAAATACAAGGGAATCGGGATTGACAACAGAACGCGACATTGATAAACGACTTGTCGAGCGTGTTCAGCATGGCGACAAAAAAGCGTTCGAGCTATTGTTTTCCAAGTACCAGCGGAAACTGATGCGGCTTGTGTCTCGTCTCGTCCGTGATCAGGCAGAAGCAGAGGATGTGGTGCAAGAGGCTTTTATCAAGGCTTATCGCGCCTTGCCACAATTTCGTGGAGACTCGGCCTTTTACACATGGCTGTATCGGATTGGTATAAATACGGCAAAAAATTATTTAGTCACGCAAGGGCGACGCGCACCAACCTCGACCGACGCGGACGTAGAGGAAGCGGAAACTTTTGATGATGGGGAACACCTAAGGGATATAAACACTCCAGAATCGTTGCTGGCTACCAAGCAAATTGCCCAGACAGTAAATCTGGCGATGGAAGCCCTTCCGGAAGAGTTGCGTACAGCGATCAGTCTGCGTGAGATTGAAGGCTTGAGTTATGACGAAATTGCGGATGTGATGGGATGTCCTATCGGCACAGTACGAAGCAGGATATTTCGCGCTCGGGAAGCGATAGCAGAAAAATTAAGACCATTGCTGGATACGGCAATTGATAAGCGCTGGTAAAAACGGGATAACCATTTTACTTAAGGGGTTAACCAAGCTACGGCAAGGTGACTTATGAACATGAAAAAAATGACTCAGGAACACATCTCGGCTTTCGCGGATGCTGAATTGGCAGATAAAGAGATCGCTGCCGTGTTAGCCGCTCTTCGTGTTCCGGAGCAGCGCGAAGCTTGGGATGTTTATCACCGTATAGGCGATGTGTTGCGGTCGGAGGATCTGGCCTGCGAAATGCGGCCCCAGGCACGGGCGCGGATGGCAGCCTTGCTGGACGCAGAGCCGGTCGTATTTTCTCCTTTGCGAACGAGCGACCGCGCTAAAAGGTCGCTCAATGATTTTGATCGGTTGACGGCTGAGCAGACGGGGCCAGCATTCGGTGGGGTAATGAGGCATTTTTTCAAACCCGGAATGGCAGTTGCCGCAACTGCCGCAGCGGTTGCCTTCTTCGCTGCGCCTCCGTTGATGGTCGCATTCAATGGCTGGCGTGCTGATGATTCTCATATGGCGTCGTCCAGTTCGGCTGTGATGGCTGCGGTTGAAAATGGCAACATCAAACTCAAAGCGGGTGCTGCCATCAAAGACAATATTGCGAGTGTGGCTGATATAGGTTCTTCTAATGTGATGTTGCGCGACTCCAATATGGACGAATATCTTTTTGCGCATCAACGCTTTTCCCGTTCTGGCTATAGTAATGCACAGTATGCAAGCCCGGCATCCTTTACAACCGAAAGTGCAAAGTAACTAAAATATGCGGATAGCATTAGTCGGTTTGAGATTTGTTGGTCTTTTTTTTATTTTTTGTACATTTTCTGCGCGGGCAGGCAATAGCGGTTCGTCCGAAGATTTTCAAGAGCAAGCAATGTTCAAGAGGATGCAGGCAGCTGCGCAAAAATATAATTACTCCGGCACATTCGTTTATCAGCAGGCCAATCAAATGCGGACTTCGCGCATTACGCATTTGCTGGAAGGGAAAAACGAGATTGAAAAACTCGAAATACTCGACGGCAATTTGCGTGAATACATACGTCGTAATGAGGAAGTAACCGGTTATATACCGGAAGAAAAAACGCTTCTGATTGAAAAACGTGTGACACAGGATGTTTTTCCTGCAATTTTCTCGGCGCATCCAAATGATGTCGCAATTTATTACAATTTCAGGAACAGCGGTGAGGGTCGGGTAGCGGGATTTTCCTGCCGGTCCATTCTACTGGAACCGAAGGATGACTTGCGTTACGGTTACAGGCTGTGTGTCGAGAAAGCCACGGGCTTGCTACTGCGCGCACAAACTTTGGATCAGAAAAATGAAGTGATCGAGCAAATTTTTTTTACTCAGATTGAAATTGGTAGAATTGATCGGAATCGCGTTAAATCCAGTTTTGGAAATGTTTCAGATTGGCGGTTAGAGAATGCTGCCATGAAACTCGTCAGTATTACTGAGTGGGAAGTCAAATGGGTGCCGCCCGGCTTCAAGAAGATTCGTGAAATCAAGCGCTTGGTTTCAGACAATCCCGCTGCTGCCGGCGAACATGCGACCAAACTAGCTGTTGCTCAACGTGAGATTGCACAAATTGTATTTTCTGATGGTCTCGCTGCGATTTCGGTCTTTATCGAACCAAGTACACAGAGCCGTACGGAGGGTGCGCGTCAGCAGGGTGCGATGAACATTCTGGGCAAGCGACAAGGCGATTTTTGGCTTACCGTCGTTGGTGAAGTGCCTGCCAAATCGGTTATGCAACTGGCTAACTCCATTGAATATAAACCCAAATAGCGATATGAAAATACCTATTCCAATTAGCAAGACGTTTTCTGTGATCATGTTGAGTGTGATGAGTTTGTTGTTTTCGCCCGCAGTACTCGGCTTAGGTGGTAGCGCGATCGCTGCTTCTGTTACTGGTTTGCCGGATTTCGCCGAACTAGTGGAAAGAACCGGCCCTGCAGTCGTAAATATACGTACGACGGTGAAAATGAAGGACGCACCTGCTACGCCCGGCAATGACGAGCAGGAAATGCAGGAATTTTTCCGTCGCTATTTCGGCATTCCGATACCGCCGCAACCAGATCGTGCCCAGCCTGACAGGAGACAAGCTCCGCCGCAGCAAGACGAGGAAGCGCCGCGTGGCGTTGGCTCAGGATTTATCCTGTCCGCAGATGGTTATGTAATGACCAATGCGCATGTTGTCGATGGTGCGGATGAAGTTTATGTCAAATTGACTGACAAGCGGGAATTCAAGGCGAAAATCATTGGCGCCGATAAGCGCACCGATGTCGCTTTGGTCAAGATCGAAGGAAGTAATTTACCGCACTTGACAATAGGCGACTCCAATAAAATCCGGGTCGGCGAGTGGGTTATTGCAATCGGTTCGCCCTTCGATCTGGACAATACCGTGACTGCCGGCATCATTTCTGCCAAAGCGCGTGAGACAGGGGATTATTTGCCTTTGATTCAGACTGATGTCGCAGTCAATCCAGGTAACTCGGGTGGCCCTTTGATCAATATGCGAGGCGATGTAATTGGTATCAACTCCCAAATCTACAGCCGTTCCGGCGGTTATATGGGAATTTCGTTCGCCATCCCGATAGATGAGGCGATTCGCGTTTCTGAACAATTAAAGGCTTCAGGCAAGGTTATACGTGGCCGTATCGGAGTGCAGATCGGTGAAGTCACCAAGGATGTCGCAGAGTCGCTTGGCATGCCTAAGGCGCAGGGCGCCCTGGTGCAGCAGGTCGAGACGGGAAGTCCTGCAGAAAAAGGGGGGGTGCAGGCCGGCGATATTATTCTTAAATATAACGGCATTGTGATTGAGCGACTTTCCGATTTGCCGCGCCTGGTTGGTAATACTAAGCCGGGCACCCGTACGTCGTTGACGGTCTGGCGCAAAGGCGCTAGCCGCGAACTGGCTCTGGTAATCACGGAAATGGAGCCCGAGAAGATTGCGCAGAAAATGGATAAGAAAGTCAAGCCGGATGCAGTGGCGAATGCCTTGGGCCTGGTGGTCAATGACCTGACAGCTGCTCAAAAGAAGGAACTCAAAGTCAGCATTGGTGTAATGGTTGAATCTGCTGACGGATCTGCTGCCCGTGCCGGGCTGCGCCCAGGCGACCTGATTTTGCAATTTAATAATACCGATGTCAAAGATGCCAAGGAATTCAACGCATTGGTCGCTAAAACTGGGCAGAAAAAAATGGTGGTATTACTGGTGCGTCGCGGGGATTCTTCGCAGTTTGTCCCGCTAAAGCCAAACAGCCAATAAATCGGCCGCCGTTTGCAGGGACTGCAAGCTGATCCGGCTTGCAGTCCTTTGTTTTGATTACATTTCTTTGGTTCGGATATGGTTAAGTTTACGCTTTACTCCCGACTGTATTGCCATCTGTGCGATGACATGTTGCAAGCACTGGAAGCTTTGCGTGCGCTATCTGTATTTGAAGTGGATGTCCTAGATGTTGATAGGGACGAAGCTTTGCTTGCTCTGTACGACGAATTAGTGCCGGTGCTGGTCGGATGTCGTGACGGTGCGACTGCGGTGCAGTTATGTCACTACCATCTGGATGTGGAGAAGGTACGCATATTTCTCGCGGCGCAGCCGGGGCATTCGTAATCTACAGTCTCCATGAAACGTTGTGCCATATAATATACATATATAGGTATTTTTAATTCTGCTCTTGTTTCTTGCGGAAAATACCATAATTTTTAACATACCCCCATATAAAATTTATTCTCAAAGATTTTTTTGAAGAATGTCCTGGAGTCGAACAGCTGAGTCAGATTGACTCGGTGGGTGCATTTTTCGCAGATCCGACAGGCTCCCTAAGATAGCCTGGCCCTCGATGGTCCCGATTGCACGGGTATTCCACTCTAAAATCCGGTAAAATGCCGGCTTCGAATAACCTTCAGCAACAAGGCGCTCGCCTGGGAGATTGCCCGGCCTAGAGCGCTTTTTTTGTAACCGTGTTTGGCTCAATGAATAATATCCGCAATTTTTCCATCATCGCTCATATCGATCACGGCAAATCGACGCTAGCTGATCGTATCATCCAACTTTGCGGCGGCTTGTCCGATCGTGAAATGGAAGCGCAAGTGCTTGATTCCATGGATATCGAGCGCGAGCGCGGCATCACCATCAAGGCCCAAACCGCAGCGTTGAGCTATAAGGCACGCGACGGCCAAATTTACAATCTGAACCTGATCGACACCCCTGGTCACGTCGATTTCAGTTATGAGGTCAGCCGTTCCTTATCCGCTTGCGAGGGCGCATTGCTGGTGGTTGATGCCTCGCAAGGGGTGGAGGCGCAAACCGTTGCCAACTGTTACACCGCGATTGATTTGGGCGTGGAGGTGGTACCGGTCTTGAACAAGATCGATTTGCCCTCCGCCGACCCGGAAAATGCGATTGCAGAAATCGAAGAAGTCATCGGCATCGATGCCACCGATGCGGTTCATTGTTCGGCCAAGACCGGCCTCGGCGTGCAGGATGTGCTGGAGTCGCTGATTGTCAAGGTGCCGCCGCCGCAAGGGGATCCGGATGCGCCGCTGCAGGCCTTGATCGTCGATTCATGGTTCGATAATTATGTCGGCGTGGTGATGCTGGTGCGCGTCAAGAACGGCACCATCCGCCCCAAGGACAAGATTCTGTTCATGGCTACCGGCGCGCAGCATATGGTCGAGAGCGTGGGTGTGTTTACCCCGAAATCCGTGTCCAGGACTGCCTTGTCGGCAGGGCAGGTTGGCTTCATCATCGCCGGTATCAAGGAACTGAAGTCGGCCAAGGTTGGCGACACCGTGACCTTGCTTAGCAAACCGGCGGCAGAAGCGCTGCCCGGCTTCAAGGAAGTTCAGCCGCAAGTTTTTGCCGGTCTGTTTCCGGTCGAAGCGAACCAGTACGATGCGTTGCGCGACTCCCTGGAGAAACTGAAGCTCAACGATGCTGCGCTGCAGTATGAGCCGGAAGTGTCGCAGGCGCTCGGCTTCGGCTTCCGCTGCGGTTTTCTGGGCTTGCTGCACATGGAAATCGTGCAGGAGCGACTGGAACGCGAATTTGATATGGATCTGATTACCACCGCGCCGACCGTGATTTACGAGGTCGTGTTGCGCGATGGCAGCATTTTGATGGTCGATAATCCATCCAAGATGCCCGATCCCTCGAAAATTGAAGAGATTCGCGAACCCATCGTCACCGTCAACCTGTACATGCCGCAGGAATATGTCGGCTCGGTGATTACGCTGTGTACCCAGAAGCGCGGCATTCAGATCGACATGAATTACCACGGCAAGCAGGTCAAATTGACCTATGAAATGCCGATGGCGGAAATCGTGCTGGATTTTTTTGACCGCCTGAAATCGACTTCGCGCGGCTATGCATCGATGGATTACGAGTTCAAGGAATACCGTACAGCCGATGTAGTCAAGGTGGACATGCTGATCAATAGCGAGAAAGTCGATGCGCTGGCGATCATCGTGCATCGTGCCAACAGCCTATATCGCGGCCGTGCGGTGGCTGCAAAGATGCGCGAACTGATCCCGCGCCAGATGTTCGACGTCGCCATCCAGGCTGCCATCGGTGCCAACATCATTTCACGCGAGAACGTCAAAGCCTTGCGCAAGAATGTGCTGGCCAAGTGTTATGGCGGCGATATCAGCCGCAAGCGCAAGTTGCTGGAAAAACAAAAGGCCGGCAAAAAGCGCATGAAACAAGTCGGTTCGGTCGAGATTCCGCAAGAAGCGTTCCTGGCTATTTTACAAGTGGATGACAAATGAACCTGCAAGCCATTTTGGGAAACTTCGCATTAATTCTCTTTGTCCTGACGATTCTTACTGGGATAGTCTGGTTCCTGGACAAGTTTTATTTGTCCAGGCAGCGACGTGCTGCTGCCAATCTTGCTTTGGCCGAATTTGATGCGCGCAACGCCAAGTTGCAAGCCGATGGCATCAAACTCGATGCCAGCGGACGTGCGGCATTGGAATCCAATATTCTCAGGCAACCGATCTGGATTGAATATTCCGGGAGTTTTTTCCCCGTCATTGCGATGGTTTTTTTTCTGCGCTCATTTTTGTATGAGCCTTTCAAGATACCGTCGAGTTCGATGGTGCCAACCCTGGTGATAGGGGATTTGATTCTGGTAAATAAATTCACTTACGGAATCCGTTTGCCGATCATTAACAAGAAAATCATCAGCATCAACGACCCGCAACGCGGCGATGTGATGGTATTCAAATATCCGAAAGATACGGCGCTGGATTACATCAAACGGGTGGTCGGTATGCCTGGCGATAAAATAGTGTACAAAAACAAGCGTTTAACGGTGAACGGTGAAGAAGTCAGTTACCAATCGCAGCCGGATTATCTGGATGAAGAACATTTGAGCTATTCCAAGCAATATTCGGAGAATTTGACTGGAGTAGCACACCGGATTCTCAACGATGAGCGTGCGCCATCGTTCGTGCAAAATCCCGATGCCTTTCCGAAGCATGAATTGTGTTCCTATAATATTGAAGGGTTCACGTGTACCGTGCCGGAAGGGCATTATTTCATGATGGGCGACAATCGCGACAACAGCTTGGATAGCAGGTACTGGGGTTTTGTGCCGGATCAGAATGTGGTCGGAAAAGCATTCTTTGTCTGGATGAATCTGGGCGATATCAAACGAATTGGCAGTTTCCACTAAATCAAAATCGGGAGCGGATATATGCGCATCACAGTAAAAACCAGGCAGCAGGGGCTTACTCTGACAGGGCTGATTTTTGTGTTGGCGATTGTCGCCGTCATTGCGGTATTGGGGATGAAGGTGGTGCCAACCGCGATTGAATATAGCGCAATCCGCAAGTCTATCGTGTCGGCCAAAGACGCTGGCACAACGGTAGCTGAAATCCGGGCCGCCTTCGACCGGCAGGCGAATGCCGGCTATATTGATGCGATAGCCGGCAAGGATCTGGACATCGCCAAAGTCGACGGTGAGACGGTGGTGGGCTTTGCCTACCAGAAAAAAATCCCCCTGTTCGGCCCTGCTAGCCTGTTGCTTGAATATTCCGGCACGACCGCCAAGATTTCTGCGACCAAAGCGATAGATTGAGTTACGGATCAAAATGGATTTGAAGTTATTGCAAAACCGGATCGGCTACACGTTCAAGGATATTGCCTTGCTGGAACAGGCCTTGACGCATCGTAGTCACAGTTGCTTGCACAATGAACGCATCGAGTTCCTGGGCGACTCAATTCTGAATTGCGTAGTCGCTTCATTATTGTTTAAGCGCTATGCCGACATTGATGAAGGGGATTTGTCGCGCGTGCGCGCTAACCTCGTCAAGCAGCAAGCGCTGTTCGAGATAGCCCAGAGCCTGGACTTGCCGCATTTTCTCCGTCTGGGAGAAGGAGAGTTGAAGTCTGGCGGATTCCGGCGTCCATCGATCTTGGCCGATACGCTCGAAGCTCTGTTCGGCGCGATTTATCTGGATGCGGGTTTTGATGTGGCGCGCGACGTCATCTGTGCGCTATACAACCCGATTCTGGATACCGTTGATCTGGCTACGCTGGGCAAGGATGCCAAAACACTGCTGCAAGAATTTTTGCAAGGTAAAAAAATAGCCCTGCCGCAATACAATGTGATCGCAACACGTGGGGCGGCACACAATCAAGAGTTTGAGATTGAATGCCTGGTACCCAAACTCGCTATTCAGGTATTCGGCACTGGCGGAAGCCGGCGTGCCGGTGAGCAGGCGGCGGCAAAATTGGCGCTGGAGTCGGCAAAGGCTGTGGCCTTGAAGCCATCTTCGCGAAAGGTTAAGCCACGTGCCTCACAATTGAAACTGGCCGGAATAGCAACACTCCAGCCTGGCGTGCCGGTAAATTCGACTGCCAAAAGCGAAGTCCGGAACGATTCGGACCCGGCAGGGCAAAAGCAATAAAGAGTAATATGATGTTGTCATATCCATTCCCTCATAATTCATTATCGCCACGGATATCCAAAAACGCATGACTGAATCAGCAACTCCCGCCAACTTCCGCTGTGGATACATTGCCATTGTCGGTCGCCCGAACGTGGGGAAATCAACCTTGATGAATGCCCTGATCGGGGCCAAAGTCAGCATTACATCGCGCAAGGCACAAACCACGCGCCATCGCATCACCGGCATTCAGACGGTCGAGGATGCGCAATTCGTGTACGTCGATACGCCCGGCTTCCAGACCCGTCATTCGAATGCGCTGAACAAGACCCTCAATCGCACGGTGACCGGTACGCTTACCGCTTCCGACGTGATCCTGTTTATCATCGAGGCCGGCACGTTTGGCCCTGCGGATAGCCAAGTGCTGGCGCTGATCCCCAAGGACGTGCCCTGTATCCTGGTCATTAATAAATCTGATCGGATCAAGGACAAGGCCGTGCTGCTGCCGTTTGCCCAGAAAATCGCCGCGCTGCACGACTTTTCCGCGGTAGTGCCGGTGTCGGCCAAACTGCGCTTCCAACTGGATAATCTGCAAGGCGAAACCAAGCGCTTCCTGCCGGAAAATAAGCCTGTGTTCGGTGCAGACGACATCACCGACCGCAGCGAAAAATTTCTTGCTGCCGAGATCGTGCGGGAAAAACTGTTCCGGTTTGTCGGTGATGAGTTGCCGTATACCAGCACGGTGCTGATTGAGAAATTTGAGCAGGAAGGCGATCTGCGGCGCATTTTTGCTGCCATCCTGGTGGAGCGCGATACGCATAAATCTATGGTTATCGGTCAAAAAGGGGCGCGCCTGAAAGATATTTCGACCCAGTCGCGGCTTGACATGGAAAAACTCTTCGGCGGCCCGGTCTATCTCGAAATCTGGGTCAAGGTCAAATCCGGCTGGGCCGATAACGAAGCCGGATTGCGCGCCTACGGTTACGAGTGAGGTCATACACCCGATGGATGTGACTGGCGCTGAACTCATGCAACCGTTAGATGCTGCCGCATCCGTGCTGCAGACGGGCTGCGCAGGGAATGGGATGCCGGACGCCAACCAACCCGCCGTCAGGCGCGGACCGCGGGCCAAGCGCGCTGACAGTCCCTTTGGTGTGGTTGCGGTACAGCCGCTCAATTTAAAACGGCCGCAGTCTCTGGAAAAAAACCACCGCATTCTTGCCCAGCCCGGTTTCGTGCTGCACAGTTATCCGTACAAGGAAAGCAGCCTGATCATCGATTTTTTTTCGCGTGATCATGGCCGCGTGGCGCTGGTTGCGAAAGGTGCCAAGCGCCCGCATTCCGCTCTGCGCGGCGTGCTGCAGACGTTCCAGCCATTATCTGCGGGCTGGAGCGGCAAGGCCGAAATCCGCACCCTGATTGGCGCTGAATGGGTGGGCGGCTTGCTGCCGCTGGAGAAATCCGCGCTGTTGTGCGGTTTTTATCTGAATGAATTGCTGGTCAAGCTGCTGGCCCGCGATGATCCGCATCCGGCTTTGTTCAATCACTACGTCTCGACGCTGAACCAATTGGCACATGGCGAAGCAGCTCCGATCGTATTGCGCCGCTTCGAGCGTGCGCTGCTGAAAGAGACCGGGGTGGCTGCCGATCTGACGCTGTGCACCGCCACGCGCGATGTCGTGACAGCCGATGCAATATATGTGGTCGATCCGGAACGTGGCGCGCGTCTGGCGCGCCCAGCCGATCCCTGGCCGCGTGTCAGTGGACAGACTTTGCTGGATATGGAACGCGGCAACTACGCGGATGCAACCACCCAAATCCAGAGCAAATTCCTGATGCGCGCATTGCTGGCGCATCATCTGGGCGGTGCGCCGCTCAATACGCGTCAAATTCTGATAGATTTGATGCAGTTATAAATCAACCATCGTCATCACCCCACCATCCTAATGAGCTTCCTGCAACCGACCGGTCAAATCATCGATTTAGGCGTCAATATCGATCATGTAGCAACCTTGCGCAACGCGCGCGGCACGGTTTATCCGGACCCGATCCGCGCTGCATTGCTGGCCGAAGAGGCCGGTGCCGATGTCATCACGCTGCACTTGCGAGAGGATCGCCGTCACATCAAAGATGCCGATGTGATAGCGATCCGGCCGCAACTTCTGACCCGGATGAATCTCGAATCCGCAGTCACCAGCGAGATGGTCGATTTCGCTTGTCGCATCAAGCCGCAGGATGTGTGTCTGGTACCGGAACGGCGCGCCGAAGTGACTACAGAAGGCGGGCTCGATGTGGTGCGCTATTTCACGCAAATCAAAGCGGCAATCACCCAGTTGCAATCTGAAAATATTCGGGTGAGCCTGTTCATCGATCCCGATCCAGAGCAGATCGCAGCGGCCGCGCAAGTCGGCGCGCCGGTGATCGAACTGCATACCGGCCGCTATGCCGATGCGCATACGCCGGAGCAGCGGATCAAGGAATTGGCGCGTGTAAGAGAAGGTGTGCTGGAAGGCGTCAGGCGCGGTCTGCAAGTCAATGCCGGTCATGGCCTGCATTACACCAATGTGCAAGTGATCGCTGCGATCACCGGCATTGCCGAACTCAACATCGGTCATGCGATCGTGGCCCATGCAGTATTTATCGGCTGGCAAGCCGCGGTGCGCGAAATGAAGGCAATCATGGTGCAAGCGCGTCTGGCTGCATTGCAGGCGTGATGCCAGCCGGCGGAATAGCATGATTTACGGCATCGGCACTGACATCATCCGCATCCAGCGTATCGAGGCTGCGCTGGAGCGCAATGGCGAGCGTTTTGCAGAAAAGATTCTCGGTCCGCTGGAGCTGGAAAAATATCATCGGCGCCAACAGCAGGTCGCCGCGCGCGGCATCCGTTTCCTGGCGACCCGGTTCGCTGCCAAGGAAGCGTTTTCCAAGGCAGTCGGACTCGGCATGCGCATGCCGATGAGTTGGCGTGCGATGCAGACGGTCAACGCGCCCAGCGGCAAGCCTATCGTCGTCACCAGCGGTGCGCTCAAGGACTTCATGGACAGGAACCGGTTACAGGCCCAGGTCTCGATTACCGACGAGACCGATTATGCGGTCGCCTTCGTCATCATAGAAAAAACGTAGAGAGAACATGAGAATAATTCGTAAGGCAGATTTCATCGCACCATCCCGGGTCGCCACCACTCTCGGTCCCATCATGCTTGATGTAGTCGGCACAACGCTGGAGGCGGAGGATATTCGCCGCATCCGCCATCCGCAGACAGGTGGCGTCATTCTGTTCGCGCGCAACTACAGCAACCGCAAGCAGTTGACCGCATTAACTGCAGCGATCCATGCGGCCCGCCCGGGCGCCTTGATTGCGGTCGATCACGAAGGAGGGCGGGTGCAGCGCTTCAAAACCGGTGGCTTCACCAAATTACCTGCGATGCGGGCTTTGGGGGTGCTGTGGGAGCGTGATGTCTTGCAGGCCACCAATGTCGCCACAGCGGTGGGCTATATTCTTGCCGCAGAACTGCGCGCCTGCGGCGTGGACTTGTCGTTTACTCCGGTGCTGGATCTCGATCACGGCGAATCCGGCGTGATCGGCGACCGCGCCTTCCATCGTGATGCGCGCGTGGTCACGCTGCTGGCGAAAAGCCTGAATCACGGCCTGCTGCTGGCTGGCATGGCTAATTGCGGCAAGCATTTTCCAGGCCATGGCTTTGTCCAAGCCGATTCCCATGTCGCGACCCCGGTCGACGAACGCCCTCTGAAGGCGATTCTGGCGGAAGATGCCGCGCCCTATGACTGGCTCGGCATGAGCCTGTCGGCAGTGATGCCGGCGCATGTGATTTACCCCAAGGTCGACAAGCATCCGGCCGGATTTTCCAAAAAATGGCTGTCGATGCTGCGCAACAAGATGGGTTTTGAAGGCGTTATTTTCAGCGACGATCTGAGCATGGAAGGCGCCAGCGTAGCCGGCGGCGTACTTGACGGTGCCAAGGCGGCACTGAAGGCCGGTTGTGATATGGTGCTGATCTGCAATGCGCCTGACAAAGCAGATCAGTTACTGGAAGGGCTCAAACCCGGCACCAGCGCGGTAGCGCGAGCAACTGCGGCGCGATCGGCAGCACGCCTTGCTACCCTGGTGCCGACTGGGTCGGTTCTGGATTGGCAGGGCTTGCAGCAGGATGCGCGCTACCAGGCAGCGATCCGCACGGTCCAATCTCTATGAGTAAAATACATGGAGTATATTTTTTATCGCACTAGATATATGCGGAAAATGCGCTATTTTTTACTATACATAGTGCAGTATATTTTAGATGACAGGAGCCTGCACGGTGGCTTTCTCCGTCACACATTGACGCCCTCGCGATGACCGAAAATGTTGTTCCACTTGCACGCGATCTGGTTTTGGAAACGGTTGCCAAACTGCCGAATTTGCCCGGTGTGTACCGTTATTTTGATGTGGAAGACAAGGTCCTGTACGTCGGCAAGGCGCGCGACCTGAAAAAACGCGTGTCGAGTTATTTCCAGAAAACCGTCGCCAGCCCGCGCACCGCAATGATGGTTGAGCGAATCGCGCGCCTGGAAACTACGGTGACTCGCAGCGAGGCCGAGGCCCTGATCCTCGAAAACAACCTGATCAAATCGCTGCAGCCGCGCTTCAACATCCTGTTTCGCGACGATAAATCCTATCCCTATCTGAAGATCAGCGCCCAGACCGTGCCGCGCATGGCGTATTACCGTGGCGCGGTCGATAAGAAAAGTCAGTATTTCGGGCCGTTCCCGAGCGTCTGGGCGGTCAGGGAGTCGATGCAGATCCTGCAGAAGGTGTTCCAGTTGCGCACCTGCGAGGACAGTGTGTTTGCCAACCGTACCCGGCCCTGTCTGCTGCATCAGATTCACCGCTGCAGTGCGCCTTGCGTAAATGCCATTGCGGCCGAGGATTATCTGGTCGATGTCGAAAATGCAGCCAAATTCCTGCGCGGGCGGCAGTCCGAGGTGCTGCAGACCCTGGAAGCGAAGATGCATGCGTTCGCCGCTGAACTCAAGTTCGAGCAAGCGGCGGCAGTACGCAATCAGATGCATGCATTGTCCCGCGTGTTGCACCAGCAAAGCATGGAAACCACGGATGACAGCGATATCGACATCATCGCGGTACTAGTACAAGGCGGGCGCGCCTGCGTCAATCTGGCAATGGTGCGGGGCGGACGCCATCTCGGCGACCGGGCCTATTTCCCGATCCAGGTCGACAGCGCCGACCTGAGTGCGGGCGAAACGCTGGAGGTCGAGATTCTGAAGGCATTTCTGGCCCAGCATTACCTCAACAAATTTATTCCCGGCACACTGATCCTGAGCATCGAATTTGATGAGCCGGCCTTAATGGTGGCGCTGATGGAGCAATGTGGTCATCGCATCAACCTGCTGTTTCAGCCGCAGGAGCAGCGCCGTCAATGGCTGGAAATGGCCGCCAAAGGAGCCGAGATATCGCTCGCACGTCTGCTCTCGGAGCAAGGCTCGCAGCAGGTACGCACGCGCATGTTGGTCGATGTGCTGGGCATCGATATCGCCAATATTGCTGCCTTGCGCATCGAATGCTTCGATATCAGCCACACGCAAGGCGAAGCGACACAGGCATCGTGCGTGGTGTTCCATCATCATGCGATGCAAAATGCTGAATATCGGCGCTACAACATCAGCGACATTACGCCTGGTGACGACTACGCGGCAATGCGTCAGGTTTTGAAGCGGCGTTACGAGAAAATCGCCAACGGCGACCGCATAATGCCGGATGTGGTGCTGATTGATGGCGGCAAGGGGCAGGTCGAGATGGCGCGGCAGGTATTTAGCGAGCTGGGGCTCGATATCAGCCTGATTGTCGGTGTCGCCAAAGGAGACGGTCGTAAAGTCGGACTGGAAACCTTGGTATTTGTCGACGGCCGTGCGCCGCAAGACCTTGGCCGCGAGTCTGCGGCCTTGATGCTGGTGGCGCAGATTCGTGATGAGGCGCACCGTTTTGCCATCACCGGCATGCGCGCCAGGCGCGCCAAAACGCGCCAGACCTCGCGCCTGGAAGAGATTGAAGGGATTGGCGCCAAACGGCGGCAAAAACTTCTGGTACGGTTCGGCGGTCTGCGCGGCGTGGTCGACGCCAGCATGGAGGATATCGCCTCGGTCGATGGCATTTCACGACAACTGGCAGAAGAAATTTACAAGCAACTGCATTAAATCGATCGCGCGATTGTGCTGGCGGCGATTTGCACGTGATAATAAAAAACAAAAGACAAACTTATGCCATTCAACATCCCTATTTTTCTTACCTGGTTGCGCGTCGCGCTGATCCCACTCGTGGTTGGCGTATTTTATTTGCCCGATGCGATGCTGTCGCTCGGCGCCAAAGGCCTGGCCTCAACGCTCATATTCATTGTGGCTGCGGTAACGGATTGGTTCGACGGTTTTCTTGCCCGGCGCTGGAACGAGACTTCCGCCTTCGGTGCCTTTCTGGATCCGGTGGCGGACAAGTTGATGGTCGCGGGAGCGTTGCTGATACTGGTGCAACTCAATCGCGTCGATGCAGTGATCGCGTTCATTATCATCGGGCGGGAAATCACCATCTCGGCATTGCGCGAATGGATGGCACAGATCGGCGCCTCCAAATCGATTGCAGTCAGCTCCCTCGGAAAAATAAAAACCGCAGCACAAATGATTGCAATCCCGATGCTGCTTTACTATGATGTCGCCCTTGGCGTAATCGACACGCGCTTGTACGGTACCTGGTTTATGGCGGTGGCAGCGGTACTTACCGTGTGGTCGATGTTTTATTATCTTCGCCGCGCGTGGCCGCTAATCAAAGAAAACGCGGGCAAATTGCTCTAAGTTCTTGACAAGCAATTTGCGTATTATATAATGTGCGCCTGTTGTGAATGCGGGAGTAGCTCAGTTGGTAGAGCGCAACCTTGCCAAGGTTGAGGTCGAGAGTTCGAGACTCTTCTCCCGCTCCAGTTTTGGATTTTGAAGTAAGTGGTTCGGTAATAGAAATGCGGGAGTAGCTCAGTTGGTAGAGCGCAACCTTGCCAAGGTTGAGGTCGAGAGTTCGAGACTCTTCTCCCGCTCCAGTTTTGGATTTTGAAGTAGGTGGTTCGGTAATAGAAATGCGGGAGTAGCTCAGTTGGTAGAGCGCAACCTTGCCAAGGTTGAGGTCGAGAGTTCGAGACTCTTCTCCCGCTCCAGTTCATAAAAGGAAGCTTGATAGCTTCCTTTTTCTATTGGTGCGCCCGGCTTGCGCAGCATCAAAAAAGCAGCACGTCAATATGGATGCGACATTTTTGCATATTTGAAAGTCATTAAGCCGCCCATCCGACAGCTTGCTGCGGGACGGGCGAAGTGCAGTTATCTGGATTCGTTGAGCAAGTTGAAATGCTCAACTATTGGCGCTGACGCAAAATAGGGGGCAACAATGCTGCGCCACTCCTGAAATGCGGCGGATTCACGGAAATCCACCGTATGATTCTCCAGGGTCTCCCAGAAAATCATCAGTACATAGTGTTCCGGAGATTCAATTCCCCTGCTTATTTGATATCGAATAAAGCCTTTTGCCTTGGAAATCACCTGGCTGATACCATGCTGAATTGCTATATCGAAATCGGCTTGTTTGCCCGGTTGTATGCGAATATCGGCAAGTTCGAGAATCATGATTTGTCCATTCCTATTGTGCAGTTGTGCGCAGAATTATCACATAAATGCGCGATGCTTTTATGGCGTACGGCGATTGGAAGCAGGCTGTTGTCATGATAAAGATAAATCAAATGTATTGGAATTATAAATAAAACGAGTATAATTTCGCCTTCGGTAAAGAGCATTGAATTGCTGGCTTTTCACAGTATGTTTGTTTGCAGACTTGTGGAGCGGTAGGTCTATTTTTTCACAACTCCGTGCTTCAATTGCTGTTAGAATTCAGCGCGGTTTATACTGACGTTAAAAGTTTAATGGCGGGGTAGCAAAGAGGTTATGCAGCGGCCTGCAAAGCCGTTTAGACCGGTTCGATTCCGGTCCCCGCCTCCAGAATCAAAAAGCGCCGAAGGCGCTTTTTTTCTAAGCAAGCTGTTTTAAAATAGTTGCATGCCCGGGTGGTGAAACTGGTAGACACATCGGACTTAAAATCCGCCGCTTACCTGAAAAGGGGCGTGCCGGTTCGATTCCGGCTCCGGGCACCAAATTCATTTCAGTTGCTCCAGATTATGAGGCGCCTGTGATTTCCATTGCACTGTTAATTGATTCCGCAGGATTAATCGTCACATCTTCTTTCGGTTTTGAAAAAATGCTTGGCTTATCTTTCAATCAAGTTACCAGCAGCCGAATGTCGGGCATCTTTCTGACGCACTGGTTGTAAGTTCGTTGTATATATCTGTGGCAGTAGCTCAGTCGGATAGAGCAACGGCCTTCTAAGCCGTAGGTCGTGGGTTCGATTCCCTCCTGCCACACCAAAAACACTATTTAAAATCAAAGAGTTACATGCTTTTGCTTGTGGCTATTTTTTGTTTCTGGCTTTCGTCCTCGCTCCATGTAGGGGCTATGTAGGATTTCCTAGTCCATCGCTCCATGTAACCCCTATGTAACCAGATTCTGTAAATAGACGGTGATATTGCATTGTCGCCACGAATCATGGGCAGGTGTCGGCAGCGGCAGGTACTTGCGTGTTTCAAACGCCCGCGCATCAAACTTAAAAAAACGCCCCTCTTGCGGAAGTCTTGTATTTCAGCCAAGAGTTAGGATTAGAGTAACAATGTGTGAGACCTGCTGCGCATGTGGCACGTCAAGATTGAGGCATGGATATTGGAGCAAGCCGGCATCGTTTTTGTGCCAGTGCAAGCGGGTTTGCGAGCCGTTATTTAACCTGAAAATTGCATAAAAGGGCAAGGATTTACGTAAATAATTGACAGAATGAGCGTTATTTATAAACACATTCATCAACACATACAACAACTTGCCCGACATGAAATCTATGCCAGAACAGCGCCGATTTTTCTGGCGGCGGCAACAGGCACCGGCTGGCTCTATCTGGCGACCGTGCTGGATCTGTTCTCGCGCAAGATGGTCGGCTGGACCATGGCTCCGAGTATGCCTGCGGAACTGGTCTGCGCCGCACTGCGTATGGCGATACAACGTAAGCGTCCGGCGGGGCCACCTACCATTTGATAACAAGACGGCGCATTCTGACGACTTTCCAGTCAGGAGCACGTATGCCATCACAACCGACCCCGCATGATAATTGGACTGAACACATTGCCACGTGGCGGTCAAGCAAGCTCACGCGGATCGAGTATTGCCGGCAACATGATTTGAAATTGCACGCCTTCATTTACAGGATCAAGCGGCAACACACCCTGACAAAGCCGCTCACACTGATTCCTGTGAAAGTTCGCGCAACCCCGGCAAGTGGTGATTTGGTGTTGCGTGGTCCGAATGGCTGGTCGCTCGCGATGGCCGGCGGCGTATCGCCAGTTTGGTTGGCGCAATTATTGGCGGGCTTGTCATGAAGCCGAGTCCTACCCAAATTTGGTGCGCCATCGAAGCCGTCGACATGCGCCTGGAAATTGACGGATTGTCTCTGCGGGTTCAGCAGGCGCTCGGCAAATCCCCTTGCGACGGCTCCGCCTATGCCTTTCGCAATCGGCGCAGCAATCGGATCAAATTGTTGGTGTGGGATGGCACCGGCGTCTGGTTGTGCCAGCGCCGCCTGCATAAGGGTAGTTTCATCTGGCCGCAAGCCGGCGATGCGGTCTGCACACTGTCCACCACGCAGTGGAATTGGCTCATAACAGGGGTCGATTGGCAGCGCCTTTCCGTGTCGAATTTGCGTCATTGGACGCTCTAGAAATGACCGTCAATATAGGTGTAAAAACAGTAGTGTCCGGTTAAAAATCGAACAAAATCAATTGGTTATCGGTGGGTGATTCAATAGTTCTGGTGACATCGGGCTGCAAGGCGCATGAAATCTGGGTTTTCTCGAAAATCGAGACCGACAAAATCTGTAGCAAAGTGTAGAGCGAGGCATCAAGGTGGAGCTCCTTTTTAATGATGGCGATCAGGACATAAGTGGACACGGCGCACCAGATTTGCTTCTTCACCGCGTTCTCGCTGGTGCCCAGAAAGCGCTTGATACGCAGGTGTTGCTTGATCCATTTGAAGAACAATTCCACCTGCCAACGACTCTTGTACAAGCCTGCGATGGTCAACGGTGGCAAGGTCATGTTGTTGGTCAAAAAGACCAACGTCTTGCCGGAGTCCGGGTCCTTGAAACGGATGCGTCGCACCTTCTCGGGATAGTTCTTGGAAACGTAAAAGCCATTGAGTGCGATGCGCTGATCGCAAATCACACCTGTGGTTCTGTCGGTCGCAGTCGAATACACACGCCTGGCGCTCATTCCGCGCTTGGCGCGCGTGACGAAGAAAGCGCCGGTCTGATGGAGTTTGTACAGCCGCGTAAAGTCCAGATAGCCGCGATCCATGATGTAAAAAGCGCCTGCTTCGACCGGTAAGATATCGAGTACGTTGACGTCGGTCATCTTGCCGTCGCTGACGTGAATGAATGCAGGGATCGCGCCGCGCAAGTCCAGCAGCGTGTGCATCTTCACGGCTGCCTTGGTCGAGCGAAATGGCGCCCAGTCGAACGTAAGTGCTCCATGAACCCCAGACTTGTCGTCACGTTATGACGGCGCCATTCTTACGACTTCTGATTTAATAGGAGTTGTGATGAGGATGACGCGGGAATTCTGGCTGGCCCACTTGGCGGCGATCGAGCAGGAAGGAATATCGACGCATGCCTATGCAAAGCGGCATGCGCTCGGGGCGAAGAGCCTGTATCGCTGGCAGCGCAAATTGCGCGTCGCGGCAACCGCCACATCGTGCGCAAGTAATGGCACCACCTTCGTTGCGTTGCGCGTGACCGAGGCTGAGCCGGGCGTTGCCCGGTATCCGCTCACCGTATGCACCTTGATGCTGGAGCCGGGCGTGCGCCTGGAGATGACGACACTTCCTGCGCCGGAGTGGCTCGCCGCGCTCGGACGCGCAGTCCAGAGAGCGCACTGATGCATCCGGGCAGTCACATCGACCAAGTCTACCTGTGCCGAGCACCGATTGATTTCAGGAAGTCGATCGACGGTTTGAGCGTCCTGGTCGAACAGGCGCTGGTGCTCAATCCGTTCGACAGCGCACTCTACGTCTTCGTCAATCGGCAGCGCAACAAGATGAAAGCGTTGTACTGGCATCGGAATGGCTTTTGCCTCTGGTACAAACGTCTGGAAGCAGAGAAATTCGCGTGGCCAAGTGACGGTGAAGCGGTCACGCAAACGATCAGTTTGCAGCAATTTGAATGGCTTCTGGAAGGCTTCGATTTATGGCGAAATCAGCCTCATAAAACGCTGCATTTTGCTTCGGTTTCATAGGAGAATTTGGTAAAATGTGGCATGCCATTCACCACGCAGAAATCACCTCTCTCACGACCGGAAATCGGCATCCCTGCGTTCGTGTTGCCGGCCATTCTGCCCGACGATATCGCTGCGCTCAAAGCATTGTTGCATGCGCAGCAAGCCGCAGTGAAGGCAACGGTTGCCGCCGCAGTCGACGCGGCAGTCGACGCAACCACCATCCAGATCAGGCGCGAAGCGCAAGAGACCATCGCCCGCATGATCGAACAAATGGTGCTGGCACGCCACCGCCAATTCGGCTCAAGTTCCGAACAGTTGCCGGGTCAGACCCGCCTGTTCGATGAAGCTGAAGTATTGGCGCAAGCGACCGTCGAAGCACAAGACATTGCGCCGGTCCCGCCTGCGATTGTGCCTGCAGATCAAGGCAACGACAAGCAAGCAAAGAAGCCGGCACGCGGCAAACGCAGCCCCTTGCCAGCCGACCTGGAGCGCGTGGACGTGGTGCATGACGTATCCGAAGCCGAACGCACCTGCCCCTGCGGCACCCCGATGGTCGAGATCGGCTGCGACATCAGCGAGCAACTCGATATAGTGCCGATGCAGGTGCGCGTACTGCGCCACCTGCGCAAGCGTTATGGCTGCCCCAGCAGCGTCCACGCGCCGGTCACCGCCGCCTTGCCACCCCAGCCACTCCCGAAGAGCAATGCCAGTGCCGATTTTCTGGCAATGCTGCTGGTGGTCAAATTCATCGATGGCCTGCCGCTGGCCCGTTTCGAATATGTGCTTGACCGTCATGGCGTACCAGTACCGCGCCAGACCCTGGCGCGCTGGGTGATTGGCGCGGCTCGCTTGCTGCAGCCGCTGCACAATCTGCTGCGTGACCATCTCACTGACGGCCATTTCATCCACATGGACGAGACCGTGGTGCAAGTCCTCAAGGAAGACGGCAAGACGCCGACCTCCACCAGTTACATGTGGGTGCAGACCGGGGGTCCGCCGGACAAACCGGTGATTCTGTATGACTACGATCCAAGTCGCAGTGGCTGTGTGCCGGTGTGCCTGCTGCAGGGCTATCGCGGCTATTTGATGACCGACGGCTATGATGGCTACAACGCGCTGGCGAAAGCTGATGGCATTGAACACTTGGCGTGCTGGACGCATTATCTGGAGTGCGGTTTTATCTGGAGTAACAGGCGAGATTTGTTGGTTTGTGCGGTGGCACGCTCGGCAAGTCTCTGGATAAAAACAGCATTCCTATAGCGAAGCCAGGAAGGATAGTAGTTCAGGCTTTGGCTTCCATGGTTTGGCGCGTACCGGTGAGATTCCGGCGCGCCGCCAGAAGGCTTCGAGCACGTCACGCTTCATTTGCAAATTAGTCGTGATGTAGCGGTTGGTTGTGGCGATGCTGGCGTGGCCGAGATAATCACGGATGACGGTGACATCGACGCCGGCCTGCAGCAGCGCCACGGCACAACCGTGCCGCAGCGTGTGCGGTGTGATCTTTCGTCTACGAAGCGCAGGCACATCCTTCGCCGCCATTGCGACATATTTTTGCAGGATGTAGGCTACGCCGTCGCGTGTGAGCGGCTCACCGTGAAGGTTGAGAAAGACGAAATCACCAGGATTTGCGTCACGAACGGCAGGCAATCGCTGCAATGCCAGTGCGGTCTCGCGCCAGAGCGGACATAGCCTGTCTTTTTTGCCCTTTCCATGTAGTCGCACCTGTTTGGGTTGCTGCAAACTCAAGTCAACGCCTCGTACGGCAAGCGCTTCGCTCACGCGCGCCCCAGTATTGTAGAGAAACAACAGCAGCGCATAATCACGCAAACCGGAAGCGGTTTTGCGATCCGGTTTATCGAGAATGATGCGGACATCTTCCGGCTCAAGATAGGACACCACGGGTATCTTGGCTTTCTTCGACGGCAATGCCAGGATGCGCTGATATTGGTCGGCATTGGACAGATCGTGGCGGACCAGATACCTGCAGAAGCCACGGATTGCAGCGAACCTGCTATTGCGCGTCGCGACGGTGTTACCTCGCTGGGATTCCAAATGTGTCAGGAATCGGGCGATCGCATCAACATGTAAATCGACGAGTTGTAAATTGGCGACTGAGCACCTCTTGTCGTCTGCCAGGAAGATAAAGAGTAGCCGTAGCGTATCGTGATAGGAACGCACAGTGTGCGGACTGACGCCGCACATACGTTGCAGGTGGTCGCGAAAGAACGACGCCACGAGGCAGAGCAATTGATCTTTGGGTTGCCGCATCATCGATCCTTGCGGGCTTTTTGCAAACGTCCATGAAAGCGCTGGCTGGCAAACTGCATGAGCTCCGGTGTTGCAGCAAGATATACCTCGGTGCCGAGCACATCCACATGCCCCATATACGCCGATAGCCATGGAAGCTTCGCTTGAATGTCGACGCCTTTCCTATACCAGTCTGTTAATCTGTGCACGGCAAATGCATGGCGATAATTCCGCATAAGGAATTATCGCCATAACTCCGGATCCGAGATTATTCCGCATACTGGTGTCCGGGGGGCCGAAATCCCCGGAGAATAGCCCGACCAACGCCGCCTGCAATGCGGAATAATCAGAGGCTCCTCAAGAAGGCGAGCAGGCGATCACCGGGA
>JAUYNR010000057.1 GCA_030698225.1 Oxalobacteraceae bacterium | reverse complement strand
AAACAGGGCAGACCCTTTATCGCATTAAGCATGGATTGCTTGATGAATTCTTACGACAGCAACTTAAAAATCCGACGATTGCTATGCGTTTGGCATAAACCCGATTTGTTACAAAAATACGCTTTTTGCGTAAGTCCTAATCAAATGTAATCAAATGTTCAAAAACAGTCATTTTCTGGACTGAGAGCGCTAAATCACGCTTTTTTACGCATGGTACTCAATAGCTCATACGTTCTTATGTGTTTGGAAAATGTGCAGAAATGGCGGCACCATGAACGGTCTGCACGAAGAGTTGGTGCGTGCCGGCCGGCAGCGCTGGTCCTCGACAGGCCCGCCAACGGCGCCTATTTTGACGATCCGCTATCCCAATAGATCATGTTCGCCGGAAAGCGGCACCATCTCCTTGCGCGCTGTCGCATGGATCTGGGCCGTCGCGGCCCAGTCGCGGCCGGTCGGCATCAGTGTCTTTCCTACCTCGAATGCGAGCGGGGTGCGGCGCGGCAACCATGTTTCGTCGCGCAACGCGATGCGGGTGCCGCGCAGACCCGCCACGACGATCGCTGCGTCGGCCTTGGCTGCTGCAGCGAAAGCGCCGGCATGAAAGGGTTTCAGGCCCGGCGCACGGCTGAATGTACCTTCCGGAAAGATCAGCAGATTGTCGCCGCGCAGCAGCGCCGCTGCCATCGAATCCACCTCTTCGGTGCTGCGCTCGACATCAAAGCGCTCGATGAAGATGACGCCCAGGCCAGTCAGTGCAGCACGCATCAGACGCTGGCCGGCGAATTCCCGCTTGGCTGTGAAGGCGTAGCCGGGAACCGGGGGCAGCAGCGCTGCCAGCACGATCGCGTCCAGATAACTTGCGTGATTGACCAGCAGCACATGAGGCTGCTGCGGCAGCCGATCGAGTCCGCTGCTAGTGGGCGTCGCGCCGGTAAGGCGCAACAAAGTGCGTGCCGCCCAGTGGGCGATGCGCCGCGCCAGCGGTGGCCGCTGCAGCAGCGCGATCAGCGATCCGCACGACAGTGCAAGTGCGGCAAAGAGTGTCCATGCGTAGCAGGCGTAGGCCCATGCGCCGGCTTTTCTTGCTATCAGCGTAGCGCGCGCCCACGCGGTGGCCGCCATGAAGCGCGCGCCGTGCAGCCACGGTGCGGTAGCGCGGGTTGCCACTTGGCCGCTCTCATAGGCTTGCTTGCAGGCGATGCGACGGATCTTTCCGCTCGACGTCTTCAGCACCGAATGGGGCGGCAGCAGCACCACGTCGTCGGCCGGCATGCCGATGACGTCGATCGCGCTCTGGTTGATGCTCAGGCGCAGCGCTGTCTGTGCCGGTTCGTCGCGTTCGCGGGTTTCTGCCATGATCACCAGTCGCTCGCTACCGGTTGCGGGATCGTCGCTGGCAAACACCGCCACGCACCCTTTCCGGATGCCCGGCAGGTTGCCGATTGCCTGTTCCAGATCGTACGGATACAGATTGCGGCCGCCGCGCTTGATCAGGTCCTTGACGCGTCCGGTGATAAAGACTTCTCCTTCCGCCATGTAGGCATAATCGCCCGAATCGAGCCAGCCGTCGTGAATCAATTTTGCGCTCGCCTGCGGGTTGCGATAGTAGCCGGAGGTCGCGGACGGGCCGCGAAACTCCAGGCGCCCGACCAGGCGCTCCGGCAACTCGATTCCGGCTTCGTCGACGATCCTGATCTGATGTCCCGGCAATGCGCGCCCGCAACACGGGATCCGCAATGGATCGGTATCGGAATCCGTTGCAGGCACGGCCTTGCTCTCGCGTGCAAACGGTTCGCGCGCAAGCAGGTCGATGCGCGGCCCGCGTCCCAGCGGCGGAAAGGCAAGTCCGACCGAGGATTCGGCCAGGCCGTACACCGGCGTGATGGCCTGATAGCGCAGTCCGCAGGGCGCAAAGTGGGCCGCGAACGACGCCAGGGTAGCGGGGCTGACCGGCTCTGCACCGTTGAATGCCAGTCGCCATGCAGACAGATCCAGCTCCGGCAGCATCCCGTTGTCGATGTGGCGCACGCACAGCTCAAAGGCGAAATTCGGCGCGGCGGAAATGGTGCCGCGATGGCGTGAAATCGTCTGCAGCCAGAGCGCCGGCCGGGTCAGGAAGGCAAGCGGCGACATCAGTACCAGCGGTATGGCGTGGTACAGCGAGCCGAACCATGCGCCGATCAGGCCCATGTCGTGGTACAGCGGCAACCACGACACGAACACGTCGTCCGCTGCAACCTGCGCCGCTTGGCCCAGCGCGCGGATGTTGGCCAGCAGGTTGGCATGGGTCAGCACCACTCCCTTGGGGTCGCCGGTGCTGCCTGACGTGTATTGCAGAAATGCGATGTCATCCCGATGCGGGCGATAGTGCGGTGCGGCCGCGGTTGCCATTGCTGCCGCTGTGGTCAGCTCGGACGGCGTGACGATGGCGGCCAAGCTCGGCACCGCCACCTGCAGCATGCGGGCCACCGGCTTGGCCTGCGCCACGGTGATGATGAGTACCGCTTCGGCGTTGGACAGAATGCGGGCATGCCGTTTCAGGTGGTCTTCGATCTGGGCCAGCCGCGCCGGCGGATAGATCGGCACCGGAATGCCGCCGGCGATCATCACGCCGAAAAAGCTGGCCAGATAATCATGCCCGGTCGGCAGCATCAACGCCACGGTTTGCCTGGGCTGCAGTCCCTGCGCGACCAGGCCGGCGGCAACGGAGCGCGCAGCATCCTGCAACTCGCGGTAGCAAATCGGGAGTTCCCGATGCTGTTCGTCATGCAGCAGTATGTGCAACCGCTCCGGCTGGCGCGCGGCGTGCCATTCCAGGACTTCCAGCAGGGTTTGCGCGCTGTCGGGCAGGCCGGCATTGCGCACATCGCCTACTGCGGCGCCAAGCTGCAGCGTTTGCTCGGTCGGCGCCTGACCCAGAAAGCGCAACAGGTCGCGCGCGGTATCGGCTTCCGCCAGCGCTGCGCCGGGCAGTTCCACGCCGAAAGCTGTTCCCACCCGCAACATCAATTCCACCCGCGCCAGACTGTCGAGTGCAAGGTCTTTCTCAAACGAGGTGTGCAGCGTGACCGTATGGGAGCGGCCCGGATGGGTGTCGTCGGCCAGTTGCTGCACTACCGCCAGTAAGCGTTTGGCGGCCGGCAGGTCGGCAATGGGGGTAACGGCTTCAGTCACAGCGATTCCTGCCGGAACAAACTGTCCACTTGGCGCGGTCGGTTTGCCGAATGTTTTCTGACAGTAGTCGTGGCAGCCGTACCTGCGCCACCGATGCGGACCCACAGGTGCGCGCTACTGTCTGCTCTGTAAATATGTAATTCTTGCACCCAATAGCCTAATCCCCTTCCACTGTCGCAATCAAGCGTATGTGCTGACCGACTGCATTGGTTTGACAACCGTCAACGGGTGGTGGTTTCCGCAAGAGGGTGCGCGCATGCGCATCTTTGTCACGCATCAATCTGCGCAGCCGATCCGCCATCTATTGATCCGGTACGATGAAGTCTTGACTTCATCGTACCCCGTTCTCACCCTCTCCCTCTGGGAGAGGGTTGGGGTGAGGGGATCCGGTTCTAACCTTATTCGTTCCGGATCTATAATCTATCGTCAGATGGCAATCAGCGGTCAACCACCGTTTTCACGATCATGTCCGACTTCACTACGATCGAAGCGTTTGAACTGCGTTTGCGGCATGCGAAGCGCCGCTGATCCTGCTGCGCAGCGCGTGTTGGCGCCCGGCGTGAGCAGGCGCGAGGTGTGGGCGTGGGCGATGTACGATTTTGCCAATTCCAGCTATACAACTGTTGTCATTACGGCAATTTTCAATGGCTATTTCGTCGCTGTCGTGGCGGGCGGTCAAGCCTGGGCAAGCCTGGCCTGGACTGGCGCGCTTGCGGTTTCCCATATCTTGCTGATAATCATCGGCCCGATTGTGGGCGCCTATGTCGACTTGCGCGCCAACAAGAAGCGGTTGCTGCTGGTTTCCACCGCAGGCTGTGTCGCCAGCACCGCAGCGCTGGCGCTGGCCGGTCCCGACACGCTGATGCTTACTGTCATTTTCCTGGTGCTCTCCAGCTTTTTTTTCGGCATCGGCGAGAATCTGATCGCCGCCTTCCTGCCCGAGCTTGCCGGCGGCGACAGTCAGGGCAAACTTTCCGGCTGGGGCTGGAGCCTGGGCTACGTCGGCGGCCTGCTGACGCTGGGCATCTGTCTGTTGTATATCGACTGGGCGACTGCGCAGGGGCAGCGCGCGCAACAGTTCGTCCCGATCACGATGTGGATCACTGCCGCCATGTTCGGCATCGCCAGTGTGCCGACTTTCGTGCTGCTGCATGAGCGTGCGCAAGCGCAATCGCCGGGTGTCGATAGCGGCATCGTGCGTCACAGCGCGCAGCGACTGCTCCAGACGCTGCGCCGGGCGCACCATTACATCGACCTGCGCCGGTTCCTGATCAGCATGGTGGTCTACCAGGCCGGCATTCAGACAGTGATAGCACTCGCCGCGATTTATGCGCAGCAAGCGATGGGATTTTCGATGCGGGAAACCGTGCTATTGATTTTCGTGGTCAACATTACTGCTGCCATCGGCGCATTCGCATTCGGTTACATTCAGGACCGGATCGGCCATGTCGCCACCATTGCGATCACGCTGGCGGGCTGGATCGTGATGATAGCTTTGGCGTGGGCGGCGCGCGGTCCGTCGCTGTTCTGGGTCGCGGCTAACATTGCCGGCCTGTGCCTGGGCGCCAGCCAATCGGCGGCGCGCGCATTTGTCGGCGTGCTCAGTCCGCCTGACCGGCGCGGCGAATTCTTCGGTTTGTGGGGGCTGGCCGGCCGGCTTTCCGCAATCGTCGGGCCGTTGACCTATGGCGTGGTCAGTTGGCTGTCGCAGGGCGACCATCGGTTGGCGATGCTGATCACCGGCAGCTATTTTGTGGTCGGCTTGCTGCTGCTGGCGGGCGTCGATGCGCAGCGCGGCAAGCGTGCAGCGCTGCATTGCGTCGATCTCTCCTCGAAGCCCCGGTAGATCAGGCAGATCAAGCCGGCATCAGGAAGCGGGCGAAAGTTGGCATGCGTAATGTTGCACAGATTGACGCCAATCAAGTACCGGCTGCCGCACTTCTAATATTGTCTAATAGACATATGCCGGCGCGTTCCGGTATTCAATGCGGTGCGCGTCCACTCCACTGACTCAGGATCCAACTGCGACATTGCCATCCTATTTCATTCATTCACAAGCCGGGTCCGCGACGATTCGCCGCGCGTCGTTTGGCTGGGCGATTCTTGTCTTTGGCGCGACGCTGTGGAGTCCTTTGGCACACGCGCAGGAATTGCCGGGTAAGCCGGCAACGCTTGAGTCTATCCTTCAGGAAACTGCGGCGCCCGTAACAACAAGCGTCGATCCGGATTGGCTCAATGGAGGAGCGCATCGCCAGGAACATCCAGACGCCAGGCAGGTGCGGCAGCGCACGATGGGCATCATCGCTGCCAATGCGCTGGGAGTCGGCCTGTACGGCAGAAACAACTGGTGGCGCGATGGCTTCAGTGGAAGTTTTCGTTCTGTCAACGAAGGCTGGTTCGGGCAGAATACCTATGCCGGCGGCGCCGACAAACTCGGACATTTATATGCGAATTACGCCGGCACACGCTTGTTCGCCCGCGCATTCGAATGGGCCGGCAACACCCCTGATGCGTCGCTCACGCTAGCGGCCTGGCTGACATTGGGCACGTTTACCGCGGTTGAAGTCATTGACGGATTTTCAAACAGATGGCGCTTCAGCAGGGAAGATGCGGTCATGAATGCGATCGGCGTGGGCGCCGCCTTATTGCTGGAAAAAAATCCTGAACTCGATCGCCTGCTGGACCTGCGTTTGCTGTATCAGCCCTCGTATGAGCAGCATCGCAAGATTGATCCGTTCGGCGACTACCCGGGCCAGACTTACCTGGTTGTCGCCAAGGCCAGCGGTGTTCCCGCGTTGCGCAACCATTCGTTGTTGCGCTATTTCGAACTTGCAGTGGGTTATGGCGCGCGTGGGTATACCGACAATCGCCCGAATGGGACCGGCAACCGCTCGCGCAATTTTTATGTCGGGATATCGATCAATGTATCCGAACTGCTCGCACAGACTGTATTCAAACATGCGGAGTCGCGCAGCAGGGCGCAACGCGCGGCCGACACCGTGCTGGAATTCGTCCAGGTGCCGGGTACCGCCGCATTCGCAAGGCATCAATTTTGAGTAACGCAGCATGAAACCAACAGCTTCGAATCAGGAAAGCACCCTTCGCGTCATGTTCGGCGGCGATGTGATGCTCGGACGCATCGTGAATCAGGCTATCTTGCGATACGGCCCGGACTATCCGCTGGGTCCGGTCGCGCAGCTGATGCGGTCGCCGGACCTCACAATCGTCAACCTGGAATGCGCGATCACGTCTTCCACCGCTATCTGGCCAGGCGCGCCCAAGGCTTTTTACTTCGGTGCACCGCCGCAGGCAATCGATGCGCTGACTGGCGCCGGAATCGATATGGTGAGTCTGGCGAATAACCATACGCTCGATTTCGGTGTCCACAGTTTGCGGGAAACGCTGCATCATCTCCGCCGGCACGGCATTCGTTATGCCGGAGCCGGTGTCGATAGCGCTGCAGCTTCGGAGCCGGCGATCATGGACTGTGGCGGCATCAAGTTTGGCATGGCGGCGTTTTGCAATCATCAGGCCGACTTCGCCGCACAAGCGGATCGCCCCGGCATTGCCTATCTGGATTTCGACGATGAGTTTGCCGCAGTTGCGGTGCTGCGCCGCGCGCTTGAAGCGTTGCGTCACGCTGCGGTCGATTGGCCGATCCTGTCGCTGCATTGGGGGCCAAACATGGTGTTTCGGCCATCGATAAAATTCCGGCGGCTGGCGCATGCTGCCATCAACATGGGCTGGAAAATACTGTTCGGCCACAGCGCCCATGTGTTTCAGGGAATAGAAATTTACCGCGGATGCCCGATCATCTACGCGGCTGGGGATCTGGTGGACGATTACTATGTCGATCCGGAATTCAGGAACGATCATCAGTTGTTGTTTGAGATGGAACTCACGCGTAGCGCATTGCGGCGCATTTTTCTTCATCCGGTTTTCATCGAGGACTGCCGGACACAACCCGCCAACAAGGAACAGTCCGAATACATCGTCAGATGGATGACGGTAATTTGTAGCGAAATGGGAACGCGCGTGCAGCAGGACGGAGAAAAAATCTGGATCGAGGGCGCGGCATGATGCGATTGGATCGCTACAAAATCAGGCTTTTCCCACGTTGTTGCAGACTGCGCCAGTGGTGGCCAGTATCCGGGCCGCATGCACGCATGCACATAAGCCAGCATAGATATTCAACAGCGCGTTTCTCTGTGCTGGATCAAGTTTCGTGCCCGATCTGCTTCTAAGCTATATCAATTACAGATAGCCGGAGTTGGACATGCCGAACGCAATCTTCACCGAGCCAATCGCGGAGCAGGTCTGGAATCTCAAATACCGTCTGTTTGAGGACGGCACTTCGCATGAGCCGTCCATTCGTGAAACCTGGTCTCGCGTGGCGCTGGCCTTGTCCAGGCCGGAGTCGCATCATCGCGACGACTGGTGCGCCCGCTTCGAGGCTGCACTTTTACATTTCCGCTTTTTGCCTGGCGGCCGCATCCTGGCGGGCGCCGGCGCGCGGCGCCGCGCCACGCTATTCAATTGCTTTGTGATGGGGCCGTTGCATGATTCCATTGACGCGATTTTTTCGGCGCTGGGCGAATCGATGCTGACGATGCAGGAGGGCGGCGGCATCGGCGTTGATTTTTCAATGCTGCGGCCGGCCGGCTGGCCTGCCGCCGCTTCAGGCAATGTCGCTTCCGGCCCGGTGTCCTTCATGCAGGTGTGGGAACAGGCTTGCGCGACACTGCTGTCCACCGGCAGCCGGCGCGGCGCGATGATGGCCACGCTGCGTTGCGACCACCCGGATATCGAGCGTTTCATCGATGCGAAGCGCACCCCTGGAGCGTTGCGGCATTTCAATCTTTCTGTGCTGGCCAGCGATGCTTTCATGTACGCGGTAGAAAAGGATGAGCCGTGGCCGCTGGTCTTTCCGCTGGCGGGACGCATCGCACCGGCCGGCGCGATGGTATGCGACAGAATATGGTCTGGCTCGACTACGCCGGAACCCTGCGTCGCGATGCATACCGTTTCCGCACGCGCGCTATGGGATCGGATTCAAAAGGCCGCATTCGAATGCGGCGACCCCGGCGTGATTTTCATCGATCGGGTCGATCGTTCCAACAACCTTTGGTATGCGGAGACCATCAGTGCCACCAATCCCTGTGGCGAAGTACCGCTGCCGCCGCACGGCGCGTGCAACCTCGGTTCGATCAACCTGACGCAATTCGTAACGGACCCGTTCGGCCCGCACCCGAAACTCGACCTGGAGGGGATTGCCGGCACTGCCGCGGTTGCCGTCAGAATGCTCGATAACGTCTATGAGCTATCGCATTTCCCGCTGAAATCCCAGGAAAACATGGCGCGCTCCTCGCGCCGCATCGGACTCGGCATAACCGGTCTGGCCGATGCCTTCGCGATGCTCGGCGTGCGCTACGGATCGAGCGCTGCACTCGAGATCGCGGACGCGGCAATGAAAACGATTTGCCACGCCGCCTACCGCACCTCGATCGAACTGGCGCACGAGCGCGGCTTCTTTCCACTATATCGGGTACCCAAATATGTGGAAGGCAACTTCATCCAGTCGTTGCCGCCGGATATCGTCGATGCGATCCGCCACAAAGGGATCCACAACAGCCATCTCACCGCGATCGCGCCCGCCGGCTCGATCAGTCTGCTGGCGAACAATGTATCGAGCGGCATTGAACCGATATACGCGCTGCACGCCCATCGCAACATCCGGTCGGCGGATGGGACGCTCAAGCGGCTGCCGGTGCACGATTATGCGTGGAAGCTGTTTCGCAAGCTGCACGGAGAAAATGTGCCGCTGCCGGATTGCTTCATCGAAGCGCGCGATGTCGATCCCGCCGACCAGTTGCAGCTGCAATCGGTACTGCAGGCACACGTCGATCAATCCATTTCCAAGACCATCAACGTGCCGGCCGATGCCCGCTTCGACAGTTATCGGGATGTCTTCATGCAGGCATATCAATTGGGATTGAAAGGCTGCACGATGTTCCGCCCGAGTGCCGATAAAGGCGCGGTCCTATCGCCATCCGGCGGGGTTGCCAGTGCGACAGGATGAGGGAAAACGCTTGGGCTGCAAATGAAGCCGGACATAAAACACGCGCAGTTTCCCGGCAACCTGGTCATCGTGGGTTTCGGCAGCATCGGGCAGGCGGTGCTGCCGCTGTTGTTACGGCATCTCTGGATACGCCCGCAGCAAATCAGAATCATTTCCGCTGATGCGGATGGCGCGCAGATCGCCGATGAATTTGGCATTCCTCTGATGACCTGTACCTTGACCAGGGAAAATTATCTTCCGGTCCTTGATCCCTGCCTGAAACAGGGCGACTTCCTGCTCAACCTGTCGGTCGAGGTGTCCAGCCTGGCGCTGATTGCGTTGTGCCGGCGGCGTGGCGCGCTCTACCTCGACACCTGTATCGAGCCGTGGGCCGGAGGCTACACAGATACAGCGCGGTCAGCATCGCTGCGTTCCAACTACGCGCTGCGTGAAGAGGTGCTGGCCTTTGGCCGCACGAAGCAGGGCGGCCCGACCGCGATCCTGATGCACGGCGCCAATCCGGGCCTGGCTTCAGCCTTCGTCAAACAGGCGCTGCTCGATGTCGCCGCCGATAACGCGGTGAGTATTGCAATGCCTGCCGGCCGCGATGACTGGGCCGCACTGGCGCGCCGGCTAGGGATCAGGGTAATCCATATCGCCGAGCGCGATACCCAGACCGCGACCCGGCGCAAGCAGCGGGATTGCTTCATCAACACCTGGTCGGTCGCCGGTTTCATCGCGGAGCTGCTGCAGCCTGCAGAACTCGGGTGGGGCTGCCATGAACGCCATTGGCCGGCGGACGGCGCGCGGCACGATTTCGGCTGCGCCGCCGCCATCTACCTGAATCGGCCCGGCGCGGCGACCCGCGTGCGCAGCTGGACGCCGCTCGAGGGACCGTATCATGGTTTCCTGATCACGCACGGCGAATCCATTTCGATCGCCGATCACCTGACGCTCAGGCAAGAAGGTGCGGTGGCCTACCGTCCAACCGTGCATTACGCTTATTACCCTTGCGATGATGCAGTGCTGTCGATCCATGAAATGGCAGGCAAGAACTGGCATCCGCAGTCCGGCAAGCAGATCATTCAGGATCAGATCGTCGGCGGCATCGATGAACTGGGCGTACTGCTGATGGGAAACGCCAAGGGCGTCTACTGGTACGGCTCGCGCCTGTCGATCCAGCAAGCGCGCCGGCTGGCCCCCTACAACAATGCGACCAGCCTGCAGGTGGCCGCCGGGGTCTTGGCCGGCATCGTGTGGGCGCTGCGCAACCCCGCTGCCGGCGTGGTGGAGCCGGACCATATCGACCACCAGACGGTGCTGGAAATCGCCACCCCCTACCTGGGCGAGATGGTTGGGGTATATGGCGACTGGACTCCGCTGCAGGACCGGGGGAGGCTGTTCAGCGAGGACGTGGATCAGGACGACCCCTGGCAGTTCAAGAATTTCCGCGTAACGTAGATGGCGTTACGCCCACAGTAGATAGCGTTGTGTATTTAATAAATTACTGGAGTATATGTATAAAACAAGCATTTACTGCATGATTTCATTGCGTAATTAAAAATACAATAATGAGTATGCTGAATAAAAAATCCGGTGCAATACATAACGTATTGCACCGGATTTTTTATGAAGATGCAGGCGCCGTCATTCCCGACGAACTTGCAAATCAGGAACCCTGGCAGCCGCAACCGCCGCCACCGCCGCCGCATCCGCCCGATTGCGGCACATCAGCCGCAGCAATCGCCGCTCCTGCCGCGCCCGCCGGCGCTGCCGGCTGTTTCGGATGGATGGTGAAATCGATCACCACAGCATCCGGGCCATTGTGCACGTATGCATGCTGCACCTGGCCATCGTAGCGCTGCGCAATCTGGCTCAGCAAAGGCAGCGGATCATGGTCGTTGATGAAGCGCATCACATCGCCCTGTTCCAGTGATTCCAGCGCGCCGAAAATGGCCGCATGGCGCAAGCGCTTGGAAACGCCGCGCACGTCGAATTGATAAACTTCAGGGGTGGCTTGGATAGACATGGTAGTTTCCGGAAAATTAATACGTCATCCTATTTATTGCGCCCGGTGATTTCATTAATATAGATCAATTTATTGGAATGTATCGGTGTCGGGCGCTTGTCAGGTAGACCGTTTTTGTATCCCGGATTGTGGCGGAATGGGCAAGAATCCCAGGCGTTGCGCGTTGTCGACAGCCTCAAACACCGCTTGTCTGACAATTTTTTCCAATTCGGGAAGGTGCAATCTTACCGGGCGGCTTACGGCCTTGGCGGCTGCATCAACGAATTTGCGCACCTTGCCAAGAGTGTAGGCTGCGCTTGCTGACGATGTGCCGTTTGCGGCTTAGTGCAGCAATTGAATGAAATTTTCGGCCTTGCGGACAATTTTCTTGGCTTCTATGCCGAACGTATTGTGGGTTTCCTGAACCGTAAATTCATTCAAGCCCTTGGAGCAGAACAAGATTCCGCGAAAGTTGGTTCCCAGATAAATGAACGGCGTGATCTTGGTCCGAACCGGCGTGTCATTCGACAAAAGCGCGCGTAATGCCCGCTCGATATCGTAAAGATTGTTTTTATCAATCGTCACCATTCCGCCCTTGGGCTTCGGGAACTGGGTGCTGAAACTGGGGCTTTGCCCCATCGGGTTCTTAATCTTGATGATGACGCCGAGTTTGAGAAACTTTGAAACCGCTACAAAATCATCTTCATCAAACATGGGTTATTTCTTTCTGTTACTGAATTCGGTTATTTAAAGCCACTGTCGGCGCGTTGCTTATACCCGGGATGATCCGCGCATGACCTGCAATCGGTAGTGTGCCAATAAGGCGCAGCCGCATTGCGCCGCATGTGGCTTCGAACCATGCGGCGCAATACGCTGCGTTATTGACGTACGGGTTACGGTCTTGTTCCAATCCCGGTAGGGCGGAAAAGCGAAGCGCCTTCCGCCGAAGGGACATTCACTTCCCCCAACTATCCTTCAAAGTAGTCACCCGGTTAAACACCGGCTTCCCCGCGACCGAATCGACCCGGTCCGCGACAAAATACCCGTGCCGCTCGAACTGGTAGCGGTCGTCCGGCATCGCGGCGCCCAGGCTCGGTTCCAGGTAGGCGGTTACCACTTCCTTGGCGTTCGGGTTCAGGACCAGTTTGAAGTCCTTGCCGCCGGCGTCCGGGTTGGCGTCGGTAAACAGGCGATCAAACAGGCGCACTTCGGCTTGCAGCGCTTCGTGGCTGCTGATCCAGTGGATGTTGCCCTTGACCTTGTAGTTGGCGCTGCCTTCGGTGCCGCTCTTGCTGTCGGGGAAGTAGTTGCAGTGGACCGCGATCACGTTGCCGTCGGCGTCCTGGTCGCAGCCGGTGCATTCGACCACATAGCCGTAGCGCAGCCGCACCTTGTTGCCGGCCTTGTCGCCGATCGGCGGATAGAGGCGGAAATAGCCTTTGCTCGGCTCCTGCATGAAGTCGTCCTGCTCGATCCAGAGTTCGCGGCTGATGTTGAAGTGGCGCAGGCCGCGTTCCGGATGGTGCGGGTGGATCGGGGCGGTGCAGGCGTCGCGCAACTGGTCGGGGAAGTTGTCGATGATTAATTTGAGCGGACGCAGCACCGCGGCGGCGCGCGGCGCCTTGGCGTCGAGGTCTTCGCGCAGGCAGCCTTCGAGGGTGCTGTAGTCGATCCAGCCGTCGGATTTGGTGACGCCGATGCGTTCGCAGAACAGCTGGATCGATTCCGGCGTGTAGCCGCGGCGGCGGATGCCAACGATGGTCGGCATGCGCGGATCGTCCCAGCCGTCGACGATGCCTTCTTCTACCAGTTGGCGCAGCTTGCGTTTGCTGGTGACCACATAGGTCAGGTTCAGGCGCGCGAATTCGTACTGGCGCGGCACCGGCTGCTGGAAGAAGCCGCCTTCGGCGCAGCGCGCGATGATCCAGTCGTAGAACGGGCGGTGATCCTGGAACTCCAGCGTGCACACCGAGTGCGTGATGTGTTCGATCGCGTCCGACAGCGGGTGCGTGAAGTCGTACATCGGGTAGATGCACCAGGCGTCGCCGGTGCGGTGGTGGTGCGCGTGGCGGATCCGGTAGATGGCCGGGTCGCGCAGGTTCATGTTGGGCGAGGCCATGTCGATCCTGGCGCGCAGGATGTGTTCGCCGTCCTTGAATTCGCCGTCCTTCATGCGCCGCAACAGGTCCAGCGATTCGGCGGCCGGGCGGGTGCGGAACGGCGAGTCGACGCCGGGTTTGCCGAAGTCGCCGCGGTTGGCGGCCATGTCGGCTGCGCTCTGGCTGTCGACATAGGCGTGGCCGCGGTTGATCAGGTATTCGGCCATGCTGTAGAGCTGGTCGAAGTAGTCGCTGGCGTAGTGCAGGTGTTCGATGCCGTCCTGCTCCCAGCTGAAGCCGAGCCACTTGATGCTGTCGATGATGGTGTCGACGTATTCCTGGTCTTCTTTTTCCGGATTGGTGTCGTCGAAGCGCAGATGGCAGCGGCCCCCATAGTCGCGCGCCAGGCCGAAATTCAGGCAGATCGACTTCGCGTGACCGATGTGCAGGTAGCCGTTCGGCTCCGGCGGGAAGCGGGTGATCACGCTCGGCAAGCCGTGCCGCTCGTAGGTGCCGGCTTGCAGGTCGGTCTCGATGATCGCGCGCAGGAAGTTGGAGGTGACCGGCGCTGTTGCGGCGGCTTGGCCGTTGCCTTTTTTGATGTCGGTGCTCATGGTCTGTTCTTTGGATAGGTGTTGGATTGATCTTGGTTGAGGGCATTCTACCGTAGCGGGTGGGTGACAGACAGCCGGCTTGGCTGATGCAATGGTGCAACGCACAGCCGCGCTACGCGTTAAACTGTCCGGCCTTGATCGGTCGCGTTGCGCCGCAGCGCGCCGAATCGCCGTTTTGCTTTCCAGCCTGCCATTGATGACCGAAATACTGTTGCTGTGCCTGTTTGCCTTTTTTGCCGGCTTGATCGATGCGGCAGTCGGCGGCGGCGGCTTGATCCAGATCCCCGCACTGTTCAACTTCATGCCGGCTACCGCGCCGGCCAGCCTGTTCGGCACCAACAAGGTGGCGTCGATTGCCGGCACTACTTTCGCCGCCCGTTCGTATTTCAAGCGGGTGCGCATCGCCTGGAGTCTGGTGTTGCCGGCTGCCGCCAGCGCGTTCGTGATGGCGTTCGCCGGGGCGGCGACGGTGTCGATGGTGCCGAAATCGCTGCTGAAGCCGGTGGTGTTCTTGCTGCTGGTGGTGATCGCGGTGTATACGCTATGGAAGAAGGATTTCGGCAAGTTGCACAAGCCGGTAGTCATCGGCCGCAAGGAAAAAGTGATCGCGGTGCTGATCGGCGGCGCGATCGGCTTTTACGAGGGCTTGTTCGGTCCCGGCACCGGCAGCTTCCTGATCTTCCTGTTCATCCGCTTCTTCGCGTTCGATTTCCTGAATGCGTCGGCCGCATCCAAATTCGTCAATATCGCGACCAATGCCGCCGCGCTGGCATTCTTCGTGCCGGCCGGCTACGTGCTGTGGCAGGTCGCGCTGCCGATGGCGGCAGCCAACATCGTCGGCGCGGTTGCCGGCACCTGGCTGGCGATGCACAAGGGCGCCGGTTTCGTCCGGGTATTGTTCCTGGTGCTAGTGACGGCGCTGATCATGAAGCTCGGCTACGAGATCTTCGCTTAGCGGATGCCGTCATATATGGAGTATGGCAATAAATGGCATATTTACCGCATATGTTTATTGCGGTGATTAAAAATACCGTATTCAGTATATTTCAAGCATTCTCGCCCTGCAAAGGCGCTGCGGAGCGCTCCAGCCGCTTGCGGTTGACACCGCGATCCTTGCGCCCCAAGCGCGTGGCCTTACTCGATGGTTATTGAATCGATCCACCGGACTCCCGGCGCGATGTCGTCACGCAGCGCCCGGCCATACGGCGGCACGGCCAATTCGGTCGGCGGGGCGCTGATCTGGTTGAGGTCGATGGCTTGCGGCCGGCCTACCAGGCCCTGGTCGGTGCGTTCGAAGCGGAAGTACAAGCCGTTCCACAGCACCGCGCCGAAATCGGACGGGCGTTTGTACAGGAACAGCAGGTTATGCTCCAGCCAGGCAAAGTCGCTGGCAGTGATGGTGCCCGGTTGCGGATACGGATAAGGCACATGGCAGACGACCTCGCCAGGGCCACTGAGACACTTGAATTCTTTCATCGACAGGAAATAGTCGGTGAAGCGGGCATATTTCATCGAGACGGTAAAGGCCACGGTTGCGCCTCCGCGTGGCTTGAAGTCAACCGTGCCGAGAGGTATCTGCTGCTTGTCGCGGGTATGCGCGGTGATCGTCTTGGTGCCTTGCAGTTCCCAGGCCGAAGCAAGCAGCGGCACCGCAGCCAGCAGCCAGACCAGCAGCGAAAGGCCGCGGGTGAAGGGTCGTGGCATCGTTTTCATAAGCGCTCCTCGGACGTTGGTGAAGCGCCCGGCATGCCGGCGTTCGCCGCGCGTTGCTATATGAAGGACTGCGTTTGCGTTCTGCGCTGTTACCGGCAGTGTAGGAGCAAATTATTCATTTGGCAATAATACGTGAGGCCGGAGTGTGAGGAACCGGAAACCGAGGCCGACGGAGAGCGGGCCAGCACCGGCTCCTGCACGCCAGCTGTCAGCCTGCGAAGGCGCTGCGGACCGCTTCCAGCCGCTTGCGGTTGACGCCGAAATCCTTGCGTCCCAGCCGTGAGGCGGAGCGCATCTGGATCACGCCGGCCGGCTGGTCCAGCGCGAATTCGACATCGTCGATGTACTTCATCAGCGGCGTTTGGAATTGCGCGTACAGATAGCCCGGCTCGGCCGTAATGACGGTGGCGCCGCGCATGCCGCGCACGATGGCAGTCAGCCTGGCGAAGGCCGCCTTGCCATCGCCGCGATAGGAGAGCGGGGCGATCAGGTGGTAATCGGTGTGCGGATGCAGCGCCGCCTGGCTGGAAACGCTGTTCCAGGCGTCAAAACGCGGCGGCTTCAGTCGGCCGTTGTGCAGCCCCAGATCGGTCGGCTGTTTGCCGCCGAGCAGTCCGGCCTGGCCGATCGCCAGCACCAGCAGCGGGATGACTACGAACAGGACGACGGCAATCGTGCGCACGGTTTGGCTCATGATGGGTGGCTTTTAGCTGTCAACGATTGATGTAACTTATTGTCCACGAAAGACACGAAAAGCACGAAAGGGCTTATGGCACAACTTGCCCTTCCTTTTTTTCGTGTCTTTCGTGCTTTTCGTGGACCGCTTTTCGGTATATTACCGTCATGCGTAAAACACTGTGGCCCTATCCGAAAGTCGTCGCCCATCGCGGCGGCGGCGCGCTGGCGCCTGAAAACACGCTGGCGGCGCTACGCTGCGGGCTGGCGCATGGTTTTCATGCGGTCGAGTTCGATGTGATGCTGAGCCGGGACCGGATTCCGGTGCTGATGCACGACGAGGAGTTCGGCCGCACCGTTAGCGGCACCGGCAGCGTGCCGGCAATGAGCGCGGCGGAATTGGCCGGGCTGGACGCCGGCAGCTGGTTCGGCAGTGCATTTGGCGGCGAACCGGTGCCGACTTACGCGCAGGCGGTGGCGTTCTGCCGGGAACAGGCGATCTGGATGAATGTTGAACTGAAGCCGGCCGCGGGTATCGAGGCCGCCACCGGGCGCGTGACGGCGGCGCTGACGCGCCAGCTGTTTGCTGCCGAGATCGTCGCTGCGGGTATCGATTCCGGCCCCGATCCGCGCGCCTTGCCCTTGTTTTCCTCGTTTTCGTTCGAGGCTTTGATCGCGGCCCGATCCGGCGCGCCGGAAATCCCGCGCGGGCTTCTGGTGGATGCGGTTCCGCCCGACTGGTGCACACGCCTGGAGGCGCTGGCTGCGGTGGCGCTGCATGTCAACCACGAAACGCTGACGCCGGACCTGGCGCGGCAGGTCAGGGGCGCCGGCTTCGGCTTGTTTTGTTACACGGTTAACGATCCGGCGCGCGCGCGGGAAATCCTGTCCTGGGGCGTCGATGGCTTCTGCACCGATCGCATCGACCTGATCGGCGCCGATTTTCCGGCGGGTGCGGCCGCGAAGTAATTGCTGACAAATGGCAGTCAAATGCCCTATACGCATCACGGACACGCACACGTATAATCGACTTTTCTTAAACGCATTTCTTAGCCAAAACACATGAACTCGTCCGAAATCCGCGATAAATTCCTCAAGTTTTACGAATCCAAGGGCCATACGATCGTGCGCTCATCGAGCCTGATTCCCGGCAACGACCCGACCTTGCTGTTCACCAATTCCGGCATGGTGCAGTTCAAGGACGTGTTTCTGGGCCAGGACAAGCGCAGCTACACCCGCGCCACCACCGCGCAGCGCAGCCTGCGCGCCGGCGGCAAGCACAACGATCTGGAAAACGTCGGCTACACCGCGCGCCACCATACTTTCTTCGAAATGCTGGGCAATTTCTCGTTCGGCGATTATTTCAAGCGCGATGCGATCCACTACGCATGGGAATTGCTGACTTCGGTCTACAAGCTGCCGAAGGAAAAGCTGTGGGTGACCGTGTATGCGGAGGACGACGAGGCGCATGCGATCTGGGAAAACGAAATCGGCGTCCCGGCCGAGCGCATCATCCGCATCGGCGACAACAAGGGCGCGCGTTATGCGTCGGATAACTTCTGGCAGATGGCGGAGACCGGCCCTTGCGGCCCTTGCAGCGAGATTTTCTACGACCACGGCGCCGAAGTCTGGGGCGGCCCTCCGGGCAGCGCCGACGAAGACGGCGACCGTTACATCGAAGTTTGGAACCTGGTCTTCATGCAGTTCAATAAGGACGACAAGGGCGTGCTGCACCCGTTGCCAAAGCCCTGCGTCGATACCGGCATGGGGCTGGAGCGCATCACCGCGGTGCTGCAGCATGTGCATTCCAATTACGACATCGACAGCTTCCAGTCACTGATCACCGCCGCCGCGCGCGAAACCGGCTGCATGGACCTGACCAACAATTCGCTGAAAGTCATCGCCGATCATATCCGCGCCTGTTCTTTCCTGGTGGTCGACGGCATCATCCCCGGCAACGAGGGGCGCGGCTATGTGCTGCGCCGCATCGTGCGCCGCGCACTGCGCCACGGTCACAAGCTGGGTCAGACCAAACCGTTCTTCTTCAAGCTGGTCAAGGACCTGGTGGGCGTGATGGGCGACGCCTATCCGGAGCTGGCCGAGGCCGCACCCCGCGTCGCGCAGGTGCTGCAGCAGGAAGAGGAACGTTTCGGCGAGACGCTGGAACACGGGATGAAGCTGCTGGAAACCGCACTGGCCAAGGACAGCAAGAAGCTCGACGGCGACACCGCCTTCGCGCTGTACGACACTTACGGCTTCCCGCTCGACCTGACCGCCGATATCTGCCGCGAACGCCATATCGCGCTGGACGAGGCCGGTTTCGACGCGGCAATGGAACGCCAGAAGGCGACTGCGCGCGCCGCCGGCAAGTTCAAGATGGCGGCGGGTATCGAATACAGCGGCGACAAGACCCAATTCGTCGGTTACGACAAACTGACCCAGACCAGCAAAGTCATCGCACTGTATGTCGAAGGCAGTTCGGTGCTGTCGGTGGCGCACGGCCAGCATGCGATCGTGGTGCTCGACAGCACGCCGTTCTATGCGGAATCGGGTGGCCAGGCCGGCGATTCCGGCGTGCTGGAATCGGTGTATGGCGCGGATGCAGCCAGCTTCGAGGTGCAGGACACGCAAAAAATCCAGGCCGATGTCTTCGGTCATCACGGCATCTTGAGCAAAGGCGTGCTGACTGTCGGCGACACGCTCAATGCGCAGGTCGATGCGGCTGTGCGTGCGCACAGCATGCGCAATCATTCTGCCACCCACCTGATGCACAAGGCGCTGCGCGAAGTGCTGGGCAGCCATGTGGCGCAAAAAGGCTCGCTGGTCGATGCCGACAAGACCCGTTTCGATTTCAGCCATAACGCACCGCTGACGGCCGACGAGATCCGTCGGGTGGAAGACATCGTCAATCGCGAAATCCTCGCCAACGTCCCGACCCGGGCGCAGGTGATGTCTTACGACGATGCGGTCAAGCACGGCGCGATGGCGCTGTTCGGCGAGAAATACGGCGACGAAGTGCGGGTGCTGGACATCGGTTCCTCGCGTGAACTGTGCGGCGGCACCCACGTGTCGCGCACCGGCGACATCGGCCTGTTCAAGATCGTCGCTGAAGGCGGTGTCGCGGCCGGCATCCGCCGCGTCGAAGCCGTCACCGGCGAAGGCGCGCTGGCGCTGGTGCAGACCCTGAACCGCCGGGTGCAGGAAGCCGCTGCCGCACTGAAGGCGCAGCCGGAAGAATTGCTGCAGCGCATCATGCAAACGCAGGACACCGTCAAGGCGCTGGAAAAAGAAGTCGCTACACTGAAGTCCAAACTGGCTTCCAGTCAGGGCGATGAACTGCTCAAGCGAGCGGTCGATGTCAACGGCATCACGGTGCTGGCTGTAACACTGGAGGGTGCCGATGTGGCGACGCTGCGCGTCACCATGGACAAGTGGAAGGACAAGCTGAAACCTGCGGCCATCGTGCTGGCTGCGGTCAACGACGGCAAGGTCAGCCTGATCGCCGGCGTGAGTGCGGATGCTGTCACCGCGCAGGTCAAAGCCGGTGAACTGGTCAACTTCGTCGCGCAGCAGGTCGGCGGCAAGGGCGGCGGCCGTGCCGACATGGCGCAAGCCGGCGGTACCGATCCTAGCGGTCTGGCGCAGGCGCTGGCCGGCGTTGCCGCCTGGGTCGGCCAGCGCGCCTAGAGCATTGCGGACCGGGCCACGCTTGGCCCGTTCCGCAATGCTGCGCCGATCGCCGATTTCATAGGAGTTCATGGGCAGGAATGAACTCATGATTTCGTATTACATCTAATGTAATGTTGATACTCAGTTATCCGAAGTGCGTTTGTTCGGACGTTTTGAAGTATTGATTTTTATTGCAATAATATTAATTTTCCTGTGATTCTGCAGCGATTTATTGCACACAGGAATTACTATTCAAGATTATTTTGCTGCGACGCACCATGCAAATGCGTTTTCTGTGAAATTCGGCGTATTATTTGACAACCAAATTATCTGCGGGTTGAAATCATGCAATTTAATAAAGAGGTAGATGCACGCGGTCTCAATTGTCCGTTGCCGATCCTGAAGGCCAAGAAGGCATTGGCCGAGATGCTTAGCGGCCAGGTCTTGCATGTCATTGCGACAGACCCTGGTTCGGTTCGTGACTTTCAGGCATTTTCGAAACAGACCGGCAACGAATTGCTGTCGCATGAAGAACACGACAAGGAATTCGAGTACTACGTCAAGCGCAAGTAACAAACGCAAACAAGTATTCCTTAGTCAGTAGGCGTAGAGCGGTTTTTGGTGAATCTAATTTGCTGTGCACATTACCGGTCGAAGCAATTTCTTATCGGATGAGATTGCGTGCTGTAGCAGGCAAAATGTGCCAGTAAAAAAGCCTGTCAGATTTATCTGACAGGCTTTTTTGTATGCTTTTCTTATTGTTTAGTCAGGGCAATCCAGATGCCTGACATGCAGCGCACACATGTTTTGGTCCATTTTCACCGTTAAAGACGATGTCAAACGACCCAAACTCAGGCAATATTAGAAAGTTAGTTCTAGCCGTTTCATGGAATTAATCGAACGACCGTGCTAAATTATGCCTCAATGGTCATGATTCGCTTTATAATCCAATTTGGTTTACGTTAACGTCAATTAAATTTCATTCGCAAATTTGCACAGTAAAGGCAGAACTATGAAAGTCTTGGTCCCGGTCAAACGCGTGGTGGATTACAACGTCAAGGTGCGTGTCAAGTCAGACAACACTGGCGTGGATATCGCCAACGTCAAGATGTCGATGAATCCGTTCGACGAAATCGCGCTGGAAGAATCGATGCGCCTGAAGGAATCAGGCAAGGTCACTGAAGTCGTCGCCATCTCATGCGGCGTCACGCAATGCCAGGAAACGCTGCGC
>JAUYNR010000048.1 GCA_030698225.1 Oxalobacteraceae bacterium | reverse complement strand
GGCAACACCCGCGACTGGTCGCACATCGATGTGGTGACCCTCAATCCCGAGCGAGACGCGGCAATCAAAGGGGCTGCAACCGCTCAACATACTCAGCAGCAGGCTGCGTGACTGCGGCGACAACTACCTTGACGCGCGCCGTACACCCGAGGGTAACCCTTTTATCGGCATTAAACTCTGAAAATTACACTATCTCACGATACTCGATTAACTCTTAAAATTGACACCTCAAATTTCTCTCATATAAAGAAAGTACCTTACTTCAAAAAGGGTACCTGATGAAAATTTCGGCCAAGTTGTTCGATAAAAAAACAGAGTATGCAAAGATATTCAAACGGCTCTCGGCGGCTACTGAGGACCCACGCGAAGTGTTAAAGCGTGCGCAAAAGACTACAAGCAAGAACACTTGGTATGTCCGACGCGCTGCAGTTCTTTATATTGGGAAACGGTTGCTTCAAGTATCTCGGGTACAGCAGTCAGGAGAATCTGCTGCTGCGCATAAAAAGCGCCAGGAGTTTCTTATGCGGCTCATAAACTATTTCTCGGCTTATGGCTGCCCGATAACCAAGGAGAATCGCACGCCCCGTTGCAGCAAAAGAAAAGTGATGAGTGGACTGAAACCTAATTGGCGTTTGGATCTGCTCAATTGTGTTTATGAGCCTTATGCGAAGGCTTATGTTGTCGCTGCATTGACAGGATGTCGCCCTGCAGAACTGTTGCGAGGCGTCGAGATCGCGGTGGAGGGCGACCTCGTGACATTCAAGATCTACGGGGCAAAGGTCACAGACAAAAATGGACAGCCAACGCGCGAGCTTACTGTCGACATCGCTTTACTTGATTCAGCTATGAAAAAAGTGCTGCTTGCGGGTATGCGAGATGAGACTAAAGGCACACCAGTGCATGGTGCGGTTGCGACAGTTCAGATTTCCTGCAGGAGGAACTTCAGTGCAGCAGTTCTCAATGCATGGCGGAAGCACACGGAGTACCGCTCCCTAAAGAAAGTCACAGCTTATTGCTTGCGCCACGCATTCGCGAGCGACCTAAAGGCAAACGATTTCTCAGCCGAGGAAATTGCAGTTGCGCTTGGGCATGCCAGCACCAGCACTCAGACTTGCTACGGAAAGTCTCAAATGGCTAAAGGGGGGCTGGGGTGCGTCACCGAAATTAATGGGTCAAGAGTTGTCAGGAGCACAACAAAGTTGTGGTCGCGATCACAGCCGGGGCCAAGTCCTAAAAGGATCCCGTGAGTTCCCGTTCAGCGTATGCAATGACTGATTGGGCAAGCCTGGCAGGCTCCAAAAATTTGCGTCTGCCAGTTTCGACTGGCGCTTTCGTGCTGACGATGCTTATAGGTTATTTTCGGTGCTTCGAGGTCGGGGCTACTCCTGACTTTTCGGATTGACCGACCCAGATTGTTCGGGGCAAAAGGTCTTGGAAGAAATTAATCCCTACTGAACGTTGCGACGGACACAGTTCCTGGACAGCGGCCTGAAGCAGGCCGCCAACCAGCTCTCATCCGGTTTCACGATGACGCAGACGATTTCACTGAACCGCCTAGATGCGTCCAGTGGAGCAATTCGGACTGCTGGTCGTCGGTCAAACCGTCCTCGATCCGGTCGAGCACCCGGCGCACATGCCGCGTGAGCGTTTCGGTACCGCACCGCATCCGGAGAATGAGCAACATGACCGGCCACAGCGCAATGTCAATGCGATGAAGATCGGCCAGTAGTCGCATCAATGCCGGCTGCTCCCGATGCTTGAACAGCGCGGGCAGCCGATCAAGGTCGCCCGCTTCAACGATGTGCTGATTGAGCAGCGCGCGCACAACGGCCAAATTCTGTTCCGAGAGGAGGCGTAGCTCACCTGCGATGACGCGATGCAAAAATATCTTCGTCAGGTCATCACCAGGGGGGCGGGCGCAATACGCTTCGTTGTGATGGGCCATTTCCGGGGCCCTATGTTGAGCCTCCTCGCGCCATCGCATTTCGTTTGCGCCGGCGCTGAGTGCGTATTGGACCTCCACGCAGTTGTTACGCATCGCTGCCTGGGCATGCCGGACGCGCTCGAGCGTCGGCATGGCGATCGACTTGACCTCACGTTCGGCGGTCAGCACCAGGTTCGAATCCGCGCTGACCAATTGGTAACGCACCGCCCAGTCGCTGCGCGCGTGTTCCGGCAAGGTGGCGAGCCGGCGTGCTGCGGCGAGTCGGCTCAGTCTGGAATTGTCGAGTGACTGCAGCGGCGGCGCAGCGCAGGAGAGGGCTAGGTCGCCGGTTTGCAATTGCAGCACCGGCCGCACCGGGCATCCGCGCGGGAAGGCGGCCATCAGGTGAACGGTATCGCCCGGGTAGATCGCCGGCGGCAGCGGCACCTGCCACAAGGGCTCGGCGCCCCACTCGACCGACAGCCGGGCGTGCGTCTGATGGCGGATGCGCTGGAACATGCGCAGGATGGCTTCGTGAAGGTCCTCGCCCGGCGGCACAATGTCGCAGGCACCGCCGGTCTCGTCGGCGAGCCGGCGCAGCGTCGCCTCGGAGGGCGAATGGCCGACGCCGATGACGAAGATGCGCTGACCGCTGCGCACGGCCGCCTCAACCACCGCGTCGACCGCCCATACTTGGCCATCGGTGATCAGCAGCACACAGGCACCACTCTCGGCGCCCGGTAACGCCAGCGTCTGCTGCAGTGCCTGCTCCATCTCGGTACCGCCCATGTCGGCCAGTAGCGCACGTACGTGGTCGCGCACGCGCGTGAGCGAAGCGCCAGACGCAGGCTGAAGGGCATCGAAGAGGTGAAGCGTATGCGTGCCGAAAAAGCTCAGGCTGAAACGATCGGCCGGCTCAAGCTCGGACAGGATCGCCGCAAGTGCGGCGCGTGACGACTCGATGCTGGCGCCTTCCATCGACCCGGAGCAGTCGGCCAGCAGCTTCAGATTGACCGCCGCCGCGCGGGCATCGCCGAAGCGCGGGCACAGGCTGGCAATGACCACCTCAGCTGCCGCCTCACCCTCGAGGACGGCGAAGTCGGGTACGCGCACTGCAGACGACCAGTCCGGCAGACCGGACAGCGTGAACACGAAATCACGGTCGAGCCAGGCGCGCGCGCGCAGCGAGGCCTGCAGCCTTGCCTCGCCGCGCTCGAAGGACAGCGCGTGCGTCGTGCATTCGGCCTGCGCCGATGCCAACGGGCCATTCACGGCCAGTTCGATCGAGAAAGGATAGTCGTCCAGACCGCCGGTCAGCGGCACCTGGTGGAGCGTGAGGCCGCCATCGCGAATCGGATCGCCATACCAGGTGCCCAGCGTGGTCGGCAGCGTGACGCGGACGATGCCCTGTTCGAAACGCAGCAGCTGGCCATAGCGCACCGTGACGCGGAACGTGTCGCCGGGGAGCAGGTTGCCGAGGTTGAGCGTGTATCGCCCGTCCCCTGCCGATTCCACCATCACCGCACTGTCGCCCGATGCCACCGCCCCCTCATAGACCGCCTCGGCCCGGCGGCGCGACAGCACCTGTGCCGCGAGCTTACGGCCCCCGATATCGACATCCAACCCGAGCAGCGTCGCCGCGAGCGGCACCGGAAAGGTGTAGACCACTTCCAGCGGCCGGGTGCCGGCATTCACATAAGTCTGCTCAAGCGCCATATCGAGCATCAGCCCGTCGATGCGGCCGCGTGCATGCACGCCGCGCAGGCTGGGCCGGTGGCCGGCGTCAGGGGGTAGGTTCATCGGGTTTCTCCTGTTGGATCCGTTCGTACAGCGCGATGACTTCTCGGGTGAAACGGCGCAACTGCTCCGGGCCGATGCCCAGCCGCGACGTTTCGATCTGGATGTCCACACCGTCGGCCACCGTGATGTGCGCACGTACCTCGACCGTGCCCGGCGCCCGCCTGGGCTCGGTCACCGCGTCGATGTCGCCCTTGAGCACCGCCGCGATGCGGTCCAGCGACAGGCCCCCTTCCGACAACCGGCGCACCGTGAGCAACTGCTCGAGGTGACGCTGGAAGTAGCGCGCCGCACGCGTTTCGCCCTCGGGCCGATCGACAAGGCCGAGTTGCACGTAGTAGCGCACCGTGCGTTTGGGCAGCGCGGTGAGCGCGCACAGTTCGTCGAGGGTGTAGGTCGTGTTCATGGGCAAACCGGATATGGACAGTGCTTTATAGACATCTTTACTGTATAAGTAAACTGTGTTTATTCGGATGCTCTGACATCGAACCCAAAATGGATTGCTGCGACTCTCGAACTCGCTCGTTACGGCGCATTCCGTTCAGGTACGTGGAAAGGTCCCTCCATTCCTCAAACGAGGCCGGCGTGACCTTGTTCGGAGCTGTCAGGCGAGCACCTACATGCCGGCGAATACAGCCACGAACACGTATAGCTATACTGCACGCATAAAAAAGAAGAGGGTTTTGGGTGAGAAACGCAAATCGAACCTGCGTAGAAACCCGGATCGCTTTGCGTGGGGAGAAACCGCGCCTCGAACTGAAGAAAATGCATCGGGCAAACTTCTGCAAAAGCTTTTGGAGAGGATGAACATGAGGGAAGCAACAGTGGATCAATCGCGCCGGCAGGCGCTCAAGGCATTGGGGAGCACCTCCGCGCTCGGTCTGTCCGGCTGCTGCGGGCTCGCTCAGCGACAATTGCCGGATGCTTCCTTCCCCGGATTGCGTTCCGAAGTCCGCCCTTTCCTGATGCGCTCCGAACAGACAAAAGTCCGCTCATCGGCGATGCCCTGTCTTGACGTACATGCACACTTCTTCAATGCGAAGGATGTGCCGGTCCGCGCTTTCCTCCAGAAATCAGTCGGCCATGACCAGTCGAGCGTCGTCCAGTTCCTGCTTTCACTGATGGCCCCCGCAATCGAAGCAGTTGCACAAGACTTGGCGCCCTCAGCGGCGGAGGAATGGCGCGACCTGCAGGAAAAGGGTTCGCGCTTTGCGAAAATGACGCCGAATGAAATCACGGCTCAACTGGATCTCGAGGCCTACGACAGGGCTGCCGAAGTCGGTAAGGCACTGTACGAAGAGACGCGACGCCGCGCGCCTGACGCGTTCGCGCTTTTAAACTCGCTGGCGCGTGAGGCTGAAACCAGCGGAAAGCGGTCGGACATCGGCATCAATGCGTTCAGCGAGGAAATGGTCATTCGCGTCATCCGGGAATCACACGAGCCGACGGAACTTCGTGCTCTCGAGGACGGAGTAAAAGCCGCAACTCGGATGCGCGAGCTATCGTTGCAAAACGTTATCGAGTTTGCCGGCTTCATGTTGTCGCCGCGGCACCAGAATCTGAACGCCTACATGAGGGTGTATGGCGCGCACGACGGCGCAGTGCAGCTGACGGGTTGCTACGCGGCACTGGTCGACTTCAACTACTGGCTGGACTGCCCAGAGGTATCGACCCATCTGCAGGACCAGGTCATCCTGCATGCGGAACTGAGCCGCCTGTCCGGCGGTTTCATGCGGCCCCTTGTGCCGTATAACCCCTGGGTCGACATCGAAGAGGATGGCGCGTCACGCGCGCTGGTATGCACGGCGGTGAAACAGTACGGCTTCGCCGGCGCAAAGCTCTACCCGCCCATGGGTTTTCTGCCCTACGGCAACGCCGCGGAAGGGCCACTGAACTCGACCGAGCGACGTCCCGACCTGCAAAAGCTCGACGAAGCGCTGCTCGGCTTTTTCAGAACCTGCATGGACCAAGGGATTCCGGTCATGGCACACGCGAATGATTCGATGGGCCGTGACGGCGCGCATGATGAACTTGCCGGCCCCGACGGTTGGCGCCGCCTGCGCGACGCGCTGGATGGAAGGCCCCGCATCCAGGGGGCCGGTCCGCTACGCGTGAACGCCGGCCACTTCGCGGGCGAAACTGGCAGCCCCTGGGCACCCCACTTTGTAGAACTCGCCGAACAATGCAATGGCGCGCTCGATCTTTACGGCGACGTCGGATATTGGGACGGGCTGTTGCAAGGCGGTGCGGCTGCAGAGCAACTGGTGTCGCTGCTGTCGAAAAGCTCAGGTTCAGGCTGCCGAATGGCCGACAAACTCATGTTCGGCACGGATTGGCTCATGCTCAGCCAAGTGCCAGGCTGGAAAGGCTATCTGGCTGCGGTGGAACAGGCACTTGACGGCCGCATCAATGACTCCACCCGTCGCGCCTTCCTGCACGGCAATGCACAGCGCTTCTTCAGGGGCGGAGAACGTCTTGATTGCGACGGAGCGAAGCCCAAGCCGTAGCACGACGCACTTTGGCTACTGCATCGGAAAGTCTGAAATGCGCCATTATCAAAAGAGTAGATGTCCGACCTGCCGAGGACAACGAACGTTTTGGTAAGGCTGGTGAGAAACCCCTGAATGGCATCGAGGCCGCGGGTGCGTGGATCCCATTTCTCGTTGTCGAACAGCGTCATCGCGAAGCTGTTTTTCGCATGCGACCTGTTGCTGGCCCGCGATGCGAAGACACGCTTGCCATACAAAGCAGTCGTCAAGAATCGTGACAACTCTGGCAAGGGCTTTAAGCAACTCCCAGGTGATTCCTCGCTCAATTCAGTTGGTCTGGCTAGTCGGTAAAGTTTCAGACCAGATCAGGAAGCGCGCCCCACCGCCCTCGCACACAGACTCGACGTGCTGAGCGAACTGAGACATGGATAGAGATCGATCCGCCAAGAACCCAGTATGGGCAACTAGTCCCTGCAGGATCTCGTTTCGCGCCAACAGCTTGTTCACTTGATCAATCACCGGCTGTTCGACTTGCGAGAACGTTCCGCGCAATATTGAGGTCCGGTCCAAATCCTTACGAAGTTCGTCAATCCAACCGATACCTTTCCTGCTGTCATGGGCAAAATCGAGTAGCTGTATGAGCCGCGTCGTGGGCAGCATCTTTATGTAGCGCGACTCCAGCAGGCGTACAGGGGATTCTCCAATCAGCAACTGTGAGCACTGCCTGCGGGCCTGAATCTTCCACTCGTCGTAGAAATTTCGCATGTCCTCCCTCGCGGCATCGGGAATCCCCAGATCACTCGTGGCCATCACAGAACCTAAACGAGCAAGCGTATAACTCTCCTCTACTGCGCCAATCTCGGCTAGATCGGAAAGCCCATCGAGCTGCATCGCGTAGTGATGCGCCAAGGCCGTGAAGCATTGTTTGCTCTGCAACAGAAGGTGCCGCCGCGTTTCGACGTCGCTGGCCTGTTGAGCGAGCCTGTAGTGATCGACTGCCGTCATGAGCTGGGCACGCTGGGACGACTGAAGAAAGTCGCGGATCGCCCGGGTCTGCTTTTCAATTGCACCCAAGCGACTGTCAATGCGCCTGATGCGGGTAGAGAGGAACGCGGAGCCCGCAACGGAACCAACGATTCCGAGCCCGGAGAGCGCTGTTGAAGCGATCGTAAGATCCAGTACCCGTTCCGTTGCCTCCTGAATCTGTTGCAAGCCCACCGCAGTGAGCAACGCCTCTCCTGCGTCGAATGCTGCACCCGCGACCTTTAGCGCAGGCACCATGTTAAGTGCGGAGACAGCGGGCATGGCTAGATGCGCCACGATACGACCTCCCTCGTCGCGAATCACGCCTCCGTAAGTCTTGAGCGCGCCCGATGCAAGGCCTCTCAGAGTCTCAAGCGGCAATTCACGAACGACCGTGGAGCCAAGCTCAATCGACATCATGGATCTTCCCGGTTAGACCTCGGAGCAGTAGAGGACAACGATTCAACGTTGATTTGTGTGCAAGAAAATCTGCGTCGGGAGACCGTGCCCTTCGACGCCGACCTTAGCCAGCGCAATATCGGCCGTGTTCTTGCCCGCCGCATATTGGTATTGCAGACAGGGAGTGAATGCCAGCCGCACCAGTGCTTCCTGCCATCTGTTGGCAAGCGTTGCGTGATTGCCGTAACCACGGCGCAGCACAAGACGTCCGAACTGTGCGACCACCCGCAGCGCGTACTGAAGTATTTCGGGTGACGTGTTGTCGCAGTCAGCCAGTACTGCAACTCGAGCATCGGCAGCGCACATGGGCTTTCCCCTGATGATGAGCCATGCGCGCAATTGCGCCTGGAACTGGAATCTTGTCCGTCATCATGTTACCCAATGTGGCAGAACGGCGACATCATCCGCAAAATCGATCGCGACGCATTCCGTCGCACCCACCCCTCATCATCGACCTCCTTGATCCAGCACGGATCGTTTGACAAGGAGCATTGATGAGCACATCTCCCAACCAAGCCGCATCGCTCACCCCGCAGTCGCGCGAGGTGCTGGCCTGGCTTGAAGCACAGGGCTACCGTCCCACTGTTGATGACGACGGCGATCTGCGAATCGTCATGTTCGGACGTCGCTACCTGATCACGCATCAGGCCGACGACGCCATTTACTACCGTCTGGCCGCCCACCGCATCCATGCCTACGATGACGCAGGGCGCGAGGAAGCCGTTGCTGCTGCGCTTGAGGTCACCGCTTCGACAAAGGTGGCGCGCTGCATCGTGCATGGCAACCATGTGAGCGTGATCGCCGACGGCCGTTATTCGGAACCTGTCCATTTCACTGCGGTATTCGACGACCTGATCGGCGCGGTCGACCATGCGGTACGAACATACAGGTCGACGCTGGACGAGTACGCCGCCCGTCACCGGGTCGACGAAATCATCCAAAAAGCCAGTGCGCATTGATGACGTCGGCTGCGCGTGCATACTCGCTGGCGCTCGCCTGCCCGACTCGGCACAGGCAAGTAACTTCGCCGAAAGACGATTTGGAGGATTACTCATTGCCGATAGCCCGCACCAGCCTTACCCACCCGCTGCTGATTGCCGAACTCGACACCGCCTGCGGCGGGCTGATCGGTCTTACCTTCTGCCCGGGCAAGCAGCAGACAGATGGACTCACCGGCGCGTGGGCGCGCAATCTGGACGCCGACTGCGACGTCATCGCTCGCTGGGGTGCCAGCACGGTATTGACGCTGGTCGAAGCACACGAATTGACCGAACTGCAAGTCGAGCGTCTGCCCACTGCGCTGGCCGAACGCAACATCGCTTGGCATCACCTGCCCATTCCCGACCAGGACGTGCCGGATGAGCGCTTTTTGAAAGCTTGGCCGACGCTCTCTGGTGAATTGCACGCATTGCTCGCCGGTGGCCAGCGCATCCTGATCCACTGCAAGGGCGGGTTGGGCCGCACCGGTCTGGTGGCGGCCATGTTGTGCATTGAACAAGGCGCCGATGCGCACGGCGCGATGGCAGACATCCGAGCGGTACGTCCGGGCGCCATCGAAACCGACGAGCAGGAGGATTTCGTACTCGATTGGGCAGCACGATGCGCACCCTGAGCCGCCCAGGCGGCCGTGAGCGGAGTTGCGCCTGATGCCTGCCCAAAACACACGCGCCACGCTTGCCCGGCAATGGACCTTGCTGCGACTGCTGCCCCACCGCGGCAGTGGCCTGACTGCGCGCGAACTGACGGCTCAACTCGAAAGCGCCGGTCACCCGGTCACCAAGCGGCAGGTAGAGCGCGACCTCACTGAGCTCGCCACACTTTTTCCGATCGAATGCATGGACGCCCCCCGCGTCAGAATAGTTGTCGCCTCTATAGACCAACCCAGGGGGCGGCGATGAAGGACGGATATGGCTCGATACGGACAGGCATTCAAAGACAAGGCGGTAGCGAAGTTGCTGCCGCCGGAGAGCGCAGCGCTGGAG
>JAUYNR010000047.1 GCA_030698225.1 Oxalobacteraceae bacterium | reverse complement strand
CTCCTAGCAACATGAAGGTTGCGTCGTCGTCGCGCCTAGCCAGAAAGCCGGAAAAACGCACACTCACACCTGTCCAACTGAGGAATCTAGGTTTAATCCGTAGTCAGATCGTCGGTCAGACTGAGCAGGCTGTCGTATGGCGGGCTGCTCAGGAAAGCGCGCAGCTGCCCGATGTGGGTCGCGCTGGCCAGGCTGACATACAGGCGCTGTGGCGGGCGCCGCAGGATCCGGTTCAGCGTCACCTTCAGCGTCAGGTTGCCGACGCAGCACAGGCAGCCGGGGGCGATGCGGGCCGCCTGCGCCAGCACCGGATTGAACTGCGGATCCAGCGCGGCGGCCGCCTGCGACAGGCCGCCCGGCAATCCTTCCAGGATCAGCGCGATGGTGCGCTCGGGCACCGGTGCGGCTGCGGCGGGCCGGATCGCGGCCGCGATTGCCGCCTCGCGTGCGGCGGCGCTGGCGCCGGTCACCAGCGTGACGCGCACCGCTCCAACTGCCGTTTCCAGTCTCAACTACTCGGTTCCGATGGCGCATCCGGCACCGCGTCGCACTGCAGCTTGCGGGCGGCTTTTACCGATTCGATCCCCAGCTGCTTGAGTTTCCGGTACAGATGGGTGCGCTCCAGGCCGGTCTTGTCGGCCACCCGCGTCATGCTGCCGCCTTCGCGCCCCAGATGGTATTCGAAATACACCCGTTCAAAGGCGTCGCGCGCCTCGCGCAGCGGCAACTCATAGGTCATCGCAAAGAACTGCCCTTCATCGATTTCCGCGGCCGGCGGCGCGCTGGCCGGCTGCGCTGCAACCATCCTGGCCGCCGGCGCATGGAGCGGCGCGGCGAACGGCTCGGAACCGGCAGGCGGCAGCGCTTTGGGGTAGGCAGAAGAAATGCGCATCGGGTCGCCGCTCTTCGACAGGCCTTGCTGGACTGCCTTCAACAGTTTTTGCAGCGAGATCGGCTTTTCCAGGAAATTGATCGCGCCGATACGGGTTGCCTCGACTGCTGTATCGATCGTTGCGTGGCCGGACATCATGATCACCGGCATCGTCAACAAACCGTCGCGCTGCCACTCCTTGAGCAGCGTGACGCCATCGGTATCCGGCATCCAGATATCGAGCAGCACCAGGTCGGGCACGCCGGCGGCGCGCTGCTGGCGGGCTTGCCCGGCATTTTCGGCAATCTGGACCGCATGCCCTTCATCGCTCAGAATTTCCGACAGCAACTCACGGATCCCCATTTCATCATCAACGACGAGGATATTTGCCATAATAACTTGTCTTTCTAGTAATATTTTTTGCGGAATTTTCGTAGCAACTTGCCATCAAGGCAACAAAAATGGCGGCTTTTCCGACAATTGATCTGCCAACTCATCCGCTAACTTGAGCAGCACGATCCGGATCGCAGCACCGCCGCCTTCGGCGCGGTTTTGTATGTCGATCCGGCCGCCGTGTTCTTCGACAATCTTTTTCACCATTGCCAGCCCAAGCCCGGTGCCGCGCGGCTTCGAGGTCACATACGGTTCGAACGCAGAAGCCAGTATCCGGGACGAAAAGCCGCTGCCATTGTCGACGATCGACAACCGCACCGCGGCCCGGCCGGCGCCGTCGGCACCCTGATAGCGGATGGTTTCGGTTCTGATATCGATGCGCGGCGGCGGCTCGTCCGCATTACCCTGGCCCTGGCGTTCATTGACCGCATCCTGGGCATTCTGCAGCAGATTATGGACCACTTGACGCAGCTGCGTCGTGTCGCCCATGACTTGCGGCACATCGGCGCCCAGCGCCAGGTAAATGGTGTCGCTGGCGTCGCCGCTCAAGTATAACTGCAGGATTTCCCGGATCAGTGCGTTCAGGTCGAGCGGCGCCAATACCGCCGGCGGCGTTTTGGCGTAATCGCGAAAATTATCGACCATGCGTTTCATCGAAGTGACCTGGTTGACGATGGTGGCGGTGCCCTTGTCGAGCATCGCGGCATCCTCGGCCGAGAGCTTGCCGTGCAACTTCATCTGCAGACGCTCGGCCGAGAGCTGGATCGGCGTCAGCGGATTCTTGATTTCATGCGCGAGGCGGCGCGCCACCTCGCCCCAGGCCAGCGAGCGCTGGCCGGAAATGACATCCGATATGTCGTCGAACACGACCACATAACCATTGCCCTTGTCGAGCGGCAAATTCGAGCCGCGCGCCAGCAGCGTAATCGCGTGAGCGGCCTCGGTACCGGCCGCTTGACGCGGAATCTCGATCTGCTGCTGCCAGTGCAGCTTGGCGGCAGCGCCGTCGCCGGCCGCGATCTGCGCGCTCTGCTCGGAAAATGCCTGGGTCACTGCGGCCGAAAATGCGGCCAGTCCGTCGATCTGCGACAGCGGCAGGCCAAGCCCGTCGTCGAGCTGCTGCTGCAGGATGCGCTCGACCGATGCATTGCAGGAAACCAGCCTGAATTCGGTGTCGAGCACCATCACGCCGGCCGACATATTCGCCAGCACCGATTCCAGATAGGCTTTCGCGTGCTCCAGCGCCGCGCTGTTGCGCTCGACCGCCTTGCGGGCATCGAACAATTGCCGCGTCATCGCATTGAACGATTGCGTCAGTGTCCCCAGCTCGTCCGGGGTGGCGACGATCGGACGCGGCGACAAGTCGCCCTCGGCCACCGCCCTGGTGCCCTCGGCCAGCAGCAGCAAGGGCTTGGCCAGGCCGCTGGCAATCAGGAAGGCGCTGACGATGGCGGCGAAAATCGCCAGCAGCAGAGTCAGCGTCAGAGTCACGATATAGATCTTGCGCAAGCCCGTGCGCGCCAGCGAACGCTGCTGGTATTCGCTGTAAGCGACCCGCAGATGTTCGGCATTGGTGGCCAGCTGGACCGGCACCGGCTGCAGCAGTTGCAGGAAGTGGGTCTCGTTCTGCAGCGACAGCGAACTTGCCGCGGCCGGCAGCTGCAGCACCACCCGCAGCCGCAGTGCCTGCCCGGGGCTGGCATCCGTTTCTGTTTCAGCGCCGGGGTCGGTGCCGCCCTCGATGGCGGCAAAGCCGCGGCTCAGACGCGCCTTGCGCAGCATTGCGGCATTCGGCAAATCCGGCAGCAGGCTGGTCAGGCTGGCGCCGGCGGTGGCGATCACGCGCCCGTCCGCGCTCAGCACCGTGGCTTCCTGGATCTGGCTTTGCTCGCGCAGCCGCGACAGCCGGATCGAGAGCGCGGCATCGGGCACGTCGGCCAGTTCCTGGACCACATTGCGGGCCTTAGCCTGCAAATCGTTGAGTGATTCATCCAGCGCCGCCCGGCCGAGGTTGAGGCCGGATTCCAGCGCGGATTCGACCCGCACGTCAAACCACGATTCGATCGAACGCGACACGAATTGCACCGAAACCAGATAGATCAGCGCGCCCGGCAGAATGCCCATCAGCGCGAACAACAATACCAGCCGGGCCATCAGCTTGGAACCGAACTTGCCGCGCCGGTAGCGCTTGTACAGGCGTGTCAGCAATGCGATTACCGAGCCCAGCAAAATCACCGCAACCAGCGCGTTCAAACCCAGCAGCCAGGGGTAATTCTGCTCGAAAAAAGTGGAATTCTCGGATGCCGATGCCAGCAGGAACAGCAGGATGCTCATGATCCCGCCGCCGGCCACCAGCATGTACCGGATCTGCCGTGTCACTGCTGTTCCACCTTGAAACTGAAGCGCTTCCAGTCGGAGGCCATTTGCCAGTCGCTGTTGTTGAGCGCATTGATCTGGAACGGCTTGGTCAGCTGCGTCACGTCGAGCCGCATGCGGACCCCGACCCGGTAGGTTTCGCCCGCCTTCAGCCGGCCGTTTTCCGCCACCAGCCAGCGCCCCGGATGCCGGATCAGCGACAGCGCTTCATCCAGCGTGGCAAAACTCTGCTGCAAGCTGCCGCTGACCGCTGCATGATAGCGGCGCGTCAGCACATTGTAGGAAATGCGCACGGTGCGCGAAGCCAGCAACGCCTTCTCGTCGAACCAGTACCAGCGCGGCCGCGTCAGTTCGACCTCGGTGGTAAACGACAGCGGCATGCCGCGCATGATTGCATCTTCCAGCCCGCGATTGAGTTCGAACGCAAAACTGGCCTGGAGTTTATAACCATCCTCGCTGGCCTCCAGCTGCGCCTGCACGGTTTCGACCGCATCGCCGGCGCGCGCCGCCAGCGGCAGATGCACCAGCAAGGCCAGCAGGCAGCAGCTCAGAAGATGAAATAGGCGTCTAGTCACGCGCTTGGAAGTCGTTGTACAAGGTTATTCAATCGAATGCTTTTTGAAACAATGCATAAAATAAACCATCATGGTCGTCCAGCAATCCGGTGGCCGGCAGCAATTGGCCCGGTGCAGGCAGGCGCCGGGCCTGGTTGCGCAGCGCGAACGCGTCGGCCTGCGCCTGCGACTCCTGCGGCCAGACCGAACAGGTGACAAACAGCAATTTACCACCGGGGCGCAGCATGCGCCAAAGATTGTCGAGGATCTGCCCGGACAGCGTCGCCAGTTGCGCGGCATCGCTCTTGCGGCGCAGCCAGCGGATATCCGGATGGCGGCGCACGATGCCGGACGCGGTACAGGGCACGTCGGCCAGGATGCGGTCGAACAATTGGCCGTCCCACCAGTAGCGGGCTTGCGCATCGCCGGTCTTTAAGGTGCAAGTCGCGTAGCGGCTCGCTGCGCTGCCTTCTGCCGTGGACGGGAGAGCAGTTGGGGGTGAGGGCGGCAGGCGCAGGCGCTGCAGGTTTTCTTCGATCCTGGGCAGGCGCCTGGCATCGTTGTCGAGCGCCACCAGTTCGATGTCGGCCAACTCCAGCAGATGCCCGGTCTTGCCGCCCGGTGCCGCGCAGGCATCCAGCACCCGCATCCCATCCTGCACGTCCAGCAACGGTGCGGCCAGTTGCGCGCTAGCGTCCTGCACCGACACCAGTCCGGCCATGAAGCCCGGAATCTGGCTCACCGGCAACGGTTTTTCCAGCCGCACCGCAAAGGGGCCGATCTGGGTCGCGGCCATGCCATTGCTTGCCAACAAGGTCAGATAAGCGGCCATCGTGGTCTGGCGGCAGTTGATGCGCAAAGTCAGCGGCGGCGCGGTATTGCCGGCTTGCAGAATCGCTTGCCATTGTTTCGGGTATGCGCTCTGGGTGGCGGCGATCCACCAGTCCGGATAATTCCAGACTGCCGACGGCTGCTGCAGTGCCTGCTGCAGCAAGGCGTCGCGCTCGCGCAGAAAGCGCCGCAGCACCGCATTCACCATCCCCTTCGCATGTGCCATGTCGCCGTGCGCGGAGGCCGCGGTGACCGCCTGATCGACCACCGTGAAGACTTCGTAAGGCAGCGCCCCGGCCGCATCGTCGGGGGGCGCGATCAGCGCCAGCGCGCAGCACAACAGGCTGTGCAGGATGGCCGGATCAGGCTGTTTTTTGGCCAGCAGCGACAGCAGCACTTCGCTGCGTCCGAGCTGGCGCATCGCGCGGTAGGCGATATCCTGGATCGCGCCGCGCGCCGCCACCGGGGTATTGCTCTGCGCAATCACCTTGGCCAGCGCCAGCGGCAAAGCGGTACCGCCGCGCACCAGCGCGACCGCTTGGGCGGCGCGCAGCAGCGAATAGGAAAGGGAATCTATTTTCAGTGTGGATGTTGTCACGTTAGTTTTTCGTAATTAATTTAGCGCCAAGCGCGATGAATGCGGTGCCGACCAGGCGCTCCAGCCAGAGCCTGGCATGCGGGCTGCGGCCGGCGCGGCGCGCCAGCGTGCCGGCGAGAAATGCGGTGCCGCTGTTCCAGACCGTGCTGAGCAGCACGAAAACCAATCCCAGCAGCAGGAATGCGGCAGTTTTTCGGGGCGAATCGGCGCGCACGAACTGCGGGAAAAACGACAGGAAGAACAGGATCACCTTCGGATTGAGCAGATTGGTTGCCACCGCCTGCCAGAAAATGGTCGGCAGCGGGCGCAGGTCGGTGACCGCAGCAGAATCGGTCGGCCGCGCCGACCTGGAACACAGCATCCGCAGCCCGAGATAGATCAGGTACGCGCCGCCGGCCAGCTTGATGACCATGAAGGCGCTGGCCGACGACGCCAGGATCGCGGTCAGGCCGAGCGCCGATGCGACCGAATGGACCAGGCAGCCGGCCGAAATGCCGAGCGCCGACACCAGCCCCGCAGCGCGGCCCTGGGCGATGCTGCGCCCGACGATATACGCGGTGTCCGGGCCGGGCGTGGCGTTGAGCAGCATGACGGCGATGCAAAACAGGCCGAAATTGACGATTCCGAACAGGGACATGGGGAGTCTGGCGCCGAGCGGGGGCGCATAAGCCGGATAAAGATCCGATTGTAACGAAGTCAGGGCCGAATGCGGCAGATTATGGCGACGCGCCGCCGGCACGCTGCTGCGGTTTTTTTCGCCATCAAAATACTACATTATGTATTTTTAAAGTCACAATGAAATAATGCGGGAAATGCATTAATTACCAGCATACTCCTGCATTTCTTTGAGTTTGAAGGGCTCTGCGCGGTCAGACGCCCCAGACGACGTCGCGGCCGTCCCGGTGGGCAGCGCGCAGCATTTCCAGCAGCGGATAGGCGCGCGACGCAAACGCGACGATTTCGACCGGCTCATCGTCGTCGCCCGCAGCGCCGTCCTGCGCGGCGACGTCGTGCTGCACCTGTTCCGGCGTCGGGGGCAGCCGGCTGGCGGCGATTTCCGCTTCCAGCTTGGCGATCGCGCTGGCGGTTTCGGCGGCGGTGATGACGCCGCGCTCGACATCCTTGTGCAGCAGATCGAGGATGGGTTTTGCATGCTCCTTGTACATGACGACTTCGGCGGCGGCCTTGGATTTGAACGTGATTAGCATATCGATGCTCGCTGGTAGTTAATTCGTCCCATTTATAGCATGACTTGGCAATCCGGCTCCAGTCTGCATCAAGCCAACTTCACCGCGCGCGATCCCGACGCCATTGATGCCGCCGACGATGAGCAACCGGCCACAGTGCTGCGCGGATGGGGGCGCAAGGATCGACGACAATGCCACAAAAAAAGCGGCGCCTTGCGGCGCCGTTTTTTATCAAAAGCTCGATTACTTCCACATGCCACCGCGATGATGGCCGCGACCATGGCCGCGGCCATGGCGGAACTCCGCATCGAAGGTTTTTTGCTGTTCCGGCGTGAGGGTAGCGTAAAACGTCTTCAATGCAGCCAGGTGGGTTTCCATCCGGGCCTGATTTTGCTGCATCCGCTCCAGCATCGCTTGCATCCGTTGCGGTGCCGGCATCGCTTGCAGCGCGCTGCGGTCCGGGCGGTCTTTCATGGCGGGCGGCGTCATGCTGTCGGTATAGGCTTTCCAGGCCGGTTCCTGGGCCGGGCTCAGTTTCAGCTGCGCATGCAGATCGGCCTGGCGCCTGGCCATGTGCTCCTTCATGCGCTCAGCGCGTTGTGCGTATCTGTCCTGGTTGTCCGGTTTGCCCTGCATCATGCCGGTTTTGCCGGCGCCGTCGGAGGGCGGAATTTGCGCCAGCGCGGTGCCGCCCAGAGCCAGTGCCGTGATGCCGATGATGATGCTTTTGGTAAATTTATGCATGGTATTTCCTCTTGAGTGCGTTGGTCGATAAGCATGTGCACTGCACATGGACCCACTCTGCGCCGCCAATGTATCTGGCAAGTGTCGGCAGCGCGGCTTTTTGTATCGTTGTGTAATTCGCGATTACAAGAAGATACAAAACGCCGCTTCCCTGCGCGCGCCAGCCGCCATAATCTATCCCCTATGGAACCCATTTCTCACATCTTGATCGTCGATGACGATCGCGAAATCCGCTCGCTGCTGGCCGATTACCTGAGCAACAACGGCTATATCGCGCACAGCGCCGAAAACGGCAGCGCGATGTGGAAAACGCTGGAACAGGCGCAAATCGACCTGATTGTGCTGGACTTGAACCTGCCGGGCGACGACGGCCTGACGCTGTGCCGCAATCTGCGCGCGAAGTCGCAGATGCCGGTGATCATGCTGACCGCGCGCAACGAACCACTGGACCGCATCCTGGGCCTGGAAATGGGCGCCGACGATTATCTGCCGAAGCCGTTCGAGCCGCGCGAACTGCTGGCGCGCATCCGCAGCGTACTGCGCCGCAGCCATGCACTGCCGTCCAACCATGGCGACCAGGGGGCGCAGCGGCTGCTGTTCGCCGGCTGGACGCTGGACCTGACCGCGCGCCATCTGCTCAGTCCGCAACAACTGGTGATCATGCTGTCGGGCGCCGAATTTCGGCTGCTGAAGATTTTCCTCGAACATCCGAACCGGGTCCTGAACCGCGACCAGTTGCTGAACCTGACGCAGGGCCGCGACGCCGACCCGTTCGACCGCTCGATCGATATCCAGATCAGCCGCCTGCGCCAGAAGCTGGGCGAAGATGCGCGCTCGCCGCAAATCATCAAGACCGTGCGCAACGGCGGCTATGTGCTGTCGGTTGCGGTGCAGGCGGAGAGTGCGGCATGAAGAATTTTTTCAACTCGATGACCGGGCGCGTATTTCTGATTCTGCTGTGCGGCACGCTGGGCGCGAGCGCGCTGACGTTCTGGCTCTCCAGCAGCGAGCGGCAGCGCACCATCGGCCAGTTCCGCGATGTGCATCAGGTCGAGCGGGCCGAACAATTGACGCTGGCACTGGACGCATTGCCGGCGGCCAACCGGCAAGCGTTCCTGGAAACCGCGAAACGGATCGGCTTGCGGGTCGAATCGGCGCGCCCCGGCGCGGGCGAGCAGGCCGCGCCTTCGGCCTTCGCCAAGGCGCTGGGCGCGCAACTGGGGCCGGAGTACCGGGTCGCCTCGCTGCAGGCCCGCGGCGCAGAGTGCCGGCCGTCGCACCGGGTGCGCAGCACGGCGCCGACAGCCTGGAACCGGAGTTGCGAAGTGGCCCGCATCACGCTGCGCGACGGCACCTTGTTGCGGATGATAGTGTTGCCGCCGCGCAGCGGCGTGCCGCCGCTGCACCGCGATTTCCTGCTGAATCTGGCGCTGTTCGTGTGCAGCATCGGGGTGCTGGCATACCTGGTGGCGCGGATGACGATGCGTCCTCTCAAGCAGCTGGCGCAGGCCGCCTTCGATCTGGGCAATGACTTGAATCACCCGCCGCTGGCGCTGACCGGCAGCAGCGAAATCCGTCAGGCCGGCAGCGCCTTCAATGCGATGCAAAAGCGCATCCGCGAGCACATCCAGCAGCGCACGCAGATGCTGGCGGCCATCACGCACGACCTGCAGACGCCGCTGACGCGGCTGCGGCTGCGGCTGGAGAAAGTGACTGACGCCGAGTTGCGCGACAAGCTGATCGGCGATCTGTCGGCGACGCAGCACATGGTGCGTGAAGGGCTGGAGCTGGCGCGCAGCATGGCCTCGGCCGAGCCGATGCAGCGCCTCGACCTGGATTCGCTGCTCGACAGCGTCTGCAGCGACGCCGTTGACGCCGGCCAGCAAGTCAGCCTGTCCGGGCACGCCGGCAAACCGGTGCTGGCGCGTCCGAATACGCTGCGGCGCTGCCTGGTCAACCTGGTCGACAATGCGGTCAAATACGGCCAGTCGGCTGATGTCGGCGTGGCGCTGGACAGCGGCGCCGCCGGCCAGATCGTGATCCGGATCCGCGATCACGGCCCCGGCATTGCGCCCGACCAGCTGGCGCGCGTGTTCGAGCCGTTCTACCGGATCGAGACGTCACGCTCGCGCCAGAGCGGCGGCACCGGCCTCGGCCTGACCATCGCCCGCAATATCGCCGAACAGCACGGCGGCAGCCTGACGCTGCGCAATCACCCGGACGGCGGCCTGGAAGCGCTGCTGACGCTGCCCCACGGATAACAGATACCGCTTAGTGTATTTTATGTAGCGCTTTAATATTATGCGGAAAATGCCATAAAAATCGGCATACCCCATGTATTTCTGCAGGTTGGGAAGCCGGCGCTACGGACGCATTAGGTCGGCGGCTGCAGGCTGCCGCGCAACTGTTGCAGCACCCTATCGTCCATGCTGCGCAGATGCAGGTCGCGCTGCGGCAACGCTATTTCGATGCCGGCTGCGGCCAGTGCCTTGCTGACCGCGACGCACAATTCGCTGCGTATCGGGTTGAAGCGGTCGTATTGTCCGGTCCAGCAGCGCAACCTGAAGTTCAGTGCGTCGGTGCCGAACCCTTCGAAGTAGACGTCCGGCGCCGGTTCTTCGAGCACTTCCGCATGTTCGGATGCGACGCCAACCAGCAGCGCCAGCACCTGTTCCGGGTCGCTGCCATGGGCAATGCCGAGCGGGATTTCGATCCGGCACTGGCGGTCCGACAGGGTCCAGTTGACCACATCGTTCGAAACCAGCGCTGCATTCGGCACCACCACTTCGGCGCCATCCCAGGTGCGCAGGATACTGGCGCGAATACCGATGCTCTTGATCTGGCCGGAGCGCAAGGTGGTCTCGATGGCGTCCCCCACTTTTATCGGGCGTTCGAACAGCAGCACCAGCCCGGACATGAAATCCTTGACCAGGCCCTGCAAGCCGAAACCGGCACCGACCCCGAACGCGCTGATCAGTATCGTGAAGCGGTCCAGATCGACGCCGGTGGCGACGATGGCCAAAATGAAGCCGGCCACCAGCAACACGTAATGCAGCACCATCGACAGCGCGTACGGGATGCCGCGCGCCAGCGCAATGCGCGGAAAGATATCCTCTTCAAGCACAAAGCGCAGCAGCCGCGAGAGCAGGAAGGCGGCCCAGATGGTGCCGCCAAAAGCCAGCACGTCAGCCAGCGACACATGCAGCGCACCGATCGCGACTTCGGCGCTGAGTGCGCGGACAGCGAAGTCGAAAATCGGTTTGCGCAATGCAAAGATATCGAGCGTGGTCAAGACCCACCAGCCCAGCATCAGCCAGTGCGCGCCACGCTGCAGGCGGCGCTCCAGCAAGGGTTTGTAGTGCCGCACCATGGCCAGCGAACGCAGCGGCCAGACATGCAGCGCCAGGGTCGACAGGCTGACCAGCGCGCGCAGCGCCGCATACAGGATCACGCCGGAATACAGCGCAGTCAGCATCGCCGCATTCAGGAAGCGCCCGAGCTGCGAATAGCCCAGCACTTCGGCCACCAGTGCGAATGCGAAAGCCAGCGTGGCGACCCGCGCGATCCGCAGCGACCACTTGAAAGCCTTATCTCCGGTGACTTCGAGCGGCAGCCGGGACAGCCGTCGCGGCCGCAGGAACCAGAACAGGAACAGCAGCGTGCCGGCCAACTGCAACTCGAACAGCAGCCGCTCCCACACCAGCGCCGCGCCGAACATTTCGCGCAGCCGGTTGACCACATACAGCACCAGCAGCGCATACAGGAAAGAGGCCAGGTTGCGGTGGATCAGGCGCCGCAGGATCACAATCGTCGGTGGCAGCACCAGCGTCAGCAGCAACAGCTTGAATTCACGCGGCGCGTACTCCAGCACCCACGAACTGATGATGGAGATTAACAGCACCACAATCGCGCCCGGATGTTCGAACACCCAGGCGGTGCTGGCCAGTTCCGGATCGGCCTCGGTGCGGCGCCGTATCTGGGCTCGGATGCGCCACAGTCCGAGCAGGAACAGCGTTGCCAGCAGCAGCAGGAAAACTCCGCTCTTATAGCTCGCCAGCAGGTACTGCCCAATCGTCACCTGATCGGCTTGCATCGCGCGCTTGAACTCTTGCAGCCGTTCGACCTGGCCCTCGGCGCTGCTGTCGGCGCTCCAGATCGGCACGCTGTCACGCAGCAGCAGACTTTCCAGCGCGGCATCGGTGGCACGCTTGAGCTGCGCGCGCTGCGCGGCGCAGCGGGTCTCGAAGCGGCTGACCTCGGCTTGCAGCGTCAGTATCTCGGAGCGCGCCTTGTCCACCAGCCGCCGCACCCGCTCGATCTCGGTCAGCACCGCATTCGCACGCTCCTGCACTGCGCCGGGTGCGTCGGTTTCGCGCGCAACTTTAAGCGTGGTGTGCCAGGTCTGCTGCAATCCATCGAGTTGGGTCAGATTGCCTTCGAGCAGGACCGCGCGGTTGGTAAGTATCTGTTCCCACTTGCCCAGCCGGGCCAGTAGCGAGAGCCAGCGCGTATCGAGTTCGCGCAGCTGCTCCGGTGAATAAATCGCTCCCAGTGCCAGCGCGGTCTCTTTTCCGGTAGCCTCGAAATCGCGCCCGAAAACGTTCAGCTCGGCGCCGATTGCCGTCAGCTTGGGCGCCGGCGCCAGGCCTGCGACGATATCGCGCAACAGCGCATCGGCCGCTTCTGCTGCGGCTGCAATATTCGGCACCGCGATCGGTTTCACCACCGGCGGTGCATCTGCCGCAGCCGGCGCGGCGGCAGGCTTGGCGGCGGACAGCACATCGGCGGCCTGGGCGGCAGCGCCCAAAGTGCACAACAGCAGTAACAACAGCAACACGCGGCCGTGGCCGCGCAACAAGGTAATCAAATGCAACATAGGGCGGATCGGTCTTTAAATTTGTACAGGCCTGTAGTGTAGTGCCTGGCGGCTGCGCCGGCGCGTCAGGCGATTAACCGGCTATGATGCGGACTTGATGCATTCACCCTTATCCGACCAGATCATGCGCGTACCATCCCGTGTCCCCCTTTGCCGCTGGCGCTGCGCCGCTGCGCTGGCGCTGGCGCTGACTGCGCTGCCCGGCCTGGCCCAGATCAGCAATGAAACCCTGATGCAGCAGGTCTGCGGCAACCCGACGCCGGACGTGGCGGCACTCGCGCAACATCCGGAAATCATCAATTTCTACCTTGAAAACGACCTGGTTGCCGGCTCCGACAGCAATTACACCAATGGCGTCAAGGTATCCTGGGTGTCGGCCAACCTGAAAGACTATATTCACGATCCTTGCCTGCCGCGCTGGGTGCGCACGCTGAACCGGATGTTCGAAGGAGTCCATCCGGGCCGCTTCACTTCGCGCAACATGGTCGTCACCGCCGGCCAGGCAATGTATACGCCGCGCGACAATACGGCCACCGGCATCATCGCCGATGACCGCCCGTACGCCGGCTGGCTGTATCTGGGGCTGGGCTACAACGCCCGCGATGCGCGCCATATGGATACCGTCGAAGTCAATCTCGGCGTGGTCGGCCCGGCCTCGCTGGCCGAGCACTCGCAGGATTTCATCCACTCGCTGCGCGGGATCGAACGCTTCAACGGCTGGAGCAACCAGTTGCACAATGAACTGGGGCTGCAGATCGTGGCCGAACGCAAGAACAAGATCTGGATCAGCGACAACAAGTCGGGCCCGGCATTCGATGCGATCAGCCATTACGGCGTCAGCCTCGGCAACGTCGCCACCTACGCCAACGCCGGCCTGGAGTTGCGCGCCGGCAGCCGGTTGCCGAACGATTTCGGCACCGCACCGATCCGCCCCGCCAGCGACAGCAACGCACCGCTGGCCGAAGGTGCAGCGGCGCGCCGGCTGGCCGGCAGTGCGCTGCATGGATTCGTCGCGCTGGATGGGCGCGCAGTGGCGCGCGATATTTTTCTCGATGGCAATACCTTTGGCGGCAGCCACAGTGTGAGCAAGAAATACCTGGTCGGCGATATCTCGGCCGGACTGGCCTGGCAATGGCCGGGCGGCAAGCTGACCTATGCGTATTACATGCGCAGCAAGGAATTCCGGACCCAGAGCAAGTTGCAGCGCCACGGCTCGCTCACCCTGAGCCTGGAATATTAATGTACCCAACCGGATCGCCCGCAATGACCATCATCCTGTCCACCCTGAACGCCCGCTACGCGCATGCGTCGCTGGGCCTGCGCTACCTGCTGGCCAACATGGGCGAGTTGCAGGATCAAACCCGGCTGCAGGAGTTCGTCATCGGCGCCAGGACCACCGATATCGTCGAGAAACTGCTGGCGCTGCAGCCGCGCATCATCGGTTTCGGCGTGTATATCTGGAACGTCGAGGAAACCACCCGGGTGGTGGCGATGCTCAAGCAGGTGGCGCCGCAGATCGTGATCGTGCTGGGCGGGCCGGAAGTCTCGCACGAATCGGGCGAGCAGGCGATCGTGCAGGCGGCCGATTACCTGATCACCGGCTGGGGCGAGGTCAGCTTCCCCAAGCTGTGCCGCGCGATATTGGATGGGCCGCAGCCGCTGATGAAGATCCACGCCGGACTGCAGCCGCCGCTGGACGAGATCACGCTGCCGTATGCGCTGTATTCGGAGCACGACCTGAAGCACCGCATCCTGTACGTGGAAGCGTCGCGCGGCTGCCCGTTCAAGTGCGAATTCTGCCTGTCGGCGCTGGACAAGACCGCCTGGCCGTTCGACCTGGAGCGTTTCCTGGCCGCACTGGAGGGATTGCACGCGCGCGGCGCGCGGCTGTTCAAGTTCGTCGACCGCACCTTCAACCTGAACATCAAGACCAGCCTGAGGATCATGCAGTTCTTCCTCGACAAGATCGCCGCCGATCCGCAAGACCCGGTGTTCGCCCACTTCGAGCTGGTGCCCGACCACTTGCCGGATGCGCTGAAGGCCGGCATCGCGCAATTCCCGCCCGGCGCGCTGCAGTTCGAAATCGGCATCCAGAGCTTCAATCCCGAGGTGCAGGCGCTGGTCAGCCGCCGCCAGGACAATCAAAAAGCGGCCGACAACATCCGCTGGCTGGTCGAACATTCGCACGCCCACATGCACGTCGACCTGATCGCCGGCCTGCCGGGCGAGGACATGGAAAGCTTCGCGGCCGGCTTCGACCAGCTGTACGCGCTGCAGCCGCACGAAATCCAGTTCGGCATCCTGAAGCGCCTGCGCGGCACCCCGATCATCCGCCATACCGCACCGTTCCGGCTGGTGTTCGACGCCCAGCCGCCGTACACCATCCTGGCCACCGACCGCATCGACTTCGCCACCATGCAGCGGCTGGTGCGCTTTGCCCGCTACTGGGATCTGATCGCCAATTCCGGCCGCTTCGCCCGTACGCTGCCGCTGATTCTGGAACACAGCCCGTTTGCCCGCTTCATGGATCTGTCGGACTGGATCTACGCGCAGACCGACGCCACCCACCGCATCGCGCTGGAGCGACTGGCCGCGCTGGTGGAAGAATGGTTGCTGGAACAGGGACAGGATAGAGAGATGGTTACAGCGACCGTCGCCAGCGATTACGCCGGGCAGGCCAACAAGCCGCACTACAAGCCGAAAGCAGCCAAGGCCGCCGCCAAGCTGGCAGAACACGCGGCGCCGCAACGGCAGGCGCGACATTTGGCGGCCTGACGCCGCAGTTCAGCGCCGGGCCGGCGCGCGCGCGGCAATCTGCGCGCGCTGGAAGTCGATCTCTTCCCAGATCCAGGCGCGAAAGCGCTTCACCTTGCCGGCTTGCGCCAGCGCCGGCGGACACACCAGGTAGTACGAAAACGGCACCGGCACGCTGACGTCGAACAGTCGCACCAGGCTGCCGCGCACGATATCGTCGGCCACCATCATTTCGCGCCCGAGCGCGATGCCCTGGCCTTCGCGCGTCGCCAGCAGCAGGTCGTGCGCATCGCTGTAGGTGACGCCGCGCGGCTCCGGCGCGTCGACGCCGGCCGCCGCAAACCACGGCGTCCATGGCTCGTCGACCGACAGCAGCAACGGATACTGCAGCAATTGCGCCGGCGTGCTCGGCAGCGCGCCGTGGTTGAAGTCGGGCGCGCAGACCGGGAAGTGGGCATCGCCGAACAGCAGTTCGCACCACAGGCCCGTCCAGTTGCCGTTGCCCATGCGCAAGCCGACATCAACCGCATCGCGCGAAAAATCGACCAGATTGCCAGTGGTTTGGATCATCACCTCGAGGTCGGGATTCTGCTCGATGAAGCGACCCAGCCGCGGCACCAGCCAGCGTGCCGCAAACGATGGAAACACGCTCAGCGTCAGCTGGTTCCCGTTCGCGCGGCGCCTGATGTCCTGCGCCGCTGCGGCGACATCGAGCCAGGCCGCGCGCACCCGCTCGGCCAGCATCCGCCCTTCCGGCGTCAGCACCAGGCCGCGGCCGACGCGGGTAAACAGCTGCACCCCGAGTGACGCTTCCAGCGCGCGCACCTGATGGCCGATCGCACCGTGGGTCAGATGCAGTTCTGCTGCGGCGCGGCTGAAACTGTTGTGCCGCGCGGCGCTCTCGAACGCGCGCAAGGCCGGCAACGGCGGCATTCTGGGCAACGCTTCGGCTGGATTCATACGATAATTTTATTATCAGGTTGGCGAAAATGTATCACTGGAAAGTATCGTTGTCACCCACTACCATGACGGTATGCCAACTGGAAATGGCATTACACTGAAGGAGAAAGATGATGGAACGCCACGACAACATGATAAGCAGATTCTCCATAGAGCGCTTGGAAATGCGCGCCGGCGCAGTCACGAGACTGCAACTGCCCGCGGGCGCCCGCCTGACCAACCGGCAAGGCAAGCTATGGATCACCCGCAGCAACGATAGCCGTGATTACTGGCTGCTGCCGGGGGCCGGCCTGTCCTTCCCGCACGCCGGCGTGCTGTGGCTGGAAGCCGACGGCGACAGCGCGCTGACGATCGAGGCGCGCCAGCCGGCCAAACCTTGCACGCGGTGGCTGGGCCGGGTATTGCGTCGCGCACTGCGCGCTCTGGCGGCGCCGCTCAGGCATGCCTGCTGACCAGCTTGCTGCCACAGACTGGCCCTGAAAAAACAGAAATATGGCGGGTATATGCAAAAACAATGCAATTCACGCAATAAAATAGTGCGATAAAAACTATAGATGCCGCAGTATCCTGGAACGACCAGAACCGCTCAGGCGGCCGTTTGCGGATCGACCGGCAGGTGCACGGTAAAGCAGCTGCCCGTCCCGGGCGCGCTGCTGACCTCGATCCGCCCGCCATGCATGTTTATGATGTTGTAGGACAGCGACAAGCCGAGCCCGGTACCCTGGCCGACCGGCTTGGTGGTAAAGAACGGCTCGAAGATGCGCGTCAGGATTTCATCTGCAATGCCGACGCCGTTGTCGCTGATCTCGATCCACACCCAGTCATTGGCCGCACCGGTGCGAATCTTGATCACGCCCGATTCCCTGATTGCATGCGCCGCATTGACGATCAGGTTCATGAATACCTGGTTCAACTGCGATACCAGGCATTTTACCGGCGGCAATGTGCCGTATTGCCTGTCGATGATTGCCTTGTACTTGAATTCGTTGTTGGCGATATTGAGCGTGCTGTCGAGACCGTGATGCAGATCGGCTACCTGCCAGTCCGGTTCGCCGACATGCGAAAAATCCTTCAATGCCTTGATGATATCCCTGACACGCTTCAAACCATCCATCGACTCCTGCACCAGATTGGTCACGTCCTCCTTCAGGTAATCGAGATCGGCCTGCGCCTTCAATTGTGCCAGCGCAGCCGATATTGCCGGGCTGCCAAGCATCGGCGCAAGCGTCTTGTCATAGCCGTCGATCAGCTTGAACAGGGTCTCCACATAGCTGCTCAGGCTTCCCATGTTGGAGTTGACAAAGCCGACCGGATTATTGATTTCATGTGCGATGCCGGCCGCCAGCTGGCCGATCGACGCCATTTTTTCCGATTGCAGTAATTGCGCCTGTGCCTGTTGCAGCTTTTCAATCAGCGATCGCTGCTCTTCCCCTTTTTTGAACAGCGCCTCTTCCATCAGCTTGCGGTCGGTAATATCGGTCAGCGAGCCGATCACTTCCTGCGGATTGCCGTCCGCGTCCCTGATCAGGCGCAGGGTATCGTGCATCCACAGATAGTGGCCGTCGCTGTTGCGGAAACGATATTCGTACGCGCGCTGCCCTTCCACGAACACCAGCGCCAGACTCGAAAAAATGGCTGGAATGTCGTCCGGATGAATATGGTCGAACCAGAAATTCGGATCGGCAACCATGTCTTCCGGCTTGTATCCCAAGACACGCGACGCATTGTCGCTGACGAACGTCATCTTGAAGTCGCCGGTCGGAACGCTGCTGTAAATAATCGCCGGCGTGTTTGCAATCAAATATTTCAAGCGCGCATTTTCCCTGAGCAGCCCCTGTTGCAGAGTTGCGCTACTCCCCGTCTGCGGCGCGTCTGCCCGGCCCGCCTGCGTGGAACGGCACCGTTCAAACAGGCGCTCCAGATTTCTGGCCACAGCAGTCAACTGATCGTTGCCGCCGAGCGGCAGCGGCGCACTCCAATCGCCCGCAAGCGCGGCCTCCAGCGCCGCAGCCAGCATCGCGAATCGCATTGCGGCGGACGCCGGCGGCGCAGCAGCGACGACAGGCTCGGGGGGATGTGAAAAGCTTCCAAATTCTTCGAACTGCATTGTCATAGTAGTAATAGAGTGCGTTGAGCTGCGATGGCATGTACGGTTGCACGCGTTAAAGCCGGATGTATCCAGCCTCAAAACGGACCCGGGCGATTCGAAGCAAGCCCGTTGCGCAGGCCGAGAACCCGCTACCCGGCATCAATCGCCGCTGGCAATGTAGTACGCTCCCCGCGGCGGGCAGGCCAGCAATTCCTGCGCCTGTTCCAGGTTCTGCGGCGGGATCATTTTGGCTGCTGCCTGGTGCGCCTCGACGCTCTCCCAAGTCTCGATGATGACCAGCCGCGCCGGGTCGTCCAGATTGTGCAGCAGCTGGCACGACTGACAGCCGTCGGCGGACCCGATGACCGGCAAAAATGATGCGAGCAGCGCGTACAGGCTGTCGTCCTCGCCGTCTTTGGCCCGAAACTCATTGATGCGCGTGACACTCATGCTGGTCCCCCTGTTGCTGGTTCAGAATGCAGCCTGCCGGCCTGAAGGTACCACGATAATACCGCGCTGCGCAGCCGGCCCGGACTCGCTTGCGGCGATCTGGCCGCGCATTAAAAGCACAGGTAGATCCGGTTCGCCAGATCGAAAGCGAAATCCGGCCGCAGGTAAGCCAGGAAGATCAACGCCAGCAACGCGGTGCCGGCGAGTCCGAACAGCAGGCGCTTGATACCGTGTTTCATCTGCTACTCCTTCGGCTCAGGCCAGCGCCGGCTGCAGCCGCACGATGGCCTTTTCGTTGATCGGCAGGTTGATCAGCGCCGCGAACAGGCCGAGCCCGATGGTGATCATCCAGACCGTGTTGTAATTGCCCTGTTTGGTAAACAGGAAGCCGCCCAGCCAGACGCCCAGGAAACTGCCGATCTGGTGCGACAGGAACACGAAGCCGGACAGCATCGACAGGTAGCGCACCCCGAAGATGCCGGCGATCACGCCATTGGTCAGCGGCACCGTGGACAGCCACAGGAAGCCGATCGCGCTGGCGAACAGGTAGACCGATGCGGGCGACAGCGGGGCCAGCAGGAACACGCTGATGACGACCGCACGGGTCAGATAAATCCCCGACAGCAGATAGCGTTTGGGAAATCTGCCGCCCAGCTTGCCGGCCGCAAACGAGCCGAAAATATTGAACAGGCCGATCAGCGCCAGCGCGATCACCGCCACATTGGGGTCGAGCAGCCCCTGGTCTTTCAGGTAGGCCGGCATGTGCACGCCGACGAACACCAGCTGGAAGCCGCAGACGAAATAGCCTGCCACCAGGTACAGGAAAGGGCGGTAGGCAAACGCCTCGCGGGTAGCCTCCAGGATGCTTTGCTGGGGGTCGTCGGAGGCCGCATGCTCCGGCTCGCGCAGGCGCAGCGCCATCGGAATCATCACCAGCAGCACCAGCGCGGCCAGCAGATAGAACGCATTTTGCCAGCCGGCGTGCGAGATCATCTGCTGCTCGACCGGCATCATCATGAATTGGCCCAGCGAACTGGCGGCACCCGAAATGCCGAATGCCCATGAGCGCTTCTCGGCCGGTGCGACGCGCGCGATGATGCCGCTGACCGCGCCGAATCCGGTACAGGCCAGCCCGCCGCCGATCAGAAATCCGGCGCCGAGAATGAACAGCGTCGGCTCGTTCACCAGCGCCATCCACAGCAGCCCGGCCGCATACAGCAGCGCGCCGACGATCACCACCCGCAGCGTGCCGTAACGGTCGGCCGCCATCCCGGCGAACGGCCCGAATACGCCCCACATCAGGTTCTGCAGCGCCATCGCCAGCGAATAGGTCTCGCGGGTCCAGCCCTGCGCCTGCGAAATCGGCTGCAGCCAGAAGCCGAAGCCATGCCGCACCCCCATCGCCATGGTCAGGATCAGGCCGGTTGCGATCAGGATGGTTTTCAGTTCGGCGGGGCGGGAAGCTGTGTGGTGGCGCATGATATCGGGTAGCGGGCGAAAAAAAACAGTGTAGCGCAAAGCGCCGCATCAGTGACACCGCACACCGGATGCACCGCCAGCCCGGCACGCTTCACCATTTACTGCACGCAGCCGGGAATCACGCCATGCTGCGCCCGATCAACGCCCATACATGTAAAAATATTCACTCCTGCTATCTTGCTGCGCCGAGGATGATGACGGCATCGAGCCGCAAGCTGCAACCGTCAAGGCGCACAGCACAACGGCAATCCATTTGATATTTTTCATGGCAATCTCCTGATTATGGTTGCGTCAGAAGCAGGCTCCATTCATCGAAATCGCGGACGCATCCATAAATTTGAGCACTACCGCTGTCAAATGTTCGGCCGGAAAATCGGCTGCAGCACAGGCGTTTGATCTGCATCAATCATGCGGGTTTTTTGCGGCGATGCGCTGCGCCGGCGGCGCCGGAAATGTTTTTTTAGAGCAGGAGTATTTATTTATTGCACAAAAATACATGCGGGAAATATCGCATTTTTTGCAATACTCCTGCATTCAATGGAGGAATTGAGATGCGCGCAATGCGCTTCAGGCGGTTTTCTTGACGGCCGCCTTGCGTACTGCGGGTTTGGCGGCGGCCTTCCTTACTGCCGGTTTCTTGGCCGCAGGTTTCTTGACGGTTGCCTCGATCGCATCGCTTGCCTGCGCATCGGCAGCAACAGCTTCGACAACCTTGCCTTTGGCCGGCGCCTTGGCCTTGCGCTCCTCGAACTCGAAGCTGACCTTGCCATCCTTGCCCTTGACCAGGAACGCCTTGAACGGGCGGCGGGTGCGCTGCGAGATGAAGCCGGGCAACAGATCGGTCTTGCCGTCATTCAACAGTTTGACCATCTGCTCGGGCAGGATCTCTTGCTGCAGGATGATGCGGCCGCTGCGGAAGTCGCAGGCTTTCGGCTTGGCAACGGTCTTTTCGCAGACATAGCCGAGGCCCATTTCATACACGCCGCTGCCGCACTTCGGGCAGGCGCCGAGTGGCGTCTGGCCGGTGAAATCGACCCCTTCGCCATCTTCGCCGCCTTCATCGTTCTGGCCGAAGTCGAATTCCATCTTCAGGTTCTTGTGCTCTTCGTCGGGCACGATCTTCAGGATGGCGGCGAACGGCCGCCCCATCTTCGAGCGAAAACCCTGCAGCGGCCCGATGGTGCGATTTTTCAGCAACTCCTCGACTTCGGCCACCTCAAACTGGCGGCTGCCGGGGGTCTTGCTCATCGAGAATTCGCACTTGGTGCAGGCGAAGCGGCGGTAGTTTTCCTTCACCACGCCGCCGCAATGCGGGCACGGCGTGGCCAGCGTCGCGTAATCGCCGGGGATCGTGTCGTTGCTGTACTCCTTCGCGCGCTTGACGATGATTTGCGTCATCTGGGCAATTTCGCGCATAAATTCTTCGCGGCTGATGTTGCCCTTTTCGATCTGCGACAGCTTGTATTCCCACTCGCCGGTCAGCTCCGGCGAAGTCAGCTCGGACACGCCGAGGCCGCGCAGCAGCGTCATCAACTGGAACGCCTTGGCGGTCGGGATGATTTCGCGCCCTTCGCGCAGCAGGTATTTTTCGGTCAGCAGGCCTTCGATGATGGCGGCGCGGGTGGCCGGCGTGCCGAGACCCTTGCCGGCCATCGCTTCGCGCAGCCCCTCGTCGTCGAGCAGCTTGCCGGCGCCTTCCATCGCCGACAGCAAGGTCGCTTCCGAGTAGCGCGCCGGCGGCTTGGTGACCAGGCCGTTGGCCGTGATCTTGTCGGTCAGGACTTTTTCGCCCTTCGCGACCGGCACCAGATTGCCGGCGTTTTCACTGTCTTTTTCGGCCGTTTCCTTGCCGTAGATCGCCAGCCAGCCGGGATTGGTCATCACCTTGCCTTCAGTCTTGAACTGATGGCCGGAGACTTCAGTAAACCGGGTGGTGACCTGGAACTCGGCGGCCGGGAAGAACACCGCCATGAAACGCTTGGTCACCAGGTCGTACAGCTTCTGTTCCGGTTCGGACAGGTTTTTCGGCGCCTGGGTGGTCGGGATGATCGCAAAGTGATCCGAAATCTTGGTATTGTCGAAAATCCGCTTGTTCGGCTTGACCCAGCCCTTGTTCAGAATCTGCTTGGCGAACTGGTGGTAATTATTGTTCTCCGCTACCGTCTCCAGCGCCTGCTTGACGGTGTCGAGGTAATCTTCCGGCAGATGGCGCGAATCGGTACGCGGATAGGTCAGCACCTTGTGCTTTTCATACAAGGCCTGCGCCAGGCCGAGCGTGTTCTTGGCCGAAAATCCGAAGCGCGAGTTGGCTTCGCGCTGCAGACTGGTCAGGTCGAACAGCGCCGGCGCCATCGAGGTGGTCGGTTTCGATTCTTCGCTGACCGTACCCTGCTTGCCGCGGCAGGCGGCGACGATCGATTCGGCGGCAGCACGGCTCCACAGCCGTTCCGCGCGCTTTTCCGGATCGGTTTCATCCTTCTTGTGCCTGGTGTCGAGCCAGCGGCCTTCGTAAATGCCGGCCGCGCAGACGAAATCGGCGCGCACTTCCCAAAAGTCGCGCGGCACGAATTTTTTGATCTTTTCTTCGCGCTCGACCACGATCGACAGCGTCGGGGTCTGTACCCGGCCCACGGTGGTCAGGTAGAAGCCGCCTTCCTTCGAGTTGAACGCAGTCATCGCGCGGGTGCCGTTGATGCCGATCAGCCAGTCGGCTTCGGAACGGCAACGGGCGGCGTCGGCCAGCGGCAGCATTTCCGCGTCGCTGCGCAAGTGCGTGAAGCCGTCGCGGATCGCGCCCGGCGTCATCGATTGCAGCCACAGGCGCTGGATCGGCTGCTTGGCTTTCGCGTGTTGCGCGATCAGGCGGAAAATCAGCTCGCCTTCGCGCCCGGCATCGCAGGCGTTGATCAGCGCGGAGACATCCTTGCGCTTGATCAGCTTGTTCAATACCTTCAGCCGCGATTCGGTCTTGGCGATCGGATTCAATGCGAAATACGGCGGAATCATCGGCAGGTGAGTGAAACTCCATTTGCCGCGCTTGACGTCGTGCTCTTCCGGCACCGCGATTTCGAGCAAATGGCCGACCGCGGAGGACAACACGTACTGGTCGGATTCGAAGTACTCATCGTGCTTGGTGAAGCCGCCGAGCGTCTTCGCGATGTCGTTCGCGACAGAGGGCTTCTCGGCGATGATGAGGGTCTTGGTCATGGGGTGGATTCTCTAATTTGGGTACGGATCGCGCACTTGTGGGGCGGCAAAATTGCCGCGGCACCACTAATATTACAAATATTACAAACGTCTGGATTGTCAAGCGGCCAATGATAAGCGCGTTGCAGCAAAATCCGCAAGCGCCCGGGGCCGGATCGCACCGAAACTGCGGTTCCGGTGCGATGGCGCAACGCGCCGGGTTAATCCGGATTCAGTGGAGCAAGCGCTGTTGCGGCTGCGTATCGTCGATGAAAAGTTCATCGAAAATCAGCGCATCGGGCTCCTTGCCCTGGCTCCACAACACCAGCAGCACGATGATCTTGAGCTTGTCTTGCGGCATCGGCGACTCCTTCACCGCCAGCGCACGCTCGATGACGATCTCGCGCTGGATCGCGTCGAGCACCTGGGCCTGCTCCAGGAACTGGATGAAACCGATCGCTGCCACTCCCAGCACGCTGGACTCCTGCTCCGGATAGATGCGCAAGCCGAAGGAAAACGCGGTCTGCTGCTGCGGGTACTGGTTGGCGAATGCGTCGGTAGCCTGGGCCAGATGCTGCAACCAGTCCAGCGCTTCGGAGATTTCATCCTCTTCGAAGCCGACTGCCGACAATTTCCGGGTCAGCGCAGCCGCATCCGGACAGGCATCCGGGCGGTAATACGTCTCGTAGAGATATACAAGGATGTCAAACATGGCTCTACTCCGGCGTGTGTGTTGCTGCGAGGCAATCAAGGACTCTGGAGCCAATACTATGTCACATAATCCCGAAATCAGCCAAAACAGCCGTTTTCCATCGGGAAGCCGGCTACAAATTCAGCCGCCGGCAAGCGTTTTCCGCCCGGCTTTTGCAGCACGGTCACGCGCAATACACCATCGAGGCACGCCACCAGCACGCCATCCTGCGGATTGGCCGCCAGCACATGACCGGGCGGCAATCCGGCGCCGTCCGGCAATGCCTGCGCTTGCCACAACTTGAGGGTGACGCCGTTAAACACCGCTGACGCACCCGGAAACGGATTAAATGCACGAATCTTGCGCGCAATCGTGGCGGCCGGCTGGTTGAAGTCCAGCAGCGCCTCCTGCTTGCTGATCTTGGCCGCGTAATTCACGCCCTGCGCCGGCTGCGGGGTGGCGACCAGTTCGCCCTGCTGCAGCCGGCGCAGCGCCTGCACGATCATCTCGCCACCCAGCGCGGCCAGCTTGTCATGCAGGCTGCCGGTGGTGTCGTCCGGCGCGATCGGCAAGCGCTCGGTCAGCAGCATCGGCCCGGTATCGAGCCCCTGTTCCATCTGCATGATGGTGATGCCGGTCGCGGCATCGCCGGCCTCAATCGCGCGATGAATCGGCGCCGCGCCGCGCCAGCGCGGCAACAGCGAGGCGTGGATGTTGATGCAGCCCAGGCGCGGGATGTCGAGTACGCTGCGCGGCAAGATCAGCCCGTAGGCGGCCACCACCATCAGGTCGTGTTCGGTCGCGCGCAGCAATGCGTGCGCGTCCTGCGCCTGCTGCGGATGCTTGCCGTCGAGCCGCAACGAGGCCGGCTGCGCCACCGCAATGTCGTGCGCGAGCGCATATTGTTTCACCGGCGAAGCCTGCAGTTGCAGGCCGCGCCCGGCCGGACGATCCGGCTGGCTCAACACCAGCGCGATCTCGAAGCCGGCCTGGTGCAGGGATTTGAGCGCCACTGCGGCGAATTCCGGTGTTCCGGCAAAGATTATTTTCATGCGCGGTATTGTACGAAGAGCCCTGCGAAATTGCACGCACCTTCCATTTACCGTCTGGGCTTGCAAAACATTCAGCCTGCATTTCCCGAGAAATTTAATGGAAATGGCATGCAGATCATGCGATGATTGTCGTGCGGCAATATATTCACAGGGCCTGGCATTGCGTCAGGCTGCGGCTCTGCAGGCTTAGGATATGGAGACAGCGGTTTTGCATACTTACCTTTTCCTCCACCCGAAGACAACCGGAAACCGCCGATACCGATGCTAGATAATGCGACTATCACCATGGATCAACTCCGGGTCGGGCTGTATATCCATCTCGATTTGAAGTGGTTTGAACATCCGTTTGCGTTCAGTCATTTCAGGATCAAGAACGAGGAACAGATCAAGACCATCCGCAGCCTGGGCTTGAAGGCCGTGCGTTACAACCCGGCCTTAAGCGAAGCCGGTCTGCCGCCGCAGGGTTCGCCCCAGAGTGCGCCGCAGCATGCGGCGCCGGACGCAGCGCCAAATATGGCAACGGAAATGGCACCGGACATGGCGCCGATGCTGGCAGCCAAACGCGCGATGATAGCCCGCATCCAGCAACAGCGGGAAGCGGCCATGCGCATCGAAAATGCGTTTGTCGATACTGCCAACACCATCCGCGACATCGGCAAGAACCTGTTCTCCAAGCCGGCGGAAACGGTGGCGCAGGCAACCCGGCTGGTGACGCAAATTGCCGATTCGATCATTTCCGAACCGGAGCTGGCAATTCATGTGATGGGCGACAAGATGGGCGGCGAGGAATTGTATTTCCATTCGCTTAACGTCACGATTCTGTCGATGATGATGGCGCGCGATATCAAGCTGCCGCAAGCGGTGGTCGGTTCGCTGGGGATGGGCGCACTGTTCCACGATATCGGGCACAAGGAAATCCCGAGCAAGATCCTGCAGAAAATGGAACCATTGACCCATGCCGAGCGCCACTTCTATGAATTGCATCCGCAATACGGGGTAGAGATCGGCCTGCGGCTAAAGTTCGCGTCCAGCACCCAGGCCGTCATTCGCGAGCATCACGAACTGTTCGACGGCAGCGGCTTTCCGGCAGCGCTCAAGGGCGAGGCGATCGGTTTGCTGTCGCGCATCGTCGTCATTGCCAACCATTACGACGAATTATGCAATCCGCTCAATATCAACAATGCGCTGACGCCGCATGAAGCGCTGTCGCTGATGTTTACCAAGCTGCGCAGCAAATTCGATCCGAAACTGCTGCAAGTGTTCATCCGCTGCCTCGGGGTTTATCCGCCCGGCACCATCGTGCAGCTATCGAATGGGGTGATCGGCATGATCACCACCATCAACACCGCCCAGCCGATGAAGCCGATGGTAATGATTTACGATGCGAGTATTCGCAAGGAGGAAGCGATCCTGGTCGATATGCAGCGCGAAACCGACATCAACATTGCGAAAGCGATCAGGCCGGCGCAAGTGCCGCGCGAAATCTACAATTACCTGAGCCCGCGCAAGCGGGTCAGCTATTACTTCGATGCAGGCAAAGCCGGGCCGGAGACAATACCAAAATGAACAACCTTGAACGCCTGATGCTGGACCATAGCCCGCACATGATGCTGCTGGTTGAACCAAGCAGCTTGCGCATCGTGATCGCCAACCGGGCCGCGCAGCAGACGCTCGGGTATGCGGAACAGGCACTGCTGGCGCTGACGATCACCGACATCGAAAGCGCATTGCAGGACGTTTTCTATTGGGAGGATGTCAGCAACGGCCAATACCTGGACATCGAGGCCCAGGAAGGGCTGTACCAGTGCGCCGACGGTTCGATGCTGACGGTCATGAAATCGATCCGGGTGGTGCATCATCAGGAGGCGCCGCTGTTGCTGGTACAGGCCAGGGATGTGCAGAACGAGCGCGAAATCGAGGACACGCTGGCGCACACGCTGTCGCAGCTGCGGGCGACGCTGGAATCGACCGGAAACGGGATTCTGGTAATCGACTGGCAAGGCAAGATCGCCAGCATGAACCGCCTGTTCAGCAAGATGTGGGACATCCCCGACGATTTGTTACTGAAGCGTAACGATGCAGCGGTCCTTGAGTTCATTGCCGGGCGCGTGCTGGAAACCGATGCCTGCCGCACCCGCCTGCAGGAAATCGTCGGCGGCAATGAGACCGAGGACCTGTTCCGGCTGCAGGATGGCCGCTTTTTCGAATGCAAGTCGCGGCCGCAATACTTGGGCGAGCGCATCATCGGCCGCGTGTTCGGCTACAACGACATCACCGAACGCAAGCGCGCCGAAGCCGCGCTGCGCGAGTCGCGCGACCAGTTGGAGCAACGGGTGCAGGCCCGCACCGCCGACCTGCAAACCGCGAACGCGACGCTGCAGACCGAAAAGGCGCACCAGCAAGTGCTGATCAAAAAACTCGAAGAAGCCCAGAACCAGCTGCTGCAATCGGAAAAACTGGCTTCGATCGGCCAGCTGGCAGCCGGCGTCGCGCACGAGATCAACAATCCGGTCGGTTTCGTGAACTCCAACCTGGGCGCGCTGCAGCGGTATACGCAGGACATGCTCAAGCTGCTGGCCGCTTATGAACTGCTCGAAGATGCGCTGGCGGAAGACAAGCTGCAAGGCATAAAGCAGCTGAAAAAAGACATCGATGCCGAATTCCTGCGCGAAGACATCGGCAATCTGCTGACCGAGTCGCTGGACGGCTTGCAGCGCGTCAAGCGCATCGTCCAGGATCTGAAGGATTTTTCCCACGTCGATGAATCGGAGCGGCAATGGGCGGACCTGGAGACCGGGCTGGAGAGCACCCTCAGAGTGGTCTGGAACGAACTCAAGTACAAGGCCGAAGTGGTCAAGGAATACGGTGCGATCCCGCAGATCGAGTGCTTCCCGTCACAGCTCAACCAGGTGTTCATGAACCTGCTGGTGAATGCCTCGCACGCGATCGAGGAGCATGGCCGGATCACTATCCGCACCGGCCAGGACGAGGAAAACGTCTGGGTCGAAGTCGAAGACAGCGGCAAGGGCATCCGGCCCGAACACCTGGGACGGATTTTCGAACCGTTCTTCACCACCAAGCCGGTCGGCAAAGGCACCGGGCTGGGGCTCTCGCTGTCCTACGGCATCGTGCAAAAGCACGGCGGCCGGATCGAGGTCAAGAGCGAACCGGGCAAAGGTTCGGTTTTCAGGATGGTGCTGCCGCAACGCGCGGGTGCCCACCACCCGATCCCGGTTTAAGGATTGCGCCAGCGGACAGCCGGGCGCCTGGCTGAATCGGTGGAATTGCAAAAAATATGGGGTATAAGAAAAAATACCAGATCTCCCGCTTATATATGCAGGCTATCTAAAAATACACCGATTGGTATATTTTCAGCGCCTGAAGACACGACGGCAGCATTTTGGATGTCAGTAAAGCCAGTCAAACATCAAACCGCGCCCCCACCATCTTCAACCACTCCTTGCACTCCAGATAATCGGGCACCACTCGCTCCACCGATTTCCAGAATGCCGGTGAATGATCATGGTGTTTCAGATGGCATAGTTCATGCACCACCACGTAATCGACGATGCGGTGCGGTGCCATGATGACTTTCCAGTGGAACAGGATTTCGCCCTTGATATTGCAGCTGCCCCAACGGGATTGGAAGGTTTTTATACCGACATCGCCTGGTTCTACGCCGACCACCTTGGCGTAGCGCCTTACTTTTTCCCTGAAGCGAATTTCAGCCTGCATCCGATACCAGTACACCAGCATTTCACGGATGATGTGATCGACTTGCAGCGCCTTGGGCAAACGCAGCAGCAACTGTCCGTGCTGTAGCTTTACCGGCTGCAGTGCGCCGGTTTCCACTTTTAAACGGTAATGTCGTCCGAGATACAGAAATGCTTCGCCACTGATCATCTCGCGCTGGCTGACGGGCCGGGCTTGCTGGTGCAAATACATCTTTTCCTTGATCCAGCGCTGCTTGTCCAGCAAGATCTTGCTGATCCGCTCCTCCGGCAATGCCTGCGGCACCGCAATCGATACCGCGCCGCCTTCCACTTGCAAACGCGCCGATTTGATGCGCGGGGTGCGGATCACTTCGGCAACGAAGCCTCGCCCCTGAATATACTCAGGTACAGCCATCACTTGAACTTCACCTGCGCCAGATCCATGAAGCGCTCCATCACCGCCTTGCGCAAGTCCTCGTCGTCAAAGCTGGATTCCACAATCGTGCGTTTGATATTCTTTTGCACCCGCTTGACCTCATCCGGCTTCTTGAAGAAATCGACGATGGCAGTCGCCTCATCCATCATCTGCACCAGCGCTTTGGTGACCCGAATGATTTCGTCAATGATCGCCTCAGCCAGCGACTCGTTGCCGCTGATGCGCGACACTTCCGCCACCAGAATATTGTGGAAAGCAAACTCCGTATCATTCAGGCCCAGATTGTCGGCCGCCTGTTTGCGGTCGGATTGGATGGTGTCGCGGAAGTGCAATAACAGCTGCACCAGCTCGTCCCAGTGCTCGGCCTTTTTCAACAGGATTTCATTCAGCCTGACGCTCAGGGATTGGTAATATTCCTCATCCTCGGCCAGATTAATGTCGATGTGGTGCTTGATTGCATTCTCGATCTCGGATGCCTTGGACTCGTCGGATTTATGCTCCTGCAGTTTTTGCTTGTAATCGGCTGCCAGCAAATCGATCGGCGGGATTTTCGGATCGACGCCGGTGGCGCGGACATGTTCCTCGATCAACGCACGCACTTTCTCGCCCACGCCAGCCAGGTCCAGCTGCGCATCGCGGTACAGATTGCGTGCGCCCTGATTGATCTTGCCCAGCGCTTTCAAATCCGGCAGGAACGGCTTGGCGCCCGGATCCGGCATGATGATGTCCATCTGTTTGGCGAACTTCTTGAAGTCGATCTCGAAGTGCTGGCGCTTGTCCTCATCCTTCAATATCAGAATGCAGGCATCCAGATTGTCGATGTCCATGCCCTTGAAATGCCCCATCACGCGGGTATGCATTGCCTTCAGTCTGGGGATTTCATCCTTCAGGTCTTGCAGCGCACCGGCCACATCTTCTTTCGAGAACATGTCCAGCGCCTCGGTCAGGTAATCGCTCAAACCGAAATAATCGACGATAAAGCCGCGCGCCTTGCCGCTGGCAGTACGATTGACCCGCGCGATCGCCTGCAGCAATGCGTGTTCCTTCAGCTTGCGGTCCAGGTACATCACCTGGCAAACCGGCGCATCGAAGCCGGTCAGCAACATGTCCTTGACCACGATGATGGACAGCGGCTGTTCGGCCAGCGGCTGCTTGAAGTTGTCGATCTGCTGCTTGTGCGTCACGCCATCGGTATAGGGCGCAAAGAAAACCGCGTCGTTATGCTTGCCGGAAATGATGACCGCCGATTGCGGCCCTTCCAGTGCATCCAGCGCCTGCTTGTACAGCACCGCCGCACGGCGCGACGAGGTGACGATCATCGCCTTGAAGCCGTTCGGCTGGATATGCTCGCGGTAATGCTTCAGCAAATCGATGCACACCCAGCGGATGCGCTGCGGCGCTTCCAGCACCGCTTGCTCGGTGCCGTATTTCTTCTTGATCGCCGCCTTGTCTTCCGCGCTGCGATCGGCAAAATATTCATCGAACAGCTGGTCCAGCGAATCACCGGTGACCTTGGTCTTGGCTTCGCGCCCTTCGTACAGGATCTGGCAGGTCGCACCATCGGCCACCGCTTCTTCGATGGTGTAGGTATCGATGTAGCTGCCGAACGCATGGCTGGTCTTTTGCGAGGTGATCAGCGGCGTGCCGGTGAACGCGATCTTCGGCGCATTCGGCAGGCCGCTATTAATCGCCACGCCCAAAGCGCCGTATTGGGTGCGGTGCGCCTCATCGGCCAGCACGATGATTTTTTCCGAAGTGTTCAATTCAGGGAAGTCGAAATCGGCTTCGTTTTCCTGAAACTTCTGCACCATCGCCGTGATCAGGTCGGCGCTATCCCTGGCCAGCAATTCCTTCAAGTGCGCGACCGAACTGGCGTGATACACCGTCTCGCCCTGCGCCCGCTCAAACTGCGCGGTCAGCTGTTGATCGAGTTGGGTGCGGTCGGTGATGAATACCAGCTTGTAGTCGCGCAGCGCCGGATCGCGCCGCATCTTGATCGCCAGCATCACCATCGTCAGCGATTTGCCCGAACCCTGGGTGTGCCAGATGATCCCGCCTTTGTCCTTTTTGGTCGCGCCGGTCTTCAGGCGCTGGATGGTTTTATGCACCGCGCGGAACTGCTGGTAACGCGCGATTTTCTTGATCACCCGACCATCGACCGGTTCAAACAGCGTGAAGTTCCGGATCATGTCCAGAAAATTGGCGTGGCTGAACAAGCCGGTGATCAGGGTTTGCTGCGAGTTGGCGAGCACCGGCGTTTGCAGGATCGCAGCATAAGGAATGCGCTGTTCTTCCACCCCCACGTCATTCCCGTGCAGACGGGAACCCGGCGATGGCAATGCCCCCTCTCCCGCTTGCGGGAGAGGGTCGGGGTGAGGGAGTGTGCAAGAGCCATCGCCATTGTTATTGCCAAGACAGGCCGCGACGATCTGCGCCTCGCTGAACGGATACGCATCCTTCCATTCCAGATAATGCTCGACCTTGGAGCTGATGGTGCCGACGCGGGCCTGATCGCGGTGGGTGCAGACCATCAGCTGGTTGTACCAGAACAGCCGTTCGACGCCTTCATCTTCATGCGGTGCGCGCCGGTTCGCGTAGCGGCGCAACTGGTCGATGCCGTTTTCCATCGGGTTGGTGACGTAAGGCGACTTCGCCTCGATCACCGCCAGCGGCAAACCATTCACAAAACACACAATATCGGGAATCACCGTCTGGTTGATGCCCTCGATCTTGAACTGATTGACGCACAGGAATTCATTGTTGGCCAACTCATCGAAATCGATGATCCGCACCGTCTGCCCCTTGCGCCCCTTGCCCAGATCCTGCTCGACCGACTGGTAATGCACGATGCTATGCCACAGGTTCTGGTTCGCCTCCATCAGGGTCGCGGTGACCGGATGCGTGATCTCGCGCACCACCTTGCGCAGGTTATCGATGCTGATCCACGGGTTGATACGCCGGATCGCGGCGCTGAGGCGCTGTTCCAGCACCACTTCGCGGAAGTGGGCACGTTCGCCGCCGGCGGATGGCGTGAACTGTGCACCGTGCAGCCAGGTCCAGCCCAGCTGCTGCAATTGCTGCAGTGCCGGCAGTTCAACTTTGTCGTATTCGTCGTTGGTCATGGCTTTATTGAATTGAGTCTCTCTTTTTCGATCGCAATTGCAGCATAGAGGGAGCACAGCTTTGGCCAGAGATCGTTATGACATTTCCTCATAAACTCTTCTACATTCTCGCAAGTTGAATCCGAATTCTTAGGTACAGACTTATCCAATATTTCGGTGCCTCTGAAGAAACTCATATACGAATACTTGTCAAAACTAATTAGCCCATCGTCGTAAAAAATTGGAACCAAATGCTTATGTTTTGTGCGGTTAACCAAACCTTTTAATTGAGCAAAAATCTCATCCTTCGAAAATTCCAGCAATTTTTCGTAAAATTCTTGTCTTGCCTCAATCTCACCATTGGTAATTTCTCTCTTCTTAGGAAATATATTCTTATCTTCACCACGGGGATCATGTTTTTTTAAGAGGCTGGGTTTCCATCCCACATCAGTATGTTCAATAGGCACTCTATTTAACAAAATATTCAATACGTAGGGAACTGAGTCGCAGATTGCATGTAGATTTTGCAGAAATGCAAAAACTTCGGCATTGTAGGCAGGCGCGTTCAAACGACCTGGGCGACCAGATATCATATTTATCAATTTCGCAGCCGGTATGGCCGCGTCTTTAATTTCTTGCCACCTTTTGTAGTGATAATGACCGATGGTATTTCGAAGATCAAGAGACTGCAATGCTTTACAAAGAGAATCAACTTCTGTCTGTAGAAATTCAATTTCCTCCTTTTTAGCTGCGATAAGCCGACTTGTATCTATCGTATTCAAAATACTCTTTCAGATAAATTCACGTGAATACTACCCGTACTTGTGGTATTCAATTATTTCTTCTATGCAAACAATCAATACATCATTGTGTTTAAGGAGCGCGACATTTTTATCCGTTTCATTTCGGAATTGATCAACCAGTAAAAAACCAGCAGATAAGACGTCATCCCTAATTAGTAATGCAGCCTGATCCTCACTGGGTTCAGAGGAATACTCTTTCACTATTGATCCTAAAATTTCTTTTTTTGAATAAGTAATTTTCCAATTTTTCATTTACATAGCTCACTTATATATTTAAAGCCCTAACTCGAAATAATCAGCATCAATAACTTCCTCTGCCTTTTGTAATGTGTCATAAGCAAACTGGAAATAAATTGTGTGATCTTCGATGGTGACGTCTTGATTTGGTGCCTCAATATGTCGAAGACATTGTTCTAACGCTCGCTTTACAGTGCGATATTCCAATAAATTTTCACCTTCCTCACCATGACCAGAGCTTCTAAATTTTTCCAGAACTGCATCAAGTTGCTTTAGCGTTTGTTTAGCTGAGCTTGCGGCAAAATCTCTTGAGGCACTATAGTCGCCAATTTTTTTAAATGAATGATCGATAAACGGATTAAGCATGGTTATATTCTCTATTGTTTGAGTTTAAACTTTCTTCTACTTTGACGCGAACTTTGCCGGTGAGAAGGTCTTGCATAAGGGCTTTTTTTGTATTCTGTGTAAGGTACAGCTTCACAGAAAGTAGTTGTATTTTGGTGAGTATAGAGTTTATCGAACTTGCTATTTTTTTTTGTTCATCTAGCGTTGGTATAGCAAAAATAAAATTTTCAGTAGTTCCAATGCCGAAGAAGTTCATCGCACTACCAGAATCAAATTGCGATAACTGTTTTTTGAAATAATCCGACTGTAGTGCAATATATAGAAATAATGATGTTGTAACATTCTTGTCGATTCGAAGAAACGTAAGTTGGGGGCCAATATTCGCGTCATCGAGCTTATTAGGAACAATTGCCACATTTCCGACGTTTGCTCCACGGTTGGTGAACAGCACATCATCTTTTTGAATGTGAGCTTTTGCAAGTTGCTTATGCTTTTCTTCCGAAATGTACTTAAGCTTAGCGAGATTTATTTGCTGGTCATTTCCTACAACGGAAGACGTTAGAAAAGGAACGCCACTATCTAACATTTCCGACGATGTCGGATAATCGGCACCGTAATTTCCATCTCTAATTTGTATTGTTATATCTTTTAAACGAAACGCATCCCAGCCTGTCGGAATCCGCCCCACCGGACTATCCTTGAATTCCGTGTGACCTATCCCCTTGGTCAACAGCTCCTGCATCATGCCGGTTTTCAGGTCTTTCAGTTTGTTGATTTGCGCCCGGATGGATTCAATCACATCGTCAACGGCGGTGAGTATGGCGGCGATTTTTTGTTGTTCTTTATCCGTTGGCTTGAGTATCTCTAGATTTTTAACATCAGACGAATTGATCGCCGGGTAATTTGAACCAACAACGAGTGCGTCTATTTGTCGAGAAATGCCGTCAGACAAAATTGCGTTGAATATGAATCGCCCACTATTTCCATTTTTTGCGCGTAAAACAGAAAATCCAGTGGATGCAACATATTCCCCAGAATCACACTCAAAATAAGCGAACGCTTTCAAATTCGGACGCACCGTAGACATAACGATGTCACCTGACTTCAGTTTTCGCCGCGCCCTGCTTGGGGATTCGCTAAATTTAATGGTTTCAGATGGTCGTTCTATTTTGCCTGTTGATACTGAAGCTATATCGATGTACTTAAATCGGAAATCGGGATCAGTGGAAGTTTTTAATGACTCAGCATCAATCTCGGCCACATCGGATAGTGTGGAATAGCTCCAGCCATCGGGAATTGCGTTACTCATACCCCAACTCCGCCAAAAACCCCTTCATCACCGCTTCCGCCTGCGCGACTTGCTCATCCAGCTTATGCAAAGACACGCGGTACTTGTCCATCACCTTAATCCACACACCACACCGATCAGTCATCATTATTTTTCGCCTCAAGTTGTTGTTGCACCCACACCCGTTCGCGCTCCAGTTCTTGTTTGAGTTCGGCTTCGCTGGGTAAATAGGGCAGGTATTTGGCGGCAAACATGTGTGCGCTGTCGGTGAGTACGGAGTATTTCACCACCGCTTCGCTTTTTTGGCTGCACAAGATCAGGCCGATGGTGGGGTTGTCATCTTCGCCTTTTTGGTGCTGGTCGTAGATGCGGATGTAGGTGTCCATTTGCCCGACATCTTGATGCGTGAGTTTGCCGAGTTTGATGTCGATCAGCAAAAAACATTTGAGTTTGAAATTGTAAAAAACCAGATCGATATAAAAATCTTGATCTTGGGTGCTGATGCGTTGCTGGCGTTCGACAAAGGCAAAACCTTTGCCTAGTTCTAATAAAAATTGCTGCAGGTTGTTGATGAGCCCTTGTTCTAAATCATTTTCCAAATAGCGCGTGCTGCCCAGGTTAAGAAAATCCAGCACATAAGGGTCACGCAGATAATCTTTGGGGGTATTCGCCAAGGTCGCGTTATTGTCTTGCGCTTCTTGCATCACGGCGGCTTTGTCTTGGCTACTGAGCAGGCGCTCGTAATAGAGCACGCTGATTTGCCTGTCCAGGGTACGGGCACTCCAGTGTTGGGTGATGGTTTCTTGTTGATACCACTGGCGGGCGGCGGGGTTTTCGATGGGAATGAGTTGACGGTAGTGTGACCAGCTCAATTCGGGGCGCAGTGTGCCCTGAATTGGAAATGTGCTGTAAAAACTGCGCATGCGGCGCAGGTTGCTGAGGTCAAACCCTTTGCCGAATTCTGCCGTCAGCCGTTCGGCAATCTGCTGAAGCTGTTGTTTACCATAGGCCGCACGCTGCTGCCCCTGTTGCTCATGCTCGACGATCAAGCGGCCAATGTGCCAATAGGCTTCTACCATGGCGCTGTTGACCTGTTGCTGTACGCGGTCTCTGGCGTGTTCGATCACCTGACGGATGCCGCTGAATAAATGGCTATCCACGGCAGATGCCGGCGCGGGCACGGTGTGGCTTTTGGGCTGGTCACGCATAACCTAACTCCGCTAAAAATCCCTTCATCACATTTTCCGCCTGCGCCACTTGCGCATCCAGCTGATGCAGCGACACGCGGTACTTGTCCCACCAGCGTTCAAACTGCGCGATCAGTGCCGGGTTGTCGGATCGCAGATGGGCGCGGATAGCTTCTTTGCTGGTGATCTCGGGCTTGAAGTCGTAATAGTCTTCGGCGATGATCGACGCTGGATCCCCGATAGAGGCACTCGGGGATGACGTGCTGGATGACTCGGCGGATGACGTGCCTGCGCGGGAATGACGGCGAATAAAGATCGCGGTCACATCAAAGCCTTGCAGGATTTCTTCCTGAATGTAGTCGTCCTGCACTTCGCGCACTGGCACGCCGCCATGCAGCAACGCGCGCACATCGAAAATCTCCGGCGGCGGCGAGGTGTCGGCGTAGCGGCGGATGTTCAGGTTGTAATCGTTGTCGGCGATCTCGGAAAGCGGCACCACCTTCGCGTAGCGCTTGACGTCGGCATACTGCTCGAAGGTCGCGACGATCTTGTCGATATCCTGCGCGCGCAGCGTGTTCTGGTTCTTGCCTTCGGCATAATCGAGTTCGCCGTTGATGAACAACACACGGCCCTTGCGCGCCGCCGCTTTGTTCTTGTTGATGATCAACAGGCTGGCCGGGATGCCGGTGCCGTAGAACAGGCCCGCCGGCAAGCCGATCACCGCTTCGAGCAGATCGTCAATCAGTATGCCTTTGCGGATTTCCTTTTCGCTGGACCCGCGAAACAGCACGCCGTGCGGCATCACCACGCCCATCATGCCTGCGTCATTGAGCGAAGCGATCATGTGCTGCACAAACGCGAGGTCGCCGGAATCCTTGGGCGGCGTGCCATACGGGAAGCGGCCGAAACCGTCATGGTCCGCCTCGTCCTTGCCCCAGGCGGCCAGGCTGAACGGCGGATTGGCGATCACGCGATCAAACGCCATCAGTTCGCCGTGGGCGACATGCTGCGGCTCGCGCAGCGTGTCGCCCTTGCGGATGTCAGCATTGAACACACCATGCAGGAACATGTTCATCTTGCAGATGGCCCAGGTATTGAGGTTCATCTCTTGCCCGTACAGCGACAGGTTGGCGGCGTTTTCGCCATGGCTGACCAGATAGTTGCGGGTTTGCACCAGCATGCCACCCGATCCCACCGTCGGATCATAGATGCGCATGCCGGCATGGGGTTTGAGCAAGGCGACCAGCAGTTGCACCACTTCACTCGGCGTATAGAATTCGCCGCCTTTCTTGCCGGCGGAGTCGGCAAACATCTTGATCAGGTATTCATAGGCGGTGCCGAGCAGGTCGGTCGATGCGAAGTCGCTGTTACGCAGCCGGTGCTGGCTGAAGTGGGACAGCAGGTCGCCGAGCTTCTTGTCGGACAGCTTGTTCTTGATGTTGAAGTCGATCGACACCAATACGCCTTCGAGGCTGCTGTTGTGTTCTTCGATCGCTTCGGTGGCTTTGTTGAGTTCGGCGCCGATGTCGTGCTTCAGATCCTTGAGCGTGTTCCAGCGCGCCCGTTGCGGCACAAAAAAGGTCTGGTCGTACTCGTCTTCATCCTGCGCCAGCTTGTCCGCCTCGGCCTTGGATTTGCCGATGCCGAGATAGTGGGCGACGACTTTTTCCTGCTCTTCGTCGAAGCTGTCGGACAGGCGCTTCAGGAACATCATGCCGAAAATAAAATCCTTGTATTCCGACGCATCCATATTGCCGCGCAAGATGTCGGCGGCGGTCCACAGATAGGATTCGAGTTGTTGCAGGGTAAGTTTTTGGGACATGCGTTGATCTATCAATCTGAGTTGTGTCGGAATTGGATGGTGGAGTTTGGGTTTAAAGCGGGTTTTAGACAACAAGATTTTCAGCTCTATGCGGTTTTGAGTGAGAAAATGAATCAGACCATCTTAAATTACCGTCATTCCCGCGCAGGCGGGAACGACGGTGGTATTTATTACGTTACCCACTCTAAATCACATAGAACCATATTGAAGGAGTTCGCCATGCCGTCGAAAAAAGAACCGCTAAAGTTGTATGAAATCAAGATCACGCTAATGGAACTGGCGCCAGCGATCTGGCGGGGCGTGCTGGTGCCGCGCGACATCATGCTGGGAGACCTGCATCACGTGATTCAGATCGCGATGGGCTGGGAAGATGAGCATTTGCATGAGTTCGAGATCGGGCGCAAGCGCTACGGGCCGATGATGGCCGATCCATTCGGCTCGGAGCTTGCGCTGATCAATGAAGCCATCGTGCATCTGAACGGCGTGGCCAAACCGAAGGCAAAGTTCGTGTATAGCTACGATTTCGGCGACGACTGGCGGCACGAAATCCAGATCGAACGCGAGCTCGAATCGGAGTCGGGCAAGCGCGAAGTCCGATGCATCGCCGGCGAGAATGCCTGTCCGCCGGAGGATAGTGGCGGCCCGTTTGGTTACCCATCTTTGCTCGATGCCGTGTCTGACCCGCAGCACGAACAACATGACGAGATGCTGGAATGGATCGGCGAAGATTTCGATCCGCTGCGGTTCGACCTGACTTCGACCAATCGTCGGCTCACGAAGGTCAAGGCTTAAGCTTGCAGCTTCGTAGGATAGACGTTTTTGTGAGGTGTATAAGTGAAAAATATGCTGTAACCGCACGTATTTATTGGGCTTTGAAAAATACCGTGCATAGTATATTTATTGCTCAGGCAGCCTCGTCGCGTGGGCACAAAAGCGTGCCCACCCTACACCAAGTCCACCAACTCGGAATAACGTGCCACCTGCGCGTCGGCGGTCAATAAGCGCAAAGGCTCACACATGGCCTGTGCAACCAACATCCGGTCAAAAGGATCGCGATGAAACTCCGGCAAGCGTGTCAGTTGCATTGCATGTCTGGCGTAGACGGGCAATTCAAGAAAGCCGTTCTCCGCGATCTGCGCAACCAGCGCAGCGATATCCGCTTCCAGTTTGCCGATCCCGATCTTGATCGACGCCTCCCAAATCGAGGCGCTGCTGACATACACCTCGGTTGCCGAGATGATTTTGTCACGGGCAAGCGCCGACAATTTTGGATGATCTTGCAACCACCAAAGATAAATATGCGTGTCCAGCAATATACGCATCAGCTTCCCTCAAAAGAGGCAGCAATATCATCCGGCAAAGGCGCATCAAAATCTTCAGCAATCGTTATCTTGCCTTTCAACGCGCCAGCGCGGCGCACCGGCTTCATGGACTGAATCGCAACCAAACTCGCCACCGGCTTACCGGCGCGTGCAATGATCACCTCTTCACCCTGCATGACCGCCTCAATCAGCTTTGAAAATTGCGTCTTCGCTTCATGGATATTCATTGTTTGCATGGCAACCTCTTCGACTAGATAAACTGGACTAAGCCTAGTCCATATTGATTAATAAGTCAACCCGCATTGCCGCGTGGCCAGGCCTTCTCCAGGCGATTAAATCTCCCGAATACGGGTGGGCACGGTTTCATCCTGCCCACCCGTGACATAGGCAAACCACCACATGCAAGCACAGCGCATTTGCCAACGTCATTGTGACTGTCCGCGTGGGCACCAGAGCGTGCCCACGCGGCTGATCTCAGGCCGATGTTTGGGCATACAGCCGACCCTTGCGAACCAGCAGTTTTTCGACTTCGACGATGAAAAACACCGTCGTCGACAATAAAAGACAAAATGCCAGTTCGGACCCGGAAAGCGGGTCGGTATTGAAAATCGGATTCAAAAACGGCACATAGATGGTCGCCATTTGCAGCAGGAAGGTCAGGGCCACCGCGCCCAGCAAAGGCAGGTTCGAGCGCAAGCCTTGCCGGAACAGCGATTCGCGTTCGGAGCGGATCGCCAGCACATGGCCCATCTGCGACAGCGTCAGCACGGTAAACACCATGGTTTGCCAGTTCGCCGAGTCCGAATGGATGGCCCAGGCCTGCGCAAACAGCGATACGCCGGCCATCGCCAAGCCAACCCATACGATGTGCTGCCACATGCCGTGCGCAAATACGCTTTCCGTGGGCGCGCGCGGCGGCCGCTGCATGATGCCTTTTTCAGCCGGCTCGGCTGACAGCGCCAGGCCGGGCAGGCCATCGGTCAGCAGGTTGATCCACAGGATGTGGATCGGCAACAACGGGATCGGCAGACCGAGGAAGGGTGCCAGAAAGATGACCCAGATTTCGGCCGAATTGCTGGTCATCGTATACCGAATGAACTTGCGGATATTGTCGAAGATCCGCCGTCCTTCGCGCACCGCGTGGACGATGGTGGCGAAGTTATCGTCCAGCAGCACCAGGCTGGCGGCCTCGCGCGCCACGTCGGTGCCGCCTTTACCCATCGCGATGCCGATATCGGCGCGCTTTAACGCCGGCGCATCGTTGACGCCATCGCCGGTCATCGCGACGAACTCGCCCTGCGCCTGCAAGGCCTCGACGATGCGGATCTTCTGAGCCGGATCGACCCGCGCATAGACGCGCAGTGCGCCAACCTGCTGCCTGAATGCGGCGTCGCTGAGCAGCGCCAGCTGCGGCCCGGTCATCACGCGGTCGGCTTCGGTCGCGATCCCGAGCTGGCGCGCGATCGCATGCGCGGTCGCCGCATGGTCGCCGGTGATCATGACCGGCGTGATGCCGGCGGTTTTGCACAGGTGCACCGCACTCTTCGCTTCATGCCGCGGCGGGTCCATCATGCCGACCAGGCCCAGAAAAGTAAGCCCGCTCTCGATTGTGGCGGCATCCGCCGCTTGCGGCAGCGCCGTCCAGTCGCGCCGCGCCAGCGCCAGCACGCGCAAGCCTGCCGCCGCCATCCGCTGCGCACTGGCAAGGATGGTGTCGGCCTGCAGCGCAGCGTCGCCCTGCGCGGTGCGTGATTTGGTGCACGACGGGATCAGGTTTTCCGGTGCGCCCTTGGTAAATGCGAGCAGGCCGCCGGCCTGTTGATGAAAGGTCGTCATGCATTTGCGTTGCGCATCGAACGGCAGCTCGAACACTCGGGCTGCGCTGCGCTCCAGCACTGTCCTGTCATAGCCGGCATCGCGCGCCGCCTGATACAGCGCGACTTCGGTCGGATCGCCGGAAATCTTGCCGTGCCTGTCGGCGCCGGCATCGTTGGACAGTGCCAGCGCGGTAAACAGGCTGGCCCATGGCTCCTGCGCCGGCACGTCCGACCAGTCGTGCAACAGAGTCCCGGCTGCCTCGAGCTGTTGCACCCGCATCTTGTTCTGGGTCAGCGTGCCGGTCTTGTCGGAACAAATATACGTCACCGAACCCAGCGTTTCGACCGCCGGCAGACGCCGGATCAATGCGTGCTGCAGCACCATCTTGCGCGCCCCCAGCGCCAGCGAAATGGTAACCACCGCCGGCAACGCTTCCGGGATTGCGGCGACCGCCAGACTCACTGCGGTGAGGAACATCAGCACCGGCGTTTCGCCCCGCAACAGGCCAACCACGAAGATGATGACGCAGATGGCCAGCACCGCCAGGCCGAGGCGCTTGCCGAATTCGGCCAGCCGCTTTTGCAGCGGCGTCCTGAGCTCCTCGCCGCTATCGAGCAGGGCGGCAATCTTGCCCAGCTCGGTGGCCATGCCGGTTGCCACCACGACGCCGCTGCCGCGGCCGTAGCTGACGATGGTGCCCTTGAATCCCATGTTGAAGCGGTCGCCCAGCGGCGCATCGGGCAGACCGGCAGCGGGCAGCGGCTCGCAGTGCTTCTCCACCGTGCATGCTTCGCCGGTAAGCAAGGATTCATCGAGTTTCAACTGCGCAACCTCGATCAGGCGCAGATCGGCCGGCACCACATTGCCCGCTTCCAGCAGCACCAGGTCGCCCGGCACCAGTTCCGCTGCCGGTACCGGCACCCGCTCGCCGCCGCGCAACACCAGTGCGCCGGTCGCGGCCATCTGCCTGAGCGACGCTATCGCACGCTGCGCGCGCACTTCCTGCACGAATCCGATCACCGCATTGAGCAGCACGATCACCACAATCGCCAGCGTGTCCTTGAGGTCGCCGACCAGTCCCGACACCACTGCGGCAGCAATCAGTATCACGATCATGAAATCGCTGAACTGATCCAGGAACATCCGCCATAACGGGCGCGGCGGCTTTTCACGGATCGCGTTCGGACCGTGGCGGGCCAGCCGATGCGCAGCCTCCTGGTGCGACAGGCCGGTAGCGGGATGCACCTTGAGCTTGGCTGTCGCTGCCGTCACCGACAGGGTCTGCCATGCCGGCGCATGGTCGCCGGGACCGGTATCCGATGCCGCTTCTGTTTTAATCGCCATAACCATAGAGTAGGTAGGAATTCAGGAAAAAAACCGCGAACAGCGCGATGCTGACCCAACTCATCATCCGCAACGGCCGTGCGCTCGGGCGATACAGCAGCCCGATCACCACGCAGCCGGTCATGATGACCGCAGAAAATGCGGTAATCGCATGAATCGGCGACACATGCGACAGAATCGGACCGGCAGCGAAGAACAGATCGTCGATCGCCAGGATCAGGATATTGAACAGGTTGCTGCCCAACAGATTGGCGATCGCCATGTCGAGCGCACCCAGGCGCAATGCCGAAATCGTCACCGCCAGCTCAGGCAGCGTAGTGACGACCGCAACAAACAGCGTACCGACAAACGTCATGTGCCAGCCCATGATTTCGGCCAACTGCACCGCCACAAACGGCAGCCGGATACCGGCGCCAACCACCACCACGGCTGCCAGCGCGTAGCGGATAACAGCCTGACGCAAGCTCAACTGCGCGTAGCGGTCCGAGGCTTTTTCAGTGAATTGCTGCATCGTCGCACGTTCATAGACAAACACGGTGCGAATCGCGACCAGATACAGCAATACAATGGCCAGCGCAAAAATCCCGACATGGCCAATCGCGATAGTCCTGGCCTGGTCGCCGATCAGCAGGCCCAGGCCGACGAAAGCGATCAGTACCACGCCGAATCCGGCCGACAGGATATGCCCCTGGCTGGCGCGGCGATAAACCGATTCTTGCCGATACAGCAGGTCCACCAGCGCCAGCATCGACAAATTGAACATGCAACTGCCGAGCACATTGCCCACTGCAATATCAGGTTGGTTCGCCAGCGTAACCGAACTCACGCCGGTAGCCAGCTCCGGCAGCGAGGTCACGGTAGCGAGCATGAAAAGGCCGACCCAGCTACCCGACCAACCGGTCTGGTCGGCAATGACATTGCCGTAATGCGACAGTTTCATGCCGGCGAACGCGATCAGCAGCGCACAGATGCCAAACTGCAGCCATGCCAGCAGCAACTCGCTCATGACCGGCGAGGATTACTTGACCAGCGTCACAGGCACCTGCGCCAGATGAATCACCTTGGTCGTCACCGAACCGATGATCAGGCTGGCAACTGCATTCATGCCGCGGGTGCCCATGATGATTGCGTCGCACTGCAATTCATCGGCGCCAGCGGCAATCGTTTGCGCAATCGCGCCGACGCGGATATGGGCCACGCAGGAAACCGCCGCCTGGTCGCAAAGCTGCCTGGCGGCCAGCAACACCTTATCGGCTTCTTTTGCTTCGGCTTTCTTGATGCTGTCGATCGGGAAATTGAGATGCAGATGGGGCGGTATCGGATTCTGCACATACAGCAAGTGGAGCTCAGCCTGTGCACTGCTGTTCGCAACGACGATTGCATGCCTAAGCGCCCGCAGCGCATTTTCCGAGCCGTCGACCGGGACTAATATTTTTTGCATCGTGATTCTTTCTTGATCGCGGCAAGATCCGGTGTCGCGGGATTTAGGAAAAAACACTACAGGCTGCCGGCAGCCAGAACGGCGGCCACGGCCAGATCCAAAAGAATAACAACGTAAAGCAAAAAGCTGCTTGACTGACATCAATTACGGAATCTTTCGCGGCCGGCGGCAGGCCCCGGCCGCAATTACGCCGGCAAACACGATTTAATCCTTCGAACCTCTTTTGAACCGCAGCCCGAATCCGAACTGGTCGTTTACCAGTTCGTGCGCGCTCTTGCCTGCGCTCTGTTTGAAATATTCGACCAGCTTGGTTATCTGCAGGTTGCCGCCGTTATTCTCGATCATCGCAATCGCGCACATCGATGCATCGGTGCCGTTGTCGAGCCTGACTTCGACCGGAGCCTGGCCGGGCGCCTCGATGCTGACCACGCCGTTGGTGACGGCCCAGTTCGGCGCACCTTCATAGATGAAGGTATAGATCAGAATGCGCTTGATCTGACTCAGCTGGTCGCCGTTGATGAACAGGTTTTCCCCGTCGGTGTTGCTGCCGGAGCGGTCATCGCCTTCCAGATGGACGAACGGCGGTTGGCTGAAATTGCCCCAGCTGTTGCCGAGCGCCTGCACGCAGCCGGGACTGCCATCGGCCATCTGGAACATGCAGCCCAGGTCGAGGTCGATGCCGCCGCCTGATTTTGACTGCGCGCCGCCCAGTATTTTGTTCAGAAAACCCGTCTTCTGGGGCGCCGCGGCAGGCAGCGCGGACTGATTCCAGTTCAGATTGACGCGGATGCGTCCGAAGCCGCGACCGCCGGCCTTCTCCAGCGAGACCTTGTCGCCGCGCTTCTCGAGCGTGATCTTCGACAGCGACACCTTCTTTGGTTCCGGCGCAGGCGCCGGTGCCGGCGCTGGGGAACTGTCCGCCTCGGTGCCGCCGAAATGCTTCAGCAGCGCGGACATCCCGCCGCTGAATCCCTGGCCGACCGCGCCGAAGCGCCACTGGCCATCGCGCTGGTAGACTTCGCCGACGATCACCGCCTTTTCATCCTGGAAATCGGCGCCCGAAAACTGGAATGTGGCGTTGCCGAGGCGGATCGAACTCGATCCCAGCTTGCGCATCGTGCCGTCGCCGCCGATCGACGCGGCAAAAACCAGCTTGTGTATCGAATCCGGCAAGCGCGCCACATCGGTTATAAACGTCGATTTGCCGTCGCCGATCTCCAGCGTCACCGCGCCGCCCGGACAGGATTTCTGGTTGAAAAAAACCATGTAGCGGTCATCCGATAACTTGTCGTTGGCATCCAGCCCGAAGCAGGCAATATCGACCTCCATGCCCTGCGCCGCAATGCTAACTGTGATCGGGAACGCACCGCTACATCCGATGTCGGTCAGTTTCCCCTTTTGTCCTCGTGCAAAATCGGTCATTGCGGTCATGGCTTCAATCCTTTTTATGTGGGTTGCGTTTGCTGCGGATTCTGCTGCAAATCAATCGGGGTAACGGCATTGCTGTCGTCGCCGGCATGATGGATTCCAAACACTCTGGCCTGCTCGACGACGCCATGCGCCCAGGCCCGATGGGTGGCGACTTCGCACATCGAATCGTGCATTTTGAATACTGCCGGGCTGGCCTGATCCATGATCCGCAGCGCCACTTCGACATCGGTGCGCCGGACCCGGTAGTGATGCTCGATCAGCGCCACCTGGCTCGGATGAATCGCGGTCTTGCCAACCATCCCGTGCGCCAGATCCTCTTCCACTTCCTGCGCCAGCAGCGCCGGATTGTCCAGGTGCTCGAACACCGGTGCAGTCAGTACAAAACCGTACGGACGGAAGGTCGTCACCAGTCTCGAAATAACCGGCCCGAGCGGCGTCCTGTAAATCGTCATGTTGCGCGGCCGCCGCATCCCCAGCAGCGCCAGCAGATCGTTGCCGCCGATGCGCAGCGCCAGAATGTGGTCACGCACGCCCGGCTGCTCCAGGCATTGGCGAAACAGCTTCATCTCCGCTTCGTCGAATACCTCTGCAGTCTCAAGCGTCGGCATCAGCATATGGTCGGTCATGCGCACTTGCCTGAAATACGCATCGAAGTTGTGCCGCGTGGCTTTCGGCAGCACGAAGCCGGTCAGCTTTTCCGCACCGGGCATCTCCAGCACGCGCTTCATCACGTCCGGGTTGCGCACGCGCACGAAGCGCTCGGTACTTGGCCGCTCTACCATCTGCTGCAGCACCAGCGATAAATTGAACAGCGAGTAACTCAGCTCGCTATCGGCCACCGCATCTTCGGTACAAAAGATAACCGAACGCAGATCGCCGAGCAACACGCCATCGGCGATCTGCTGCAGATCCTTGTGCGTCGCAGGCACGTACAGCGACGCGCCGAGGGTTTTTATTTTAGCCATCTAATGCACTCCTTATCAGCGATACGGCCTGGTACGGCAAGTCCGGATCGACGCTCAGCGCCACCGATTTCTCTGCCGCCAGCAGCTTCAAATGTGCAACGTCCGGCGCATCCGGATCGCGCAGAATCAGCAGCCGCGGCACCCGGCGCAACAGCACCCGGGTCGCTTCGCCGATGCCGGGCTTTACCAGATTCACATCGTCGATGCGATGCTGCACCATCGTTGCACGGAGGAATTCGGCGGAAATCGCCGCGACTTGCGCGCGGTCGATCGGCGCCGCATCCGGGATGCCGTCGCGTTCGGCCAGCCGCACGCCATCGGCAATCAATCCGTCGGCAAACGCGCGCGACTGATCGTGCGCTTCGAACCGGTCGTAATACACGCAACCGTGAAAATCGGCGGGGCCGATGGCGTCGTTCAGCACCGAACGGCTGACCAGTCCGGAGACAGTCGCATTCAGAATACTGGACGGAATCAGGTAGTCGCTTGAGGACGCCGCGCACGCAGCGGTGCCGGCCAGGTCCGACAGCACATACAAGCCGCTGTCGATCGCCACATCGTGGCGCCGGTTGAAGTCGCCCACCGCCTGCTCCAGCACGCGCGAAATCACGCCTTTGCCGGTCCAGCCATCGATGAACACGATCGATTCCGGCATATGACCCCGGTCCAGAATATGCTGCAGCGCCACCTGGTCGATGCCGCGGTCGCGGATGATGGATATTGAATAGTGGGCCGCATCGCGCCCGATCACCCGCTGCAACAGATGCTTGAGGATGACGCCGACCGGCGTGCCGGCGCGCACCAGCGACACCAGCGTTATCGGACCAGTGCGCCGGGCCGCGATCAGCGCCGCCAGCGCCAGGCAATCGCGCGCCATCTGCTGCCGATTGGCAGCAAAGGCATCGTTGAACACCTGCAGGTAGCGCGCCGATGGCAACGCTTCCGGCGACAGCATTTCGCTATAGTGACGGGCACCGGACTGGATTAACTGTTCCTTGTGCGCGATCTCGACAAACGGTTGCTGCGCCAGACGCTTCAACAGGAATTCGACGTCGTCCTGGCGGTAGCTGCCGCAAAAGCTGTTGCTATTCATAACGCCGCCAGCGTCAGTGCCGCCAGTTGGGTGCCGCTCGGCACGATCGCGTAGTCGCATGCGGCCATGAAGCGCGCATCCGATTTGCTGTCGCCCATGCCCAGCGTCATGATCTCGCCATGTTCGGCTACCAGCCGCTGGCGCAGGTATTCGACCGCGCGCGCCTTGTTCAGCGACTTTGGCAGCACCGCCAGATTGTTGCCGTTGCGGTGGATGAAGAAATCCTTGCCGGCAGCGGCAATCCAGGGCGCGACCGCCTCGCGCTCGACTTGTTCGAGTCGCTCGGAAATCTTTTCAGGATCCTTGAGCACGATGTAGAACGGGGTCGCGCAATCCTCGATCAGGCGGGCCCGACCTTTCAGCCCTGCGCTGGCCGAATACTGGTCGATGATCTGCATCGCTTGTTGCAAGCCATCCAGCGCACGCGCCATATCGACGCGCATCGTGTCGAGCCAAACGGCATCGACCGCGCCGCCCGGCTCCAGCACGACACCGCCGTAATCGATGATCGAGTAACTGGAAAACGGCAGATCGACCCGGCTCAACGCATCGCGGTTGCGCGCGGTGGCCGGGATCAGCGTCATTTCACGCTGCATCATTTCAAACAGCGCGCGCTGGCGCGCAGTCGTATACGAACAGGCGGCGCCATCCTTCAGATAGGCGGCAGCACGCAAGTCTTCTTCCGCAGCACATTTGCCCGGCGTTTGGAACAGGGTGTCGTCAAGGTCGACGAACAGGAATTTCTTCAATATTATTCTCGGACAAAAAATGAAACAAACGGCCGCCGACCGCATCCGCAAACTGCTGCAGCGCTGCGTTCGGCGGTGTCTCGTGGCAAATGAATACGTGATCGTACTGGCCGGGCGCGACGTTATAAATGAAGTTGGCGACGCCTTCGCCATAGTTGTCGGGAAAGGTCAGCGCGTGGCCGACCGCGCCCCATTGCAGAATCGGCGAACGGGTGCTCGACTGCAGCGCGACATCGACGCCCTGTTGTTCGAGTCCGCGTCCCAGCAGAAAAGCCATGTGCATGAATTCGCCGGTACCGAGCACCAGCGTGCGCTCGCCAGCGCGGATCGACGCGCCCAGACGCGCGGCCAGATCGGTCGGCAGCTGCAGCCGACGGTCCACGCCGAGCCGGCCGAATGCGGCGCTGGCGCCGCGCTCCGCATGCGCTTCGAACAGCTGGGCGGCAGCGGCGGCCTGCTGCAATTGGCCGGCGGCGAATGCATATTCGCCGCTGAGCGCGGCGCCGATCGTGACCGCGATGCCGAAGCGCTGCGACAGCGCATCGTTGGCTGCCTGTCCCATGAAGTTGGTGATCGTCGCCAGATGCACGCGCTCGATGGCCGGATTCAGCGCCCGGCAGGCATCGGTCAAATTCAGGAAGGTGTTGCCGGTGCTGGCTTCGTCGTCGACCAGCACCAGCGAACGCGCACAGAGCAAGAGATCGCGCAGGCGGGCGTCTGTCGGCATATGCAGGAACTGCCGCGGCGCGTGGCTGTGCGCTTCTTCGAACTCGATGATCGGGGTATCTCCGACCTGATAGCGCGAGGTATGCAGGAACAGCGCCGTACGCTCAGGATGGGCGTCCAGATACGCTTCAAAAACGCCCTGCCCCAATCCGATCGCCGTCTCGGCCATCGCGATGAACACCACCGGGCCCGGCAAATCGGCCGGCACCTGCGCGGCCAGCGCGACATGGATGGCGCGCATCGCCTGCGGCGTCGCCGGCCAGTGCTTGCCCAATACCTTGCTCAGGAACAGGAAGCCGCGCTTGGCGTTGGCGCGCGCAGCAAACCCGATCAGGTCATCGAGCCGGAACGCGCCGGCGTCGACCTTGAGCTGCATCAGGCCAGTCGGCAGCGCGACGCTGCGCACTTCGGCCGGCACGCTGGATGGCCGCTGAATGACTGCGCTCACGGCAACTCCATCGCGTGTGCCAGTTCCGTCACGCGTATTCCTGCGCGGATCGCCGGTATCTGTAGACCATCGAAACCGCGATCGAATCCGCGCAAGGCCAGATACGGCAGATTCGGGCCGGCAACGCATGCCATCGCAATCCCGCCGGACATGCGCGGATTGATCTCCAGCAAGCCGAGTCCGTTGCACCCTTCGCGGAATTGCACATTGAATACGCCGTTCAAGCCATAGGCGGCGGTAAGCTGCCTGGTGCTTTCCAGGATATCGTCGCGCAGCTCTATCGTTTGCCCCTGGCCGGCAACCATCGCCTTCTTGCGGGGAATCGCGCACACCAGCCGCCCGTTATCGCCGACGCAATCGACACTGTATTCATGCCCATCCAGATACTCCATCAGCAGCATGGTGCGAAAACCATCCATGGCCGCGAACCCGCGCCGCAGATCGTCCAGACCGATGTGGTACTGCACGCCTGCAAGCAACAGCTGTGCGCAAGAGCGCTCTTCATCGATAATGCTGAAGCCGAGTCCGTACACCGATTGCGAAGGCTTGACGCACAGCTTCGGATGCGCTTGTCTGAGTTCGCGATACGCGCAGTCGAACTGCCCGGCATTCTCGACCACCCGAAACGCGGCCGGCGGCGCCAACGGCAAATCGACCGTTTGATAAAAGCGCGCCTTGTCGTGCAGCAGATCCAGCACTTGCTGCGACGCCGCGCACAGCACGCGGGTGCCAACGGCGGCGAACTGTTCGCGTGCGGCACAAACCAGGCCGGCTTCCTTGCCCGGCACAAAAATGCCGATGCCGTTGCTGCGGCAGAAATGCAGACACCAGTCCAGGTAGGCTGCGCCTTTCAGCCCGGCCGGTTCGATCGCCGCTTCGTGCGCAGTGAGAAAACCCAGCGCGTGCGGATTGGTGCTGCTGCACACGATCTGATAGTCGCCGGCAACATCCGCCTGGCGAATCAGGCGGATCGCTGCTGCAACCGATGAAAACGTTTTATTGAACCAGACGCGCTGCATGGGTTCCTTACAGGTGCGGAGTGATTTGCGGCATCAGTTCGGCGAAGGTGCGGCCATTGCCGATTTCGCCGATCGCATGCATTTTCCATTCGCCGCCATGGCGATAGATCTTGGCCATGATCTGCGCGTTATGGGCCCCCAATGTCGACAGATTGAAGCGCGCAACTTCCTTGTTGTCGCTCGCGTTGACGATGCGGCAGGTTGCGTTTTCGATTTGCGAGAAATTCTGGCCGGTGAAGCTGTTGACCGTAAACACCAGGCTCTTGATGTTGGCCGGCACTGTCGTCAGGTCGACCACGATTTGCTCGTCATCGCCATCGCCGGCGCCGGTGCGGTTGTCGCCGGTATGGACCACCGAGCCGTCGTTCGATTTCAGCTGCCGGAACCATACCGCGTCGGTCTGATTGCCCTGCTCGTCGAACATGATGCAGGATGCATCGAGATCGATTTCCTGCGTCTTGCTGCCAAAACCGAGGAAGCCTTTGGACTTCACCGCATCCCAGCCCAGACCCATGATGATTTTGCTTAATTTAACGCCGGCCTCTTTGTCGAGGGATATTTTTTGGCCCTTTGCCAGATTGATCGCCATGCTGTTCTCCTTGATTGATTGCGTTGTTACCGATGTTAAAAAATGTCCACGAAAGGCACGAATACTGGATGATTCTTAATACACTAATATGTATTGCCGTTTTTATGGCATTTTCCGCATATTATTATTGCGCCTAAAAATATACTCCTCATATCGATCGCATCCTGCACGACCAGCCACCCACCATTATTTCGTGCCTGTCGTGTATTTCGTGGACAAGACTTTGCGCGATGACGGATACGGGCAACATCAAATTCCTATTTCTTCATCAGCCCGGCAAATGAACTGGGATTGCGCGAACATACATACACCTTGCCCGAGCCGCTGAAGCGCAGCACGATGCCTTCGCCGCTGGTGGCGCTGTTGACCAGGTTGCCGATCATGCCGCCGATTCCGCCACCGCCGGCACTGCCGGTGGTCACCGAAATCTGGTATTGCAACGTGCTGTCCCAGCAGACGACGTGGGAGTTGTCGATGATCACATCCTTGCCGGGCGCGACATCGAGTTGAAACATCGAGCCAAAGCCGGACACTACAACCTGGCCGGCACCGGATGTTTCCATCACGAAGAAGCCGCCGGACTGCGCGAACAACGCATTGCCGATGTTTTGCGTGCGCACCTTCATTTCGGTGCCCGACGTCGCGGCCACGAACGCGCCATCGTTGAGCATGTACTGGCGCTTGCCGACCTCGATGATTTCCAGCGCGCCGGGCAGCGCCGGCGACAGCAGGCAGTCGCCGTCGCCCCGCACCGCTTCGATATGCTGCTGGAAGAACGACTCGCCATTGGCAAGCCGGCGCATGATCGCGCCGCCGAGTCCGCCGTTCATCTTGCCTTTGAGGTCCAGCGTGGCTTCCATCATCACCATCGCGCCGGACTCGCAATAGATCTTGTCGCCCTTGCTCAGCGCAACATGCAAAAACGGATCGACATCGCCGGTGGAAGTAAATACTGTCATGCGGAGAATTCCCTACGGTGGATGCGTTTCGATGGACGCTGCGGCTACGGGAGAAAACCTGATCCGCGAAAAACACCAAAAACACGAAAAAAAGCAGGCTGGACCAATGCTGTATCAGCCCAGCCTACGTGATCCGGTTGATCCGGTCCGGGATATATTAAGCGCTGATGCCGAACGACCGGGCCAGAGGGCCGAGCCCGCCTGCGAAGCCTTGTCCGACCGCCTTGAATTTCCACTCGGCGCCGGCGCGATAGATTTCGCCGAAGATCATCGCGGTTTCAGTCGAACTGTCTTCCGACAAGTCGTAGCGCGCGATTTCCTTGTCGCCATTGGCGTCGAGGCAGCGGATGTATGCCTTGCCGACCATGCCGAAATTCTGCTTGCGTGCTTCGGCATCGTGGATCGTGACGCCGATCGAGATTTTATCGATATCAGCCGGAACCTTGGTCAGGTCGACCATGATTTTTTCATCGTCGCCCTCGCCTTGGCCGCTGGTATTGTCGCCAGCGTGTGTGACCGAGCCATCGGCCGATTTCAGGTTGTTGTAAAAAATGAAGTCGGCGTCGGAACGGGCCTTGCCATCGGCCTTCAGCAGGAACGCGCTGCCGTCAAGATCGAACGCCGCGCCGTCGGTTGCGCGCGGGTCCCAGCCGAGGCCGATCACCATCTTGGTGAGGGAAGGCGCTTCTTTGCTCAGATTGACGTTGCCGCCTTTTTGCAGACTAATTGCCATGGATCATGCTCCTTGAGAAAGTTAAAACCGTGGTGACATTGTTACTGTACATCCACGCCGTGATGAATGGCCAGCGCGCGTAGACCGCCCGCATAGCCCTGCCCTACTGCCTTGAATTTCCACTCGCCGCCGTAACGATAAACTTCGCCGAAGACCATCGCCGTCTCGGTCGAATAATCTTCCGACAGATCGAAGCGGGTAATTTCGACGCCCGTTTCGAGATTGACCAGACGGATGAACGCGCCATGCACCATGCCGAAGTTTTGCTTGCGCTGTTGCGCTTCGTGAATCGTGACTGCCACCACCAGCCGGGTAATGCTTGCCGGCACCTGCTCGAGCTTGATCTTCAGCGCTTCGTCGTCGCCGTCGCCTTCACCGGTGCGGTTATCGCCGGTGTGTTCGATCGCGCCGCACGACGAGCGCAGCTGTCCATAGAATATGAAGTCGCAATCGCTGCGCACCCGGCCGCTTTCGGTGACCATGAACAGACTGGCGTCGAGATCGAAGTCGGCGCCATCGGCGGAACGCGCATCCCATCCGAGACCGAGCAGCACCTGCTTCAGATTCGGATCTGCTTTGGAGAGGTTGACGTTAGCGCCTTTTTGCAAGCTGATTGCCATTTCTGATTATCCCTTTAGATAAATGCGGTTACTTGTCGGATATCAATTCAAGCGCATTGCCGTTTTGATTTCGCTTGTAGCGCACCGAAGACCACAATGACAAGCCGATGAAGGCAACGCCCGACAGGCCGGTGAACCATTCCGAAATATGAAACTTCACGCTTGCCAGCATGATCAGCGCCAGGATGCCGATCGCGTAGTGCGCGCCATGCTCCAGGAAAACGAACTCTTCCAGTGTGCCCTTATGTACCAGGAAAACCGTCATCGAACGCACGAACATCGCGCCAATTGCCAAGCCTAACATGATGATGACCACGTCGCTAGTGATTGCAAAGGCGCCGATCACGCCATCGAAACTGAACGATGCGTCCAGCACTTCCAAATACAGGAAGCCGCCGATGCTGCCGCGCTTGACCACGTCGCCGATGGCCGGATCGCCCACTTCATTTTCCAGCAAGCCGCTGAGGAAACTGACTGCCAGATACACCGCGATGCCACCGACACCGGCCATCAGAACCGACAGTTTCTGCTCCTCGGGAACCAGGGTCATGCAGCCGAACACCGCCAGCAGCGCCAGCAAGTTCGACAAGCCCTCATTGCCGTGCCTGCCCATCTTTTCCTCAATCCAGCCCAGCCAATGCAATTCCTTGTCCTGATCGAACACGAAATTCAGGAATACCAGCAGCAGGAAGGAGCCGCCGAAAGCGGCGACCTGCGCGTGGTTGTCGGTCAGATGGCGCGAATATTCCAGCGGTGTATTCAGGGCCATCGTCATCACATCGACCAGTCCGAGGCCGGTCGCGATGGAGACGATCAGAATCGGGAAGACCAGGCGCATGCCGAACACCGCGACGATGATGCCGACCGTCAGGAACAGCTTTTGCCAGAACGGATCCCAGGTCCGCAGCACCGACGCATTCACCACCGCGTTATCGAAGGAAAGGGAAACTTCCATGATCGACAGGATGCCCGCAATGAAGAAGGCCTGCGCTGCGCCGGCCGGGCCGCCGATGCTGTAACCCCACCATGCCGCGAGTCCGAGCAGAATAATGGTCACTAAAAATGACACCCTGAAATGCTTCATGTTGATTTCCTAAAACCGGTATAGAGGGTGAAAAAGCGATATGAAAAATTTTTTTGAAATAACTGGGGCGGCCAGGCTTGAAAGACCGGCGCTGCGATCAAGCCGAACAATACCACATCCGATTAGCTTTATAAAATAGTGAACTGTCAATTTATAGCGGATTAATTTATTGTTTTTGAGATTGTACGGCTTTTCAGCATACCTGAAATATCTGCGGGTTGCCTATGGGATGCTGGCTTAAACTGCCATTTCATGCGATGATTCCAGCCGCACAAAAACCATAAATTAATCCGATATAATTTTTTAGCAGTTTGAGCCAGAGGATGACGCAATGCCCGTACCTGCAGCGACCTGGAGCATGCCTTTAAAAGGCGTACGGCTGCTCTACATGCATGAAACCGATGCCGCGATCCTGATCGGACTCGAAACCGAGAGCAAGCCGGTTGTCTGTCCTGCCTGCAACTCTGCCGCAGTGGTCGGATACGGCAAGATGATCTGGCGCATCCGCGACCTGCCGATCAGGAAAAAAGCCGTGTTTCTGGAAATCAAGCGGCGGCGTTTGCGTTGCCGCGAGTGCTTGGTGACCTTCAATGAGCTGGTGTCGCAGATCTCCGCACATCACCGCGCAACCACGCGCCTGGTGCAAAGTGTCTGGAAAATGGCCTTGCGTCAGCCGTTTACCGTGCTGTCGAAAACATTCGGAATGGATGAAAAAACCATCCGGAATATCTTCAAAGACACGTTCGATGCGCAGGTAAGCCAGTTCAGGATTCCATCCTGCCGGCCGGCACCATCGGCACTGGCGATACGCTTGCCGACCATCCTGCGCCAGCAGCGCGTGATGTGGATCAACCTCGACCAGGGCACGCTGGTCGACATGGCCGCGCAAGCGACGCCGGAATCCATTCATGCCAGCTTGCAGCGTGTCGCCAGCGGTGGTGCGGAGAAGATCACCGTGCCGCCCGACGCCCCGCTCATCAGGGCGCTGCAAGCATCGACCCAATCGCCGCTGATCCTGCATCCGCGCTCGATGCGAGCGGCATGCAGCGACGTGATCGAGTTGGGCCGGACCATAAACGGCGCTGCACCGTATCTGAACACGCTGTCCCGGTTCGTCGGCGCGAATAGTGCAGCCGAAGCCGCCCGCTTGTGGCAGGACTTGTCATCGCCGCCGCCGGAACTGCAGACGAAAATGGATCCATTGAACGCGGCGCTCGGATTGCTTCCGGCCGGATGTTTCGAAGCATTCGGCCAGCCGGACCATGCGTGCGATGCGCTGGCCGAGCAACTGGATAGAATATTAAGCAGCGGTTTTTCGAGAAGGTCCTACGATGTGATTTGCGCTATCGCGCTGCACGACAAGACGCTGCAAAAAACGGCCAGAACCGGCGTGGCAGAAAACGGCGCGCACCTCGGTTATCAGAAGACCAACTGCGGCACCTCGATACCGAAACTGCTGGCGAGGCTTGAAAAATTAACGCGCGACAACGATGCAAGCGATGCCGGCATGCAGACTTGAGCGGGCAGATCCGCGCCATCCTGTCCAGCAAGCACTGCCTTGCAGAATGAAAAAGTGAGGGTATGCAACAAAACTGCTGCCCATGCGCATGGTTTTCATGCGTATATAAAATTACAGTACTCAGTATATTTAATGCAACGGCAGGCGCCGGAGGCGCCCGCTGCAGCAATGGTTAAATGCCGCCTATGCACAGATACTTGATCACCAGGTAGTCGTCCATGCCGTAGGTCGAGCCTTCGCGCCCCAGGCCGGACTGCTTGACGCCGCCGAACGGCGCGATTTCGTTCGAAATCAGGCCGCTGTTGATGCCGACCATGCCGGATTCCAGACCTTCTGCAACGCGCCATGCGCGGCCGATGTCGCGTGTGTAGAAATAGCTGGCCAAACCGAATTCGGTGTCGTTGGCTTGCGTCAACACGTCTTCCTCGGTCTTGAAACGGAACAACGGCGCCAGCGGGCCGAAGGTTTCCTCGCTGGCCACCCGCATCTCGCTGGTGACGTCGGCGATGATGGTCGGCTCAAAGAAGCTGTGGCCGAGTGCATGGCGCTTGCCGCCGGCCAGCAGGCGGCCGCCCTTGGCCAGCGCATCGGCGATGTGCTCCTCGACTTTTTCGATCGCCTTGACATCGATCAACGGCCCTTGCGTGACGCCTTCATCAAAGCCGTTGCCGACCTTCAGCTTGGCCACCGCCGCCACCAGTTTGGCGGCAAACGCGTCGTACACGCCGTCCTGCACGTAAATCCGGTTGGCGCAGACGCAGGTCTGGCCGGCATTGCGGTATTTCGAGGCCAGCGCACCTTCGATCGCGGCATCCAGATCGGCATCGTCGAACACGATGAACGGCGCATTGCCGCCCAGTTCCAGCGACAGTTTTTTGATCGTCGGCGCGCTTTGCGCCATCAGCAGACGGCCGACTTCGGTCGAACCGGTAAACGTCAGCTTGCGCACGATCGGATTGGACGTCATCTCGCCGCCGATGGCGCGCGAAGAACCGGTGATGACGCTGAAGATCCCGGCCGGAATGCCGGCCCGTTCGCCCAGCTCTGCCATTGCCAGCGCCGAGAACGGCGTCGATTCGGCCGGCTTGACCACCATCGGGCAACCCGCCGCCAGCGCCGGGCCGGCCTTGCGGGTGATCATCGCGGACGGGAAGTTCCACGGCGTGATCGCCGCACAAACGCCGATCGGTTCCTTGACCACCACTAGGCGGCGGTCCGGCCATGGCGATTGCAGGGTTTCGCCGGCGACGCGCTTGCCTTCTTCGGCAAACCATTCGATGAACGAGGCAGCGTAGACGACTTCGCCCTTGGCCTCGGCCAGCGGCTTGCCTTGCTCGGCGGTCATCAGCAAGCCCAGGTCGTCGACATTGGCCAGCATCAGGTCGTTCCACTTGCGCAGGATCGCGCTGCGCTCCTTGGCGGTCTTCTTGCGCCAGGCGGGCCAGGCGGCGTTCGCGGCATCGATTGCACGCTTGGTCTCGGCGGCGCCCATCTTCGGCACCGTGCCCAATACCTCGCCGGTGGCCGGATTGGTGACGGGTATCGTGCTGCCGTCATCGGCATCGCACCATTTGCCATCCAGGTACGCTTGTTGTCGCAGCAGCGACGGATCTTTTAATTGCAGCATGGGGAAATCTCCGTAATGTGAATTAACGTGAAACTCGCGCAGCGAGCCTTCGTCCCCCTCTCCCGGCATGGCTTTTCCTAGTGCCCGAATCGCTATGCGATTCGCTCGCGGGGGAGGGTTGGGGTGGGGGGAAACGGTCATGGCGAATTTTAAAATCGGGTGTGGCTGCCATGACCGTTAGATTCTGGCCGCAGCCTTGTTGCGGCCGCGCAGCCACTCCAAAACCAGTAGCAAGCAGGTGGAAAATATGATCAAAATGGTCGCCAGCGCGGCGATGGTCGGGCTGATGTTTTCGCGTATGCCGGTAAACATCTGGCGCGGCAAGGTGGTCTGGTTGGGTCCGGCCACGAACAGCGTGATGACGACCTCGTCAAACGAGGTGGCGAATGCGAACAAAGCGCCGGAGATCAGTCCCGGCGCAATCACCGGCAGCGTGATGCGGAAAAACGTCGTCAGCGGGCTGGCGCCCAGGCTCTGGCTGGCGCGCACCAGGTTGTGGTTGAAACCCTGCAAGGTGGCCGATACCGTGGTCACCACGAACGGCGCACCCAGCGCCGCATGGGCCAGGATCAGGCCGGTGTAACTGTCGGCCAGGCCGATTTGCGCGAAGAAGATATACATGCCGACCCCGACCACCACTGCCGGCACCACCATCGGCGAGATCAGCACCGCCATCAGCAAGCCCTTGCCGGGAAAATCGGCCTTGTTCAGCCCGACCGCAGCCAGCGTGCCGAGTACGGTGGCGATCAGCGTGGCCATCGGCGCGACGATGAAGCTGTTCTTGGCAGCGCTGACCCAGGCGTCGGACTGGATCAGATTTTCATACCAGCGCATCGAATAGCCGGGCATCGGATACGACAGGAAGGTGCTGTCCGAAAACGACAGCGGAATGATCACCAGGATCGGCAGCACCAGAAATACCAGTGCCAGCAGGTTGAAGCCGCGCAGGAAAAAGAACCAGACGCGCTCGATCAGCGACAGATAGGGCGGGAATAAGGGCAAGGAAGTTTTCATCGCTGGTTTCCGATCACATGCTGACTTCAAGTTTGGCGAAACGCCGATACACGCCGTACAGCACCAGGGTTGCGGCAAACAGCAACGCGCCGAGCGCGGAAGCCATGCCCCAGTTGAGCGTCACATTGGTGAAGTAAGCCACGTAATAGCTGACCAACTGCTCGTTCGGGCCGCCCAGCAAGGCCGGCGTAATGTAGTAACCGAGCGCCAGGATGAACACCAGCAAGCCGCCGGCGCCGATGCCCGGATAGGTTTGCGGCACATACACGCGCCAGAATGCGGCAAACGGATGGCTGCCCAGCGAAATGGCGGCGCGCAGATAGGTCGGCGGGATCGATTTCATCACGCTATACAGCGGCAGGATCATGAACGGCAGCAGGATATGGGTCATCGAGATGTAGACGCCGATCCGGTTGAACAGCAGCTCCAGCGGCGCATGCGTCAATCCCAATGACATCAGCGCGGTGTTGACCAAGCCTTCGGACTGCAGCAGCACGATCCAGGATGCGACCCGCACCAGGATCGAGGTCCAGAACGGGATCAGCACCAGAATCATGAACAGATTGGAGCGCCGCTCCGACATCGTCGATAGCCAGTATGCGAGCGGGTAGCCGATCGCCAGGCAACACAGGGTGGCGACCATGCTGATCAGGAAGGTGCGGCCGAAAATCTCCTGGTAGGCGGACTGGTCTGCCGGCTTTCTTTCGATCTGGCCCAGACTGTCCTGCTGCATATCGACCGAGGCCAGCAGGTAATACGGCGAATACCTGGAGCCGTTCTTGGCGATCACGCGCCAGTATTCCGGCTCGGCCCACTGTGCGTCGAGTTCGATCAGCGCTTGCCGGATGCCGGTGGCGGGGATCGGCTGGCCGTCGGCATCGACCGGCGGCATCGCGCGCATCGTCTTCATGATGACCGAACGCGCTCCGGGAATCTCGCTATTGATGCGGCGGGCCAGCGCACCGGCGGTATTTTGTTGCTTGGCCAGCGTCAGGTCCTGCGCCAGCGCGACGAAGGCGGCATCGCCCGGCACCTGCTTGCGGTCCCACTTCGACAGCGCGGCAACGGTGTGGGGCAAGGTGGTTGCCACTTCCGGATTCTCGATCGCGCGCTTGAGCAAAACCGCGATCGGCACCACAAAAGTAATCATCAGAAAAATCGCCAGCGGCGCGATCAGCGCCAGCGCCATGGTGCGCTTGCGCAGCTGCGCCCGGCGCAGGTCGCGCTTGAGCTGCGGCACTGAGGGCGCGATTGATGCCGATTCCAGTGCAGGGTTCGGCGCAATACCCGATGCCAGTAAGTTCATAATGAATGCCAGAAAAAATAAAAATACTGCCCACAAAGCTGCCGTGGGCAGCATCAAAACCCGTCACGCGTCCCCGCATCGCGGGGCGCCCGACGGGCGAGGAGACAAGCTATTTTGCAGCCCAGGCGGTGAATCGCTGCTCCAGGTCTTCAGCATGATCGGTCCAGAATTTCAGATTATTCGCCACAGCATCTTTTGAGTTCTTGGCCGAGGTCGGCAGATCGGCCAATGTCTTGGCGTCCAGCATCTTCAATGCATTGTTGTTGATGGGGCCGTAGGCGATCTTCTGGGCATAGTTCTTTTGCGCTTCCGGCGAGCTGGCGTAGGCAATGAATTTCTCTGCTGCAGCCTTGTTTGGTGAACCCTTAGGAATGACCCAGTAGTCAAGATCGTAGATGCTGCCGGCCCAGACCACTTTCAGGTTCTTGCCTTCGCGCTGGGCCGAATCGATGCGGCCGTTGTAGGCGGTGGACATCGCCACATCGCCGGCCACCAGGAATTGCGGCGGCTGCGCACCGGCCTCCCACCACTGGATGTTGGGCTTGAGTTCATCGAGCTTCTTGAACGCGCGCTCGACCCCGGCCTTGGTTGCCAGCACCTTGTAGACATCCTTGGTCGGAACCCCATCGGCCATCAGCGCGAATTCCAGGTTGTAGCGCGCTCCCTTGCGCATCGCGCGCTTGCCGGGGAATTTCTTGACGTTCCAGAAATCGGCCCAGCCGGCAGGCGCCGTCTTGAGCTTGTCGGCGTCATACGCCAGCACGGTGGACCAGACGAAGGTGCCGATGCCGCATTCATGGATCGCTTCCGGCATGAAATCGGCTTTCTTGCCGATCTTGTTCAGATCGATTTTTTCCAGCAAACCCTCTTCGCACGCCTGGCCGATGATGCCGGCTTCGATTTCCACCACATCCCAGCTTACCTTTTTGGTTTCGACCATCGCCTTGAGTTTGGCCAATTCGCCGTTGTATTCGACCATCACCACTTTATTGCCGGAGGTTTTTTCGAACGGTTCGATATACGCGGCCTTTTGTGCGGCACCGTTGGCGCCGCCGAAATTGACGACCGTGATGTCGGCTGCGTATGTGTGGCCGACCAGGCCGACCGTCAATACTGCGGATGCCAGGATGGGTTTGACTAACTGTCTCATTGCAACTCCTCGTTATTTTATGGTTTGGGGGGTAAAACCTAAATGAAAATGCGCAAGCGGTCCGGACTCAGGTCCAGCGCCACCTGCGTGCCTTCCGCCAATCCGGACAGCGCCGGATCACCGAGAGTCAGCTTGATGAAGCAATCGTCCTGATGCGCCAGTGCGCAACGTACCCGCACGTGGTCACCGAAATAAATCAGGCCGGCGACGGTAACGCGCAGCGCGTTCGGCGTGGCGGCGTCCAGCGGCGCCAGGCGGATGCGCTCGGGGCGGATGCAGGCGACCGCGGCCTGCCCGACCGCGGCCGCATTGGCGTTGGTGCCGGTCAGCAGCGAGCCGTCCGGCAGGCACACCTCGGCCAGCGGGCCCGAGACCGATGCGACGGTGCCGGCAAAGCGGTTGTTGTCGCCGATGAAGCCGGCCACGAACTGGTTTTCAGGGTATTCGTACAGCCGGTCGACCACCGCCAGTTGCTGGATGATGCCCTGGTCAAACACCGCGACCCGGTCCGACATCGTCAGCGCTTCGCTCTGATCGTGGGTGACATACACGAAGGTGACGCCGAGCCGCTTGTGCAGCGCCTTCAGTTCCAGCTGCATGTGCTCGCGCAACTGCTTGTCGAGCGCGCCCAGCGGCTCGTCCATCAGCACCAGCTTCGGATCGAACACCAGCGCGCGCGCCAGCGCGATGCGCTGCTGCTGGCCGCCGGACAGCTGGGCCGGATAGCGTTCGCCGAACTTGCCCATCTGCACCATATCGAGCGCCTTCTTGACCTTCTCGGCGCGCGTATTCGCATCCAGGCCGCGCACCTGCAGCGGATACGCGACGTTCTGGCCCACCGTCATGTGCGGAAACAACGCATAGTTCTGGAACACCATGCCGATGTTGCGCTTGTGCGGCGGCACCTTGTTGAGCAATTGCCCGTCCAGCCGGATTTCGCCGCCGGTGGGAAACTCGAAGCCGGCCAGCATCATCAGGCAAGTGGTCTTGCCGGAGCCGGACGGCCCCAGCAGGGTCAGGAATTCGCCCCGCTGGATATCCAGGTTCAAGTCTTTGACGACCAGGTTCTCGCCGTCGTAGGTTTTCTGGACGCCCTTAAATGCGACCAGCGTGTCGCGCGTTGTTTCTTGCACTGTGTTTGCCTGATTCAAAATTGTGTCTCCATGGCGCCGGACCGGACTTTGCGCTGCGGTGGATGGGGGGCTAATCGTGCGCACTGCGCGCGGCGCACTGGCCGGCCGGCGATATGGCTGCTTGCGGGTGGGTGTGGTGCATGTGTCGTCTCCATAGTTAGCTGATGTCACGCATTTCACGAGCAAAACGAGTCGGAATTCGTAGGTCGGGTTAGCGGCTTCATCGCGTAACCCGACATGTGCGGCCGTGAATGTCGGGTTACGCTATTGCTAACCCGACCTACGAAAGCCGTTCCAATATATGCTCAAGACATGTGCGTAACAAGGTCGGCAATTGCGATTGCTCTCGTCCCTGCGTTGCGGTACCGCTGCTGCTTTACGCTTTCATTGCAAGCGCCAGTTTGTGCAGCCCTTCTTCGAAAACTTCCGGCTGGATCGTCAGCGGCATCAGGAAGCGGATCACGTTGAAATGAATCCCGCAGGTCAGCAATGCCAGGCCTTGCTCCAGCGCCTTGGCCTGGACCTTCTTGGCGAAGTCCGGATTCGGCTGCTTGCTGCCCGGATGGTTGAATTCGACTGCGACCATCGCGCCCAGGCCGCGCACGTCGGCGATTTCCGGCACTTGCGAACGCAAGCCTTCCAGCCTGCTGCACAATTGCGCACCGAGCTGGTTGGCGCGCGCGATCAGGCCTTCTTCCTCGATCACGTCGAGCACCGCCAGCGCCGCCGCCACCGCCAGCGGATTGCCCGCATAAGTGCCGCCGAGGCCGCCCGGATTGGCCACGTCCATGATTTCCGCACGGCCAGTCAGTGCCGACAGCGGGAAGCCGCCGGCCAGGCTCTTGGCCATCATCACCAGATCCGGAATCACGTCGTAGTGCTCGATGGCGAACATCTTGCCGGTACGGGCAAAGCCGCTCTGCACTTCATCGGCCACCAGCAGGATGCCGTGCAGGTCGCAGATCGCGCGCAGCTGGCGCATGAATTCCGGCGGCGTCGGATAGAAACCGCCTTCGCCCTGGATCGGCTCGATGAAGATCGCGGCGACCCGCTTCGGATCGATGTCGGCCTTGAACAGCCGGTCCAGCGCCTGCAGCGAATCGTCCACCGTCACGCCGTGCAGCGCCACCGGGAACGGTGCGTGATAGACGTCGGCCGGGAACGGGCCGAAACCCGCCTTGTACGGCACCACCTTGCCGGTCAGCGCCATGCCCATCATCGTGCGGCCGTGAAACGCGCCGGAGAACGCGATGATGCCGCTGCGGCCGGTGGCGACACGGGCGATCTTGACCGCGTTTTCGGCCGCTTCGGCGCCGGTCGAAAACAGCGCGGTGCGCTTGGCGTGGCTGCCGGGCGTGATCTGGTTGAGCTTTTCGGCCAGCTCGACATAGCCCTGGTACGGGAACACCTGGAAGCAGGTGTGGGTGAATTTTTGCAGCTGTGCTTCCACCGCAGCGACGATCTTCGGATGGCAGTGGCCGGTATTGAGCACGCCGATGCCGCCGGTGAAATCGATATAGCGGCGGCCTTCGACATCCCATACTTCGGCATTCTTCGCATGATCTACATAGATCTGGGTCATCACGCCGACGCCGCGCACGGTGGCGGCTTCTTTGCGCTGCTGCAGGGCTTGGTTGCTTAATTCCATGTTTTCTCCAGTTCTGTAATTTTTATGTATAAAAATACTATGTACTGTATTTTTAATGCCGCATATTAATTATGCGGAAAACATGGTGTTTTTAAGCATACTCCATGTATCCATTAAATAATCCGGGCAATGGCGGGCTGGGCGTCCATATCTGGCCGACTCCTGACTGCATTGCGTGAAGTCATATTAATAGGAATCTGGCGTTATACTTCAGAGCCAGTTTGATTTATTTGATGGAGCCACTTTGCGGATAGCCTCGTTACCGGATTTTTTATTGCAGCGCATCGATCGCGCCAGCGGCGGACCGGTCAACCGCCAGATCTATCAGGTGCTGCGCGCAGCGACCCTGTCGCACCAGTTGCCGGCCGGGCTGCAATTGCCGTCGTCGCGCGAACTGGCGCGCGAACTGGCGATGTCGCGCAACACCGTGACCCACGCTTACGAGCAATTGATCGCCGAGGGCTATCTGGAAACCCGCACCGGCGCCGGCACCTTCATCGCCGATACGGTGCCGGACCAGATCGTCGAAGTCAGCCAGAGCAGCCGCAGCGGCAACGGCAGCGACCAGGCCGGCCATGTCGGCTTGTCCAATCGCGGCACGCAACTGATCCAGCGCGCCGGCGTCAGCACCCTGCAATGGGGCGCGTTCATGCCGGGGGTGCCGGATGTCACGCAATTCCCGAACAAGGTATGGAGCCGGCTGCAGAACAAGCACTGGCGCCGCTCCCGCGCCGAGCTGCTGACCTACGGCCAGAGCGGCGGCTACCTGCCGTTGCGGGAAGCGATTGCCGAATACCTGCGGGTGGCGCGCTCGGTCAATTGCCGCACCGGCCAGGTCATCATCACCACCGGCATCCACCAGTCGATCGACCTGGCCGCCAAGCTGCTGGGCGAGCACGGCGACCGGGCCTGGGTCGAGGAACCCTGCTACTGGGGTACCCGCAGCGTCTGCCAGTCGCTCGGCATCAAGCCGGTGCCGATCCCGGTCGATGCGGAAGGCATGCAGGTGCTCCAGACCGATAGGTCGCGCCCGCCGCGCTTCATCTTCGTCACGCCGTCGCATCAGTATCCGCTCGGCACCGTGATGAGCCTGTCGCGCCGGCGCCTGCTGCTGGAATACGCGGCGGCCCACAAGGCGTGGGTGATGGAAGACGATTACGACAGCGAATTCCGCTACGGCAGCCGGCCGCTGGCGTCATTGCAGGGCCTCGATACGCATGAGCGCGTGCTGTATATGGGCACCTTCAGCAAGACCACCTTCCCCGGCTTGCGGATCGGCTTCCTGGTGGTGCCGGAAGCATTGTCGGAAGCCTTCGCCACCGGGCACTCGGAGCTGTACCGGGGCGGCCAGGTGTTTACCCAGGCGATCCTGGCCGACTTCATGACCGAAGGATATTTCGCCTCGCACATCCGGCGCATGCGGGTCCTGTACGGCGAGCGGCTGCGCCTGCTGCAGCAGGCGGTCGGGCGCCATTTCGGCGACGCGATCGATTTTTCCGACGGCGACGCCGGCCTGCATCTGGCGCTGCATCTGCCGCCCGGCTGCGACGACCGCGCCATCAGCCGCAAAGCGCTGGCGGCCGGCATCATCACCCGCCCGTTGTCCGGCTATTACATGCAAGCCGCCGCCGCCCGGCGCGGCCTGATGCTCGGTTACGCGTGCGTGCCGGACCAGCAGATCGCGCCCGCATTCGACAAGCTGGCCGCGATCATCAGGAAGCACTGGCCGGCATAGGCCGCTGGCCTACCCTCGGTTTACTTTTGCTCCAGCGCATGCGGTATTGCAACGCCGCCGCGCCGGGCCGGACGATCTGCCTCCCAGGCAGTGCGCGCTGCCGGCAATTGCAAGCGCATAGCGCGGCGCATTCCGCTCACGGATGGCTATACTGATCTGTGTGACAGATGCCGCGAGTGTCACATGCAGCAAGCGTCGAGAACGCGGGGGAAACTTGAATGAAGGAGGCTATTATGAAAGCAGTCCAGTTTGCCGCAGTCGGTTTTGCCTTGAGTCTCGGGGCTTTTATGTCAGCTCCGGCGTGGGCCGCGGAGTACAACGCTGTAATGCCGCCCGACCTCAAATGGGCGGACGCTCCTTCTGTCGGCCCTGGTGCGAAAACCGCAGTCATTGACGGCGACCCCAAGTCGTCGGGACCGTTCGTGATGCGGCTGAAAGTCCCGCCGAAGACCAAAATAGGAGTGCATACCCACCCGGCCGATGAAAACGTCACGATCCTGTCAGGCACCCTGTACTTTGCCGCAGGCGATAAATTCGACGCCAAAACGGCAAAGCCCTTCGGTCCCGGCAGCTATTTTTCGATTGAGAAAGGGAAGCCGATGTTCGCCTACACGAAAAACAAGGAGGCGGTGCTGCAACTCCATGGGAACGGACCTTGGGGCCTGACATATCTAGACCCGGCCGACGGTCCGGCAAAGGAGAAATAGCGCGCCGGCCAGATCGGTCTGCTGCAGGGCGCGCCGCTTGGCCGAATCCGGTAATGTTCAGCCCACAGCCAGCGTTGATTTTGGCAGTCCCAACCAACCGTTCGTCCTGAGTAGCTGCGCAGCAGCGTATCGAAGGAACATGCCCAGGACGAACGGCATGCTGGTTGGCAGCAATTAACCGTTGCGGTCATTGGCACTATTTTGGATTCCTATCAGACATTTTAATAGTGGGCACATTCCCATGTGCTGGCATGTCCCCCAAACCACTTCACACCACTTAAATATTGTGGATATCTTTGCCTCATTACTTTTCTCAAGCCCAATACGGCAAATATTCGGCAAATTTATTGCCGCTGCTAGTGTCCTTGCGCTTGATGCGCCCGGCCTCTGCTGCATCCGCAATCAGGTTGGTAATTTGATTGCGTTGCCACTGACCTTGAAACGAGCTCGTAGCGTGGTATTAGTTAGCGTCTGACTGGAAAAATACTGCAAGACGGCATGCTGATAACAAGCTTCGATACGTTCGCTTTGCGCCATTTCGGCGAACTGACGAGGAGCGTACAGCGTGACCTGAAACGCGTTTTCCAACGGAGTGAACACAACCGGTGGCATGCCAAACAGCTCGACATCGGCTATCACCTTTTGGAATCCGGTGCCCCGTTCCTCACAAATACGGTACAGGCGGAACTTCGAGGCCAGCAGTTCGTTGCGTGACTCCGGTGTGGTGCCGATCAAGCGGTCGAGCCGCTTACTGGGAAGCAGCGAGCCAGGATTGGTAAAGGTAATTCGGTCATCGTATATTTCGATGGTAGGGCCAGCGCCCGTCACGCCGAAATCCTGGTGAATCAAGGCATTTGCGATAAGTTCGCGCAGCGCGATTTCCGGGTAGACGCTCACCTGCTCGCGCAGCGACTGCTGGATGACTTCGGAATGTGGCAACACACGCTTGAGATAGCCAATCAGCCCCTCAAAGCCGACCGCATAGCCTTTGTTTCCGACCATCTCGTCAATTGTGTCGACCTTATTGGTGCCGCGATAACGGATAACCCGAATAGGTTTGCGGCGAAGGAAGTCGAACTGGTTCAACTCGCGAGCGGCTGCAATGCCGCCGAGGTTCGTGATGTAGTAGCCGTTGCCGTCGAGCACGACCATGCTTTCTTCTGCCAGCCAACGCATCAGCTCACTACCTTCATCGGGCAAAGGGCGCTGCAGAAGCTTAGCAATAGTGGCAAGGTCAAGGCGAGCAATGACTTCCTCCGCCGACAAAAGCGAAGTGGCCCGAAGCTCTTCCCAGCGAGGCGCATGGCTATTGAGCATGAGCGAGCCGACCTCCGCTCGCGATGCCTTGCGGGTCGTTCCACCGGAACGTATCCAAGCTTCTTCGATGCTCTTTCCCCGGCGATGTGCTGGCTTGTTCGCCTGCTCGGAGATATAGACGAATAGCAAGGGGACGTCGTCGTGTACGACAACGGCATGGTCTAGGATAAGCGGTGGCTCGACCGCATCGCGGCCCAGATTGGTTAACCGAGAAATGATGTCTTCGACCTGCGCTTGGTCAACACCTACCAGTTTGGCGCCAGCGTCTGCAATCCCATAGGCCAAGTAGCCGCCATTCGGATAATTGGCAAAAGCGATCAGGTGCTCAACCAAGCGTTCCTTGTTGTCGGATAGGGAAACCTTCCAATCCAGCTCGTTGATTTCATGAGGAACCGGCTCACGGCTTGACTTGAGCCACGACACCGCCTGCACTATCCAATGTTTACGCATGTTATTGTAAGTGACTGATTTTTATAGAAAAAATACGAATGTCGTTTTTCTGGTGTGATAAAGAAGCGCCATGATTCCGCGGATTCCCCAGCATTTTTGTGATTTTGCGGCCACTTTCTCAGGGATTGAAGTCCCCCCTTTTTCTTGGCAGAAAATCCGGCCGAACCCGGTCAAATGCATGCTGTCGATGCATCATCCAGCGATCCCCACCGTCTGCGGCAGCCAGCCGGACACATATCGTCATCCGTGCGGCGACAACGCTCAATTGCCAGTGTTGCCAGTGGCGTCCAGGGTAAAAATGGCGTAGGCCTTTGCAGGGGTCTTCTCGGTCGGCTTCTCGACCTGGATCTGGACACAGTCTTGCGCCACCAAACTGCGCCAATTGGGAATTCCGGCGTTTGCGAACGCGGTGTTGGCCTTGGACGCCAGGCTGATGTCCAGCGCCAGCCGGGCATTACGCGCTCCGGTCTTCGCGTAGCTGACGCCCCGCAGTTCAATGCCGAATCCGCTCAACCAGGGTGCCCACAGACCCGCTTCGACGCCCAGCACGATGCGGCCGAGCATGTCCTCGAGCGGCAAGCCTTTTTTAATCACGCCGCGCAAAACTTGCAGCGATGGCGCCAGGCGCGCGTCGCTGCTCTGTTTGCCTGCGCCGCATTCCGCGATCGCCTTCAACTCTTTCGAGAATGCCGCGTCACGCTCGGTGTAATCGCGCATCCGTGCGTAAAACGCGGTACTCAGGAACGGATTTTCCGCGCGTCCGGCAGGCGCATCGACTGCTTTTTTCGCGGCAGGCTGTTTTGTGTTCGTCATGGGTTCAGATCCAGCGTGTAAGGCGCGTAGTCTAGCACTGCCAGCGCTATCGATTCCGCTATCGATAGCGCGCTTCCCGGTCGCGATTCGTCTGTGGCCGTTCGTTTTTGGCCGAGCGCTGCCATTCCGTGCATCTCAAAATTGACGCAATAACCAATCGCACAAAGCGTAGGCCGTTTGCATACAGCAGTGCGTATTTCTAAAGTCGCATTAGATACCTGCGCAAGAACGCCTGTTTTTATCGATACCCCGCCTTATTGTGAAATACCGGTAACCGTTCAGGCCCCTATGATAGGCGCAGTTTTGAGAGGGTAACGTCATACATGCCACCGTCATTCCCGCGCAGGAGGGAATCCATACGGCGCATGGCTAATCACCGGCTTATGGATCCCCGCCCCCGACTCAAGCATTCGAGGGCAGGCTCTGCGCGGGGACGACAGGTTTTCAGAGACTCCTTATCGCGGGCTGAATAAATACAAATGCGGGCAATTACTCAGGCGATTACTGACGTCCGAGATCGGGCTGCGTTACACCAGCCCCTGCTGCCGCAGCGCGGCAATCTCGTGCGCTGGCAAGCCCAGCATCTGCTGCAATACCGCGTCGGTATGCTGGCCCAGCGTCGGCGGCGCCTGCATCGGCGCAGTCGCGTCGCCGGAGAAGCGCACCGGATGGCGCACCTGCGGCACGCTGCCGGCACTCGGATGCCGCACATCGACCCGCATTTCGCGCGCCTGCACTTGCGGGTCGGCGAATACCTGCGCCAGATTGTTGATCGGGCCGCACGGCACGCCGGCCGCTTCCAGCGCTTCCGCCAATTCGGGCCCGCGCCATTGCTTCAGGCTTTCGCTGATCAGCGGCAGCAGCAGATCGCGGTGCTTGACCCGCGCCGGATTGCTGGCGAAGCGCGCATCGGCACTCCATTCCTGGCCCAGCACCCGGCACAGGCTGGCGAACTGGCCGTCGTTGCCGACCGCGAGCACGATCTGCCCGTCGCCGGTCTCGAACGCCTGATACGGCACGATGTTCGGGTGCGCATTGCCCCAGCGCTGCGGCAATGCGCCGCCGACCAGGTAATTCATCCCGACATTGGCCAGCATCGCGACCTGCACGTCGAGCAGCGCGACGTCGATATAGCGGCCTTCGCCGGTGCTGGCGCGATTTGCCAGCGCCGCCAGGATCGCTGTGCTCGCATACATGCCGGTCATCACGTCGACCACCGCGACCCCGACTTTTTGCGGGCCGCCGCCGGGCAACGCGTCGCGCTCGCCGGTGATGCTCATCAGGCCGCCGATGCCCTGGATCGCGAAGTCGTAGCCGGGCCGCGCCGCATACGGCCCAGTCTGGCCGAAGCCGGTGATCGAGCAGTAGATCAGGCGCGGATTGATTACCTTCAATGATTCGTAATCGAGCCCGTATTTCTGCAGGCTGCCGACCTTGTAATTCTCGATCAGCACGTCGGCTTGCGCGACCAGCCGGCGCAGCAGCGCTGCGCCTTCCGGCTTGGCAAAATCGAGCGTGACCGATTGCTTGCCGCGGTTGGCCGACAGGTAATAGGCCGCCTCGCTGGTCGGGTTGCCGTCTGCATCCGTCGCATACGGCGGCCCCCAGTGGCGGGTATCGTCGCCTACCCCCGGCTTTTCGATCTTGATCACGGTCGCGCCGTAATCGGCCAGCAGTTGCGTGCACCACGGCCCGGCCAGCACGCGCGTCAGATCCAGTACCTTGATGTCGGGAAGCAGGCTCATCGGATTACCCTCTCAATGCCGTCAGGAAAATGCCTGGATGCCGGTAATCGCGCGGCCCAGGATCAGCGCATGGATATCGTGCGTGCCTTCGTAGGTGTTGACCACTTCCAGGTTCACCATGTGACGGATGATGCCGAACTCGTCGGAGATGCCGTTGCCGCCCAGCATGTCGCGCGCCATCCGGGCGATGTCGAGCGACTTGCCGCAGGAATTGCGCTTCATGATCGAGGTGGCTTCGACCGATGCGGTGCCGGCATCCTTCATCCGGCCCAGTTGCAGGCAGCCCTGCAGGCCGAGCGTGATTTCGGTCAGCATGTCGGCCAGCTTCTTCTGGATCAGCTGATTGGCGGCCAGCGGACGGCCGAACTGATTGCGATCCAGCACATATTGGCGGGCCCGATGGAAGCAATCCTCGGCCGCGCCGAGTGCGCCCCAGGCGATGCCGTAACGGGCCGAATTCAGACAGGTGAACGGGCCTTTCAAGCCGCGCACGTCGGGGAACGCGTTTTCTTCCGGACAGAACACGCCGTCCATCACGATTTCGCCGGTGATCGATGCGCGCAGTCCGAACTTGCCGTGGATCGCCGGAGCGGAGAGTCCCTTCATGCCCTTGTCCAGCACGAAGCCGCGGATCGCGCCTTCGTCGTCCTTGGCCCAGACCACGAACACGTCGGCGATCGGCGAGTTGGTGATCCACATCTTGGTGCCGGAAATGCTGTAGCCGCCCGCCACTTTCTTGGCGCGGGTGATCATCGAACCGGGGTCGGAACCGTGGTTCGGCTCGGTCAGGCCGAAGCAGCCGATCCATTCGCCGGTCGCCAGCTTCGGCAGGTATTTCTGTTTTTGCGCTTCGGTGCCGAATTCATAGATAGGCACCATCACCAGCGACGACTGCACGCTCATCATCGAACGGTAGCCGGAATCGACCCGCTCGACTTCGCGCGAGATCAGGCCGTAGCTGACGTAATTCAGGCCGGGGCCGCCGTATTGTTCCGGAATCGTCGGTCCCAGCAGGCCGAGTTCGCCCATTTCACGGAAGATCGCCGGGTCGGTGGTTTCGTTGCGGAACGCTTCCAGCACGCGCGGCAGCAGCTTGTCCTGGCTGTAGGCGCTGGCGGCATCGCGCACCATGCGCTCGTCGTCGCTCAGCTGCTGGTCCAGCAAAAGGGGGTCGTCCCAATGAAATCGCGTTTTTTGGCTCATTTTGTTCTCCTGGTCGATCTGTTTATGTACCGACTAATGTACGAGAATGACTGGCGGTGCGCAAACGCGTAATATGCATCAGCTTGTGCGTTTTACGCACGCGCCGGAAAATTTATCGATTTAGCCAATGGCATTGAAATGCGCAGAAAAATCCCGAACACCAAGGCATTGATGGCTTTTGAAGCGGCCGCCAGGCACCAGAGTTTCACCCAGGCGGCGCTGGAACTGAGCCAGACCCAGAGCGCAATTTGCCGGCAGATTGCCGGCCTGGAGGAATTCCTGGGCGTAGCGCTGTTCCACCGCAGCAAGCGCGGCGTGACGCTGACGCAGGCCGGCAGCACCTATGGCCGCCAAGTGGCGCTGCGGCTGGATGCGATAGAACGCGACACGCTGGAATTGATGGCGCGGCGCGGGCTGGGCGGCAACCTGGAACTGGCCATCGTGCCGACTTTTGCCTCCAAGTGGCTGATGCCCAGGCTGGCGCAATTTCATCAGGCGCACCCGGATATCTCGATCAATCTGACCACCAGCACCCGCCCCTTCCTGTTCAGCGACACCGGCTTCGATGCGGCGATCCATTGCGGCGACGGCAACTGGCCGGGCACCGAAGCGTGTTTCCTGATGCAGGAGGATATCGTTCCGGTCTGCAGCCCGAGGCTGATCGCGCCGCGCAAACAGCTGACTGCGCAGCAGGTGCAGGAATATCCGCTGCTGCAGCAAACCACGCGGCCGTATGCCTGGCATACCTGGTTCGAATCGTTCGGCCTGCAGGTGGAACACGATATGACCGGGCCGCGCTATGAACTGTTTTCGATGCTGACCCAGGCCGCAATGCACGACATGGGGGTCGCGCTGATCCCGCGCTTCCTGATCGAATCCGAATTGAAGAGCGGGCAATTGATCATTCCTGCCGACCATTATTTTGGCAACAACAAATCGTATTACCTGGTCTATCCTGAAAAGCAGGCCGAAAGCGCGGTCCTGAAACAGTTCCGGGATTGGCTCGAAAACCAGGCCAAGTCATATCGCCAGGGCATCGGCCAGGATTGATGCCGGCAGCGCGTGACGCCCCCGATGACTATCCGCGCCGCTGCAGCTGGCGCTCTTCCTTCAGCATCTTCATCCTGATCCGGTTGCGCTTGAGCGGGGACAGATAGTCGACGAACACCTTGCCCTTGAGGTGGTCCATCTCGTGCTGGATACACACTGCCAGCAAGCCGTCGGCACTGATTTCGAACAGTTTGCCGTCCGCATCCAGCGCCCGCACCTTGACCTGTGCCGGGCGCTCGACGCCATCATAGATCCCCGGAACCGACAGGCAACCTTCGTCATACACCTTGGTCTCGCTGCTGACCCAGAGGATTTCCGGATTGATGAATACCCGCAAGTCGTCCTGCGTATCCGAAGTGTCGATCACCACCAGCTGTTCATGGACATCGACTTGCGATGCGGCCAGGCCGACGCCCGGCGCTTCATACATGGTGTCCGCCATGTCCTTGATCAGCTTTTTCAGGCGCGCGTCAAAAAAAGTCACCGGCTTGGCGACCTTGTGCAGGCGCGGATCGGGATAACGCAGAATGTTTAATAGTGGCATACGGCTTTTACACAACGACACAATGGCACCAGAGTGCCGAAAAGGATTTTCTCTTGCTAGTTCAAGGTTTTATGGGCAGAATTTGATTCAATTTGGCAAGTATTGCCATGCATCCACTTGTGTGCACACACCACATTTGTGGCTTGTACTCGACTAAACTCGACTACGATTCATGCCACACTCATTGGATAACACGATGAAAAATTTTAGCACAATCGCCCTGAAATTGACTGCCGCCTCTGTTTTTGCCGCGTTGGTTTTGCTCGCTGTACCCAACGCGCAGGCAGCCTCGTGCGAATTCCTGCCGAATGCCCCGGATCAGCATACGGTAATGCGCGGCGACACGCTGTGGGATATTTCCGGGAAATTCCTCCAGCATCCGTGGTGCTGGCCGCAAGTATGGGGCTTGAACCGCGACCAGATCCGTGATCCGCACTGGATCTATCCAGGCCAGGTCGTGTATTTCGACCGCGCGGCCGGGCGGCTGCGGCTGGGAACCCGGACCGGTCTCGGCGGCTCGTCGAACGTGCGCCTGCTGCCCGGAATCCGCACTGAAGGTCTGGGCGTGGATGCGGTAACGGCGATTGATGCCAGCATCATCGAACCGTTCCTGTCGCAACCGCTGATCATCGAAGAAAACCAGCTCAACGATACCCTGCGCATTGTCGCAGCCCAGGAAGGGCGCGTATTCCTCGGTAAGAATGACAAGGCTTATGTCCGCGGCGATCTGCACGGCGGCACCTCGTTTCAGGCCTTCCGTCCGGGCAAGCCGCTGAAAGACCCGGAAACCAAGGCCGTCATCGGCTTTGAAGCGGTCTATCTTGGCACCCTCAAGCTGCAACGCGCGGCCCGGGCGGAAAATGAAGCGCACACCTTCACGGTGGTTTCATCCAAGGAAGAAATGGGCGCCGGCGACCGCATGCTGCCGGTACCGCCGACGCCGATCATGAATTACATGCCGCATCCGCCGGAACACCCGGTCGCTGCGCGCATCGTTGCCATCTATGGCGGCGTCACGCATGCGGGCCAGAACCAGGTAGTGTCGATCAATCGCGGCAGCAATGACGGCGTCGATGTAGGCACCGTGCTTGAATTGTCGCGCTACGGCCAGCTGATCAAGGACCCGGCCGACAAGGGCCAGACCATCAAGCTGCCGGACGAGCAATACGGTTCGCTGTTCATTTTCCGGGTCTTTGGCGGAGTCGCTTACGGGCTCATCATGCAAGTCACCGACTCGGTCCAGGTCGGCGATGTGGCCAGGTCGCCCGAGTAATCGGTACCGCTTTCGCGATGACAGGCGCTGCACAGCCGGAAGAACTGGCGCTCTGGATACGGCTGGAACAAACGCCCGGCGTCGGCCCCGAGACCGCGCGCAAGCTGCTGGCAGCCTTCGGTTTGCCGGAGAGCATCTTTTCGAGCAGCTTTTCGGCACTGCACAAGGTGGTATCGCAGCGCGTCGCCCATGCGCTGCTGGCGCTGCCCTCCGACGCCACGCTGGCCCTGATCGACAAGACGCTGGACTGGAACGCACAGGCCGGCAATCACGTGCTGACGCTGGCCGATGACGGCTATCCGCCTGCGCTGCTGGAGATTCCCGACCCGCCGCTGGTGCTGTATGCGAAAGGGCGGCTGGCGCTGCTGTCGGCTGCTTCGCTGGCGGTGGTAGGCAGCCGCAATGCCACCGTGCAAGGAATTGCCAACGCCGACCAGTTTTCGCAGGCGCTGAGCCAGGCCGGACTGACCATCATTTCCGGCCTGGCGCTAGGAATCGATGCCGCCGCCCACCAGGGTGGCTTGCGCGGCGCCGGATCGACGGTGGCGGTGATCGGCACCGGCGCCGATATCGTCTATCCGGCCCGCAATCGCAATCTGGCGCACCGGATTGCCGACGCCGGCTGCATCGTCAGCGAGTACCCGCTCGGGATGCCGGCGATCGCCGCCAATTTCCCGCGCCGCAACCGCATCATTTCCGGACTGGCGCGCGGCGTGCTGGTGATCGAGGCGGCGCTGCAATCGGGTTCGCTGATCACCGCCCGCATGGCCGCCGAGCAGGGCCGGGAGGTATTTGCGATCCCCGGTTCGATCCATTCCCCGCTGTCCAAAGGCTGCCATCTGCTAATCAAGCAAGGCGCCAAGCTGGTCGAGTCGGCCCAGGACATACTGGAAGAATTGCGCCATTTCACGCCGGCCCCTGCCACGGCGGCTGCGGACACGGCCACTCCGGCGCCAGCCAGCGCCAACCCGAAAGACCCGCAAACCAGCCGGCTGCTGATCGCGATGGGATTCGACCCGGTGCATGTGGATACGCTGGCGCAGCGCAGCGGCTTCGATATCGCCACCCTCAGCACCCAGTTGCTGACGCTGGAACTCGACGGTCTGGTGGAGCGGCTGCCGGACGGCGCCTACCGGCGGCTGGGCTAAAATACACCGCCATGCAAGCCAACTCTTCCCCCATCGTCAGCAGCCAGGACGGCATTCACCGGCAATTGGCGGCGACCGTCGCCAAACACGCAGCCAGCGTCTTCCGGAAACCGATTACCGCCTACAACCGCCAAGCGTTCGAGACCAGCATGGCCGCCTGGCGCGCCGCTGCCGGCGGCGCCACGCGCCCGATGCCGCTGATACTCGATACCGGCTGCGGCGTCGGCCTATCGACGCTGCACCTGGCGACGCAATTCCCCGATCATTTCGTGATCGGGATCGACCAGTCGGCTGACCGGCTGCAGCGCAACACGTGTTGGGACGTTGCAGCGCCGCAAAATTTGATGCTGGTGCGCGCCGATCTGGTCGATTACTGGCGCCTGCTGTTGGCGGCGGAAATCCGACCGGCGCGCCAGTATCTGCTGTACCCGAATCCGTGGCCGAAAGCCGCGCATCTCGGGCGCCGCTGGCACGGGCATCCGGTGTTCCCGACCATCATCGCGCTGGGCGGCGCGCTGGAATGCCGCAGCAACTGGCGCATCTATGTTGAGGAATTCGCTGCTGCAGTGCAGCAGCTGCGCCGGCTGCCGCAAGCGGCTGTCGAGCACTACCAAACCAACGCGCCGATTACCCCGTTCGAACGCAAATATCTTGCCTCCGGCCACAGTTTATGGCGCTGCCAAGTCGCGCTTGATCCAATCAGGCCGTGACGCTAACGATGCGGCACTCCTGTTTCGCTTGTAGAATTCCACCCTCACCCTCACTGTAATTGGGTTACATGGCACCGTTGTGGCATGCCCTTGATCCCCCATGAAAATAACCATGTCCTCCTCTGACGATGCGCAAGGCGGCGCCAAGCCGGCACTGGAATTCATTACCAGCTGTGCGCTGCCGACGCCCTGGGCCACCTTTCTGATGCACGCTTTCATTGAAGTCGCCACCGGCAAGGAACATCTGGCCCTGACGCTGGGCGAAGTGGCGGACGGCGTGCCGGTACTGGCCCGGATCCACTCCGAATGCCTGACCGGCGATGCGCTGTTTTCCCAGCGCTGCGATTGCGGCCCGCAACTGGAAGCCGCGCTGCAAAAAATTGCCGCAGAAGGGCGCGGGGCGCTGCTGTATTTGCGCCAGGAAGGGCGCGGCATCGGCCTGGTCAACAAGCTGCGTGCCTACCATCTGCAGGACGGCGGCGCCGATACCGTGGAAGCCAACCAGCAGCTCGGCTTTGCGCCGGACCTGCGCAATTACGCACTGTGCCAGCCGATGTTCGAACAGCTGGGCATCACCGAACTGCGCCTGATGACCAACAATCCGCGCAAAATCAATGCGGCGCAGGCAATGGGCATTACGGTGACCGAACAGATTCCGCTGATCATCAAAAGAAACCCATTCAACGAGCGCTACCTGAGCACCAAGGCATCCAAGCTCGGTCATCTGATCGAGCCGTGATCACAGCGCATCGGTAGCGGAGAAACGGATGGACCATCGCTGCGATCTGGAACGGCTGCTGCACGCGGTGCGCGCGTGCCGCGCATGCGCGTCCGATCTGCCGCTGGGTCCGCGCCCGGTGCTGCGCGCCAGCGCCAGCGCGCGCATCCTGATCGTCGGCCAGGCGCCCGGACTGCGCGTGCACACGACCGGAATCCCGTGGGACGACCCCAGCGGCGAGCGCCTGCGCGCGTGGATGGGCGTGGGCAAGGAGACGTTCTACGATGCGTCGCGCATCGCCATCATCCCGATCGGATACTGCTATCCGGGCCGCGGCAGGGGCGGCGACCTGCCGCCGCGGCGCGAATGCGCACAGCTCTGGCTCGATCAGTTGCTGGCCGGAATGCCGCAGATTGCGTTGACGCTGCTGGTCGGCCAATATGCGCAGCGCCACTTCCTGGGCCGCCGCCGCAAGGCGGCGCTGACCGCGACGGTCGGCGCCTGGCAGGAATACGCGCCGCACTACATTCCGCTGCCCCATCCGTCGCCGCGCAATCAGCCGTGGTTCAAGCGCCATCCGTGGTTCGAGCAGCAATTGGTTCCGATGGTGCGGGCGCGTATCAACGCGCTACTTGCGGAGTAAGTGTCGATTCAATTTGACCAATCACCGCTGGTGTCCTAATTTATTAAATGATGTCCTGCATGGTCCACCCAGCGCGCGCAGCGCAGGAACCGAACCGGCGCCCCATGAATTTCACAAGGAGTATCGTGATTTTCATGCGGTTTTCCGCATATTTTTATTGCCAGTATTAAATATACCAAGTGCACTATGCGGAATGCGCGGAAACCCCGCTTGAACCCGGACACCACCTTTTTTCATGCCGGTAGCGGACATCGTTTTTCAAAACGGAGGTCGCATGAACGATACCAGCAAGAAATTCAGCGGACCCGATCTGGGCCAGGGCGTGGCGCTCTCGGCCATCGCGGACGGCGGCATGCTGCTCGGGCATGCGCACGGCGAACCGGTGCTGCTGGCGCGGCGCGGTGCGCAATTTTTTGCCGTTGGGGCGTTCTGCACCCATTACGGCGGGCCACTGGCTGACGGGCTGATGGTCGGGGATACCGTGCGCTGCCCATGGCATCATGCCTGCTTCAGCCTGCATAGCGGCGCGGCATTGCGGGCGCCGGCGCTCAAGCCGCTCGCCTGCTGGCAAGTCGAGCAGCGCGACGGCAGCGTGTATGTGGCAGAAAAGCGCGCGCAGCCGACGCCGCAACCGCTGTCGATTGCGCCCGGAATGCCGGCCTCGATCGTGATCCTGGGCGGCGGCGCGGCCGGCAACGCGGCGGCCGAGATGCTGCGGCGCGAAGGCTACGGCGGCCGCATCACGATGCTCAGCGCCGATGCGGCCCCACCCTACGATCGCCCCAATCTGTCGAAGAGCTATCTGGCTGGCACCACCCCGGCCGAATACAATCCGCTGCGCTCGCTGAAATTCTATGCGGAGCACGGCATCGACTTGAGACTCGATGCGCGGGTCAGCGCGATTGACGCCGCCGCCCGCCGGGTCACGCTGGAAGACGGCAGCAGCCATGCCTTCGACGCGCTGCTGCTGGCCACCGGTGCCGAGCCGGTGCGGCTCGACATACCGGGCAGCACGCTGACGCATGTCCATTATCTGCGCACGCTGGCCGACAGCGATGCGCTGCTGGCGCGCGCACAGACCGCGCGGCGCGCGGTGGTGCTCGGCGCCAGCTTCATCGGGCTCGAAGTGGCGGCGTCGCTGCGCGCGCGCAATATCGCAGTCGATGTGGTCGGCCCGGAAGCCTGTCCGATGGAAAAAACGCTGGGGACCGAAGTCGGAAACTTTATCCGCCGGCTGCATGAAGCGCACGGCGTGCGCTTCCATCTCGGCACCGCGGCCGTGGCCATCGACCAGCACGGCGTCACCTTGCGCAACGGCGAAAACCTGGCGGCCGACCTGGTGGTGGTCGGGATCGGCGTGCGCCCGGCGCTGGCACTGGCGCAGCAGGCCGGACTGGCCATCGATCGCGGCGTGACGGTCGATGCCTACCTGGAAACCAGCGTCCCCGGCATCTTCGCGGCAGGCGACATCGCGCGCTGGCCGGACCGGCTCAGCGGCGAATCGATCCGGGTCGAGCACTGGGTGCTGGCCGAGCGCCAGGGCCAGACCGCCGCGCGCAATATGCTCGGGCAGCGCGAGCGCTTCGATGCGGTGCCGTTTTTCTGGACCGAGCAATACGATTTCAGCCTCGCCTACGTCGGCCACGCGACAACATGGGATAGCGTCGAAATCGATGGCCGGCTCGAAGTCGACAGCCGGGACTGCATCATCAGCTACCGGCGCGCCGGCCAAAAACTGGCGGTGGCAACCATCTACCGCGATCAGGAAAGCTTGCGCGCGGAAGTCGAATTCGAACGGATGATCGGCGCCAAGTTGCCCGCGCGCTGAATGGACCAATGAAAATTGCGGCAGCCAATATCCGCCTGAAGCGCGCCTACCAGCCGGCGGCGGCAGACGACGGCCAACGGATTCTGGTCGATCGCCTGTGGCCGCGCGGCGTCAAGAAGGAAGATGCGGCGATCGACCAATGGGCCAAGGATCTGGCGCCCAGCACCGCGCTGCGGCAGTGGTTCGGCCACGATCCGGCCTGCTGGCCGGAGTTCTGCCAACGCTATGCGGCGGAGTTGCGGCAGCAGCCGGAAGCACTGGCGCAATTGCGCACGCTGGCGCAGCAGCAGCCGGTCACGCTGGTGTTTTCGGCCCATGACGAAATACATAACAATGCGGTTGCGCTGCGCAATTTTCTGCTGGGCGCAAATGACTGGCCGGCGGCCTGACAGCATGGATAAGGCAGGCAAATTCCTGGCAGGGTTGCAACCAGCGCCCCATTAAAAAAGCTGCCGGCGTCCTTGAATCGGGCGCCGGCAGCTTTTTTAGCTGCGGTTCGGCTTACTTCTTGGCCGCTGCCAGTGCCTGCGCAATCCAGCCGTCGAAGGTTTTTTGGTGCGCGTTGATCCAGCCGTTGGCGTGGCGCTCGATGTCGGCGGGCTTGTTCTCGCCCTTGCTCATGCGCAGGTTTTGCGCACTAATGTCCGCAATCGGCAATTGCATCACTTCAAACAGCTTGCCGGCGGCGGGATTGTCCGCGACAAACTTCTTGTTGGCCACGATTTGCTGCTTGTTGATGACAAAGCCGTAATTCTTGCCGTTGGGCAGCTTGGTGTCGAGCTTGGCCGACTCGCCCGGCAGCGACGAAAAAGGCACTTCCAGCCATACCACCTCGCGCCCGGGGCGCAACTGGGCGCTCACCCAGTACGGGGTCCAGGTGTAGTAAAGGACCGGCTTGCCCTGCTTGAAGCGCGTGATGGTGTCGGCAATCAGCGCCGCATAGCTGCCCTGATTGTGGGTTACCGAAGCGCGCAACTTGTAAGCGGTAAGCTGATGCTCGATGACCGCCTCGCAGCCCCAGCCAGGATCGCAGCCGGTCATGTCGGCCTTGCCGTCGCCATTGCTGTCGAACAGCTTGGCGATTTTGGGGTCGGTGAGCTGGCCGATGTTGGTGATCTTGTACTTGTCAGCGGTCTTCTTGTCGATCAGGTAGCCTTGGGCGGCGTTGTCCGAGTACACGCCGGTGCGCGAGAGCTTGCCGTCGCCGCCGGAGTTCTTGTAAAAGTCAGCGTGCAGCGGATTCCAGTGGTCGGCCATGAAAGTGGCGTCGCCGTTGGCAACCGCGATGTGTGCGGCCGGGTACGCGACTTCCTTGACCGGCTGCACATCGTAGCCGAGCTTTTCCAGCGCCTTCGATACCAGCAGCGTCTGGAAGGTTTCTTCGGCAATCGGGCTCTGCAGCGGCAATACCTTGACGTCCTTGCCGGGCGAGGTCGCAGCTGATGCCTGGGCCGCCAGGGTCAGCATGCAGCCGGCCAGCAGGGTGCGCGCAAGGCGGCGTGGTGTTATGGTTTTCATCATATCGGTTCCTTTCAGTTCAGAGGCAAGCAGTTGCGCTTGCGAACCATGCGTTAGTGCGCATGGGAGGTAAGATGCTGCGGCGCCGGCTGTCCGGCGCCATCGGAGGCTTTGCCGCTGCGGCGCAGCAGGCGCCACACCAGCCCGGCCGGGCCGGTCTGCCACCAGTGCCGCACGCCGCGCTGCGGCTGGCCGGCAGCCTGGGTGATGCGATCCAGCGAAATCGCCAGCAGCACGATGCCCAGACCGCCGACGGTGGCCAGCCCCATGTCCAGACGGCCGATGCCGCGCAGCACCATCTGGCCCAGCCCGCCGACCGCGATCATCGAGGCGATCACCACCATCGACAGCGACAGCATCAGCGTCTGGTTAACGCCGGCCATGATCGACGGCATCGCCAGCGGCAGTTGCACCTTCAGCAGCATTTGCGCCGGCGAGGCGCCGTAAGCCAGCGCGGCCTCGATCAGGTCGGGCCGCACCTGGCGTATGCCCAGGTTGGTCAGCCGCACCAGCGGCGGCAGCGCGAAGACGATGGTGACGATCACGCCCGGCACGTTACCGATGCCAAACAGCATCACCACCGGCACCAGATACACAAAGGCCGGCGTGGTCTGCATCGCGTCCAGCAGCGGGCGCAAGATGCGTTGGGCGCGGTCGCTGCTGGCCAGCAAAATGCCCAGCGGCAAGCCCAGCACCAGGCAAAACACCAGCGAGGTCAGCACCAGCGACAGCGTGACCATCGCTTCCGGCCAGATCCCCAGCAGCACTACCACCGCCAGCGATACCAGCGTGCCCAGCGCCACCGCCCGGCCGGCAAACTGCCAGGCCAGCAGGCCGAACAGCGCCACCATGGCCAGCGATGGCACGCTTTGCAGCAGCGCCTCGACCCAGGTCAGCGTGCTATCGATCGGCACCCGCACGGTCTGGAAAAACGGCCGGAAATTCTGCACCACCCAGCCCAGGCCCTGGTTGATCCAGGCTTCGACCGGCAGCGAACCGTCCCACAGTTGCTGGATCTGCCAGCTGCCGTCATCGGCGGGCACGGCGCCGGCCGGCGCATCGAGCCAATCGGCTGCCGGCGCGGCGGTATCGGGGGCACTTGCCGGCTCCGGAGTGCTGAGCCAGGGGTCGGCGACTGCCGCCGGAGCGGCTTGCGCAGCGGTATCCCACGGAGAAGAGCTAGCGCCAGCGTCAATCGGCAGCTCGGAGGTGGCTGTGTTTTGCATCGAAAAACCTTTCAGGGTCAGGACGCCGGCACCACAGGGGTGTCGCGGTCCAGGAACTTCAACAGAGTCGTCTTGCTGATGGCGCCGCAAAAGCGCCCGTTGTCAGCCACCACCGGCACCGCGTAGGACACCTGCGCCACCTGGCCGAACAATTCGCTCACCGGCGTGTCGGCGGCAATCGGCTGCACGTCCGGCAACAGCACATGGGCCAGGCCCAGCGGTCCGACATGGCCATGCAGCGCCACCCGCAGCGAATCGGCCGAAACCACGCCCAGGTATTGCTGGGTCGGACTGACCACGTAAGCGTAGTCGCGGTCCTGATCCTCCAGCATCTTGAGCGCCGCGCGCGAGCCGCGGCTGGCGTGCTCGGAAACCACGATTTGCGTCTTGCGCGCAATGTCGGCGGCCTTGAACACCGCCGCCGCATCGACCCCGTAGATAAAGCTGCGCACGTAATCGTCGGCCGGGTTGCGCAGGATCTCGTCCGGCGTGCCGACTTGCACCACATGGCCGTCTTTCATGATCGCGATGCGGTCGCCGATGCGCATCGCTTCGTCCAGGTCGTGCGAGATGAAGACCACGGTGCGGCGCTTGATTTGCTGCAGACGCAGCAGCTCCGACTGCATTTCGGTGCGGATGATCGGGTCGAGCGCCGAGAATGCCTCGTCCATCAGCAGGATCGACGGGTCCGAGGCCAGCGCCCGCGCCAGGCCCACGCGCTGCTGCATGCCGCCGGACAACTCGTCCGGATAGCTGGCGCCCCAGCCGCCCAGCCCTACTTGCTCCAGCGCCTGCGCGGCCTGCGCAGTGCGCTCGGCGCGGCCGACGCCAGCCAGTTCCAGGCCCAGCGCGGTATTCTCTAGCACCGTCAAGTGCGGCATCAGCGCGAACGACTGGAACACCATGCTGATGTCCTTGCGGCGCAACGCGCGCAATTGCGGGTCGGATAGTTTGTTGATGTCGGTGCCATCGATTTCGATGGTGCCGGCGGTCGGCTCGATCAGGCGGTTGAGCATGCGCACCAGCGTCGATTTGCCGGATCCGGACAGCCCCATGATGACGAAAATTTCGCCTGCCTCGATGGTGAAACTGGCGTCGAACACGCCGATCGAGTTGCCGGTGCGTGCCAGAATCTGTTCTTTTGTGGCGCCTTGGTGAACCAGTTCGAGTGCGGCTTGCGGTGCGTCGCCGAACACTTTGAATACATGATTGATGCAGATTTGCTTTGCCACGGTGGTGTGCCTCCCTTGGTCAATTATTTGAACTCAAGGCCCGGCCGCTAAGGCGACCAGGCCAAAGCACGAACTTGATGATAGCACACTGCATATATTTATACTCTATTGGGTATATTGCGCAATATATGGTTTCCCGCATAGAATGCGTGGCACTCCATGAATACTGGCCGAAAAATTGAGATCATGCGGCCTGATCCGGGCCCGCCTGCGACGGCGCCAGCGGCATGCGAAGCCCCGATACGCAGCGCTATACGGCAGCGGCGGCGCGTGTTACCGTAGTCATCAATCGCTGTCATCAATCGGTGTCATCAATACTTCTCAACGCGTTTTCTGGAATCGACTTCACGCCATGTGCCAGCTGCTCGGAATGAACTGCAATGTCCCCACCGACATCGTTTTCAGCTTCACCGGCTTCGCCACCCGCGGCGGCCGTACCGATGAACACAAAGACGGCTGGGGCATCGCTTTTTTCGAAGGTAACGGGGTGCGCCATTTTGTCGATCACCAGGCCGCGGTGGCGTCGCCGATCGCCGAACTGATCAAACACTATCCGATCAAGTCCAAGAATGTCATCGCCCACATCCGCAAGGCAACCCATGGCACGGTGGCGCTGGAAAACTGCCATCCATTCGTGCGCGAGCTGTGGGGACATTACTGGGTGTTCGCGCATAACGGCGAGCTGAAGGATTTCGCACCAGGGCTGGGCGGCGCCTATCACCCGGTCGGCAGCACCGATAGCGAATACGCGTTCTGCTATCTTCTGCAGCAGTTGCGGCAGCGCTTCGGCAAGCAGCGGCCGCCGAACGCCGAATTGAAGATCGCGCTGCAGCAACTGTGCAGCGAAGTCGCCCGCCACGGCAGCTTCAACATGATGCTGTCGGACGGCGATGCGCTGTTCGTGCACTGCTCGACCAAGCTGCACTACATCGTGCGGCGCTACCCGTTTGCCACCGCGAAGCTATCGGACGAGGACGTCAGCGTCGACTTCTCGCAAGTCACGACCCCGCAAGACTGCGTCGCCATCATCGTCACCGAACCGCTGACGACCAACGAGAACTGGATTCAGTTTGCGCCGGGCGAGCTGAAAATGTTTGTCGACGGGATGCCGGAGTGAAGCATGTAGTTCTGGAATAGCCTGCAGCGTATAAATATACTACGTATGTGTATTTTATGACATGTACGCTTTACATGCGGCAATACAGTAATATTTAGATATACTCCCAATCAATCCAATTCAGACTTGAGCCCCAGCAGGGATTCGTAGACCAGGTTCTGCAGCATCACCTGCTTGGTCGGGTCGATATCGTCGAACAAAACACCGTGGGAAAAACGTACCGGCGCGTCCTTTGTTGCGGCGGGCAACTCGCGCAGGCTGCGTATCGTGGCAATGGTTTCGATCCGCACTTCCTGATTGGTCGGCTTGATCTGAAACGTGAAAGACAGCGCAATCTTCGCTTCCGCTTCGCCCAGCGCGCGCTCTGCAGCGATCTGCGCACCGTCCACGCTGATGTCGACAATGGTGCCGCTCTGCGCTAACCCCTCGATCTGCACCGGCAAATCGACCTTGACCCGGACCGCCTTGCGCAATGCGGTGGCCTGGATTTCAGCGGGAAACGTGAGATGCATGTAGAACCGGGGGCTGAGGAAAACGGATTCCACGTTGCAGACAAAGGTAAACACGTTCATCCCGGAAAATACCCGCAAGGTGAGGCGCTCGCCGGCCCGTATCGGCACCGAAAGCCCATCCTCAAACGGAATTTTCATCAGCAGGTACTCACCACTCACATAGCCGATCAGGGAGGTGTAATAGATCAACTGTCGCGCGCCGCGCTTGAGCATGATCTGCAAGCGGGTACCGACTTGCAGCTTGATATCGTCAAAACTTATCATGTCGTGGCGTGATATTTATTAAGGGTGTATTGATTGAGAATACGTCACTGTTGCCACCACAAAACTTGCGTTTAAACAATCTTACGATAGATGGTAGTGCAGCCCCATCCTGCAAGCTGATATTGTGTGGCCGGAAAATGATTGAATTAACATCATCACGCCATTTTTCTAGAATGCAAAACATTAATGAAATACAAGTTTTTGTCAGATTGTCAATGCTCGCGCTGGAAAAGCTGCGCTGCGAATACAACCCAGGGCGCCAGCGCCTGTTTCATCATTGACCGAGGATAGGCGCTAATGGCCTCCAGATACCGTTCTTTACGATTGAGCCTGCCGCTCGCCTGTATGCTGCTGGGAGGATGCGCCGGCATGCCGGCGGCGAGACCGGACAGCCGGAATGCCGCCGCGCATGCCCGCGACCTGCGTGAGCAACGCATGCAGTCGAGCTGGGTCGGTCATCCGTACGAAGACCTGATCCGGGCCTTTGGCGCACCGGGCATGATCATGAATATTCCCGCGTACCGCCCGTGGAAAGCCTCGGTGGTGGTGTATGAGGGGCAGCAAGACAATGCCGGCTGTGTCGATGCGTTTGTCGTCGAGCACGGCGGCCAGCCGGTGATCTACGATTACTTTTGCCGCTAGCGCCTGTTTCCCTGTTCCGGCAACGTGCATGCCGGATCGACGTGGATGGCAGCGCCAGCCAATCAAGGCCGCGCTGGGTCACCCGCTACAGATTCGGCGCCAGCCAGCGCTCGACATCGTCCTTGCTGGCGCCGCGCCGCGCCACCATGTCGTCGAGCTGGTCGCTGCCGATCTTGCCGACGCTGAAGTATTTCGACTGCGGGTGCGCAAAGTAAAAGCCCGATACCGCAGCGCCCGGATACATCGCGAACGACTCGGTCAGCTGCATGCCGATCTCGTCGCATTGCAGCAGCCTGAACATGTCGGCCTTGACCGTATGCTCGGGGCAGGCCGGATAGCCGGGCGCCGGGCGGATGCCCTTGTAGCTTTCCTTGATCAGCGCGTCCTTGCTCATCTGCTCCTGCGGCGCATAGCCCCACAAGTCGGTGCGCACGCGCTCGTGCAGATGCTCGGCGAACGCTTCGGCCAGGCGGTCGGCCAGCGATTTCAGCAAAATCGATGAATAATCGTCGAACGCATCCTCGAAGCGCTTCTCGTATTTCTCGATGCCGAGGCCGGCGGTGACGGCGAACATGCCGATGTAGTCTTTGACGCCGGACGCTTTCGGCGCGATGAAGTCGGCCAGGCACTGGTTCGGACGCGCGACGCCGTCGATCACCGGCTTCTCGGTCTGCTGGCGCGCGCCGTAATAGGTGAACGCGACTTCGGTACGCGTGTCGTCGGTATAGATTTCGATATCGTCGTCGTTGATGCTGTTGGCCGGCAGCAACGCGATGACGCCGCTGGCGGTCAGCCAGCGGCCTTCGATCACCTGCTTCAACAGCGCCTGCCCTTCGGAAAACACCTTGGTGGCGGTTTCGCCGACCACCTCGTCCTGCAGGATCGCAGGAAAAGGTCCGGCCAAATCCCAGGTCTGGAAGAACGGACCCCAGTCGATGTATTGCGCGATGGTGGCCAGATCGACGTTTTTGAATACCCGGCGGCCGATGAACTTCGGCTTGACCGGCGCGCATTCGCCCTCGAACGAAACCCGCATCTTGTTGGCGCGGGCCTGTGCCAGCGACAGCATCGGCACCGCCTTCTTGTTCGCATGCTGGACCCGGATGCGCTCGTAATCGGTGGCGATGTCGGCCAGATACTGGTCGCGCGATTCCGGCGTCAGCAGCGACTGCGCGACCGATACCGAGCGCGAAGCGTCCGGCACATACACCACCGGTCCTTCGTAATTGACCGCGATCTTGACTGCTGTATGGGCGCGCGAAGTGGTCGCGCCGCCGATCATCAGCGGAATCTTCAGCATCCGGAAATGCGGGTCGCGCTGCATTTCCTTGGCGACATGCGCCATCTCTTCCAGCGACGGCGTGATCAGGCCGGAAAGTCCGACGATATCGGCGCCTTCGACCTTGGCCCGGGCCAGGATTTCGGAGCACGGCACCATCACGCCCATGTTCACCACTTCGAAGTTATTGCATTGCAGCACCACCGACACGATGTTCTTGCCGATGTCGTGCACGTCGCCTTTCACGGTGGCGATCACGATCTTGCCTTTCGGCTTGGCGACGATGCCGGTGCGCTGTTCTTCCAGCAGTTTTTCAGCCTCGATGAACGGGATCAGATGCGCGACCGCCTGCTTCATCACGCGCGCCGACTTGACCACCTGCGGCAAGAACATCTTGCCCTGGCCGAACAGGTCGCCGACGATGTTCATCCCATCCATCAACGGCCCTTCGATCACATGGATCGGCCGTCCGCCGTTGTGCAGCAATTCTTGCCGCGCTTCTTCGGTATCCTCGACGATCCAGTTGGTGGTGCCGGTGACCAGCGCATGCGACAGCCGCTGCTGCACGGTGCCGTTGCGCCACTCCAGCGTGGCTTCCTCTTTCTTGTCGCCGGCGGTCAGCGTGCCGGCGATTTCGATCATCCGCTCGGTCGCGTCCTCCCGTCGGTTCAGCACCACGTCCTCGACCCGCTCGCGCAGCTCAAACGGGATGTTGTCGTAGACGCCGACCATGCCGGCGTTGACGATGCCCATCGTCATGCCGGCCTGGATCGCGTGGTACAGGAACACCGTGTGGATCGCTTCGCGCGCCGGATCGTTGCCGCGGAAGCTGAAACTGACGTTCGAGACGCCGCCGGAAATCTTCGCATGCGGCAGGTTTTCGTGGATCCAGCGCGTCGCGTTGATGAAATCGACCGCGTAATTGTTGTGCTCGTCGATGCCGGTCGCGATCGCGAAGATGTTCGGGTCGAAGATGATGTCTTCCGGCGGGAAGTCGAGCTTGTCTATCAGCAAATCGTAGGCGCGCTTGCAGATTTCGGTCTTGCGCTCGAAGGTGTCGGCCTGGCCTTTTTCATCGAAGGCCATCACGATCGCCGCCGCGCCGTAGCGGCGGCACAGCTTGGCCTGGCGCAGGAATTCCTGTTCCCCTTCCTTCATCGAGATCGAGTTTACCACCGCCTTGCCCTGCACGCATTTCAGCCCGGCTTCGATCACCGACCATTTGGACGAATCGATCATGATTGGCACCCGCGCGATGTCCGGCTCGGACGCGATCAGGTTCAGAAAGCGCGTCATCGCGGCGACCGAATCGAGCATCGCCTCGTCCATATTGATGTCGATGATCTGGGCGCCGTTCTCGACTTGCTGCCGCGCCACCGCCAGCGCCGCATCGTACTGCTCGTTCAAGATCATCCGCGCGAACGCCTTCGAGCCGGTGACGTTGGTGCGCTCGCCGACATTGACGAACAAGGAATCGGCGTCGATCACGAACGGCTCCAGCCCGGCCAGCCGCATCGCATGGCTGGTCTGCGGAATCCGGCGCGGAGGAATCTCCTTGACCACCTCGGCGATCGCCTTGATGTGGGCCGGCGTGGTGCCGCAGCAGCCGCCGGCGATGTTGATGAAGCCGCTCTCGGCGAAATCCTTCAAGAGTGAGGATGTGTCGGCCGGCAGCTCGTCGAAGCCGGTATCGCTCATCGGGTTGGGCAGGCCGGCGTTCGGATAGATGCAGACGAAGGTGTCGGCGATCTTCGACAGCTCTTCCGCGTACGGGCGCATCAGCGCGGCGCCCAGCGCGCAGTTCAGGCCGATCGTCAGCGGCTTCGCATGGCGCACCGAATTCCAGAATGCCGGCACGGTCTGGCCCGACAGGATGCGGCCCGACGCATCGGTGACGGTGCCGGAAATCATGATCGGCAGCCGCTGGCCGGATTCCTCGAAGAAAGTGTCGATCGCGAACAGCGCCGCCTTGCAATTCAAGGTGTCGAAAATGGTTTCGACCAGCAGCACGTCGGAGCCGCCCTCGACCAGCGCCCGGGTCTGTTCCAGATACGCGGCGACCAGCTGGTCGAAAGTCACGTTGCGCGCTGCCGGGTCGTTGACGTCGGGCGAGATCGACGCGGTTTTCGGCGTCGGCCCCAGCGCGCCGGCGACGAAGCGCGGCTTGTCGACGCTCGAATACTTGTCGCAGGCGGCGCGCGCCAGTTTGGCCGACTGCAGGTTCATTTCATAAGCCAGATGCGCCATATGGTAATCGTCCTGCGCCACCGAGGTGGCACCGAAGGAATTGGTTTCGATCAGGTCGGCGCCGGCGGCCAGATACTGTTCGTGGATTTCGGAAACGATCTGCGGCTGCGTCAGCGACAGCAGTTCGTTGTTGCCCTTGACGAACAGTTCGCGCGGATTCGCCGTGCCATCGGCTGACGCCGGCGCGGCGAAAGCGGCGAAACGCCCGTCCGGTCCGCCGCGGTAATCTGCTTCGGTCAGCTTGTATTGCTGGATCATCGTGCCCATCGCGCCGTCCAGGATCAGGATCCGTTTGGCGAGCAGGTCGCGCAGAATGGCTTCGGTAGGGCAGATCGCGGTGCGTGTCATAGTGTCGTTCTCAAAAAGCAAAAAACCCGACTAGCCAGGAGTAATCGGTCTCCTTAAAGCGGGTCGGGTCATCTTCCACTTTAGCTGTATTTATGGCGGGGCGGCGATGATCGCTGCCCCGTTGCGCCCGCAAGCTGTTTCTCAAATCGGCGCTGAATCGTAAGCCGAAATTATACGATAAATCGGGTAATTGCTTTTTTCAAGGGCAGAACAGGAATCGTTGCCGACGGCAAATATGACTGCTTTCCGCATCCTGAAAAAATGCGATGAGCAGCGATATTTGCCGCTGGACAGGCATTTAAATGCCGGCAGGATAGGCCGATATCGATTCGCTAAACGCGCTGCTGATACATATCAAAATCGGCGCAAAAAACATCACCATACTGCTAAGGGACGGGCGAATCCAATTCTGTGGAGGTGCATGATGGCCAGCATCAACGATAGTGTGATTGAGGATTTCAGCGCGACGCTGCGCGGACCATTACTGCTGCCGGACGATCCGGGTTTCGATGCAGCCCGCGCAGTCTGGAACGCGATGATAGACCGCCGCCCGGCCATCATCGTGCGCTGCGCCGGGGTGGCCGATGTGATGGCATCAGTCAACTTTGCACGCGAGCACGATCTGCTGCTGGCGGTGCGCGGCGGCGGCCACAACATCGCCGGCAACGCAGTCTGCGACGGCGGCCTGATGCTCGACATGTCGCTGATGAAATCGGTCTGGGTCGATCCGGAAGCGCGCCTGGGCTACGTGGAAGCCGGCGCCACCTTGGCCGACTTCGACCATGAGGCGCAGGCCTTCGGGCTGGCCACGCCGCTGGGCATCAATTCCACCACCGGCGTGGCCGGCCTGACGCTGGGCGGCGGTTTCGGCTGGCTGTCGCGCAGGCACGGGATGTCGGTCGACAACCTGGTCGCGGCCGAGGTCGTCACCGCCGACGGCAAGCGGCTGTGGGTCAGCGCCGCCAAGCATCCGGAGCTGTTCTGGGCGATCCGCGGCGGCGGCGGCAACTTCGGCGTTGTGACGCTGTTCGAGTTCGCGCTGCATCCGCTCGGCCCCGAGGTGCTGGCCGGACTGCTGGTATTCCCGTTCGAGCAGGCCAAACAGGTGCTGACCCGCTACCGCGATTTCGTCGCCACCATGCCGGAAGAGCTGAGCGTCTGGACGGTGCTGCGCAAGGCGCCGCCGCTGCCGTTCCTGGCGCCGGACGTGCATGGCAAGGAAGTCGTGGTGTTCGCCATTTTCTACGCCGGCGCGATTGAAGACGGCCAGCGCGCGATCGAACCGCTGCGCAGCTTCGGCCAGCCCTGCGGCGAGCACATCGGAGGCATGCCCTACAGTGCCTGGCAAAAGGCGTTCGACCCGCTGCTGACGCCGGGTGCGCGCAATTACTGGAAATCGCACAATTTTTCGGCGCTGGGCGATGATGCGATCGACACCGTGATCCGCTACGCCGGCAGTCTTCCGGGGCCGCAGTGCGAAATCTTCCTCGGCCTGATCGGCGGCCAGACCAGCCGGCCGGCGCCCGACGCCACCGCCTATGCGCACCGCGATGCGCTGTACGTGATGAACGTGCACGCCCGCTGGGACGACCCGGCAGAAGACGGCAAGTGCATTGGGTGGTCGCGCGAGTTCTTCGATGCGGCAGCGCCCTTCGCCAGCGGCGGCGTCTACGTCAACTTCCTGACCCAGGATGAAAGCGACCGCATCGCAGCGGCCTACGGCCCCAACTACGAACGGCTGGTGCAGTTGAAGAATCAGTACGACCCGCACAACCTGTTCCGGCAAAACCAGAACATCAAACCGTCGATATAGCGCAACTTTCACGTCAAACAAGGGGGTCGTCATTGCGCCTGAATTTTCAACAGCACCGGTTTTTCGCTGCAGCCGCCGTGCTGGCCGGAATGGCCGGGATAGGTGCTGCAGCCTGCGCCCAGAGCGCGGCTCCGACGTTGCAGGTCGAGGTGCTGGCCAGGGATCTGGCGCATCCGTGGGCGCTGGCCTTCATCGGCGCCGGCCGCATGCTGGTCACCGAACGGCCGGGGCGCCTGCGGCTGATACAGCCGGACGGGACTGTCGGGGCGCCGATTGCCGGCGTGCCGAAGGTCGATGCGGTCGGCCAGGGCGGCTTGCTCGATCTGCTAGCCGATAGCGATTTTGCGCGCAACCGCACACTGTATTTTTGCTACGCGGAGCCGGCTGGCGACGGCATCCTGGGTTTCGGCGGCGCAAACTCGACCGCGCTGGCTGCGGCCCGCCTGTCTGCCGATGCAAGGCGGCTGGAGCAGGTTACGGTGCTGTTTCGCCAGCAGCCGAAGGTCGCCAGCCGCGCGCATTTCGGCTGCCGCATCGTCGAGAATGCCGATGGCACGCTGTTCCTGACGCTGGGCGAGCGCTTTTCCCGGATGCAGGATGCGCAAACGCTAGACAACCACCACGGCAAGGTGCTGCGGCTGCGCAAGGACGGATCGGTGCCGCCGGACAACCCGTTTGTCGGCAACAGCGGCGCGCTGCCCGAAATCTGGAGCACCGGCCATCGCAACATTCAGGGCGCCACGCTGGGACCGGACCGGCGGCTCTGGATCCATGAACACGGCCCGCAGGGCGGCGATGAAATCAACCGCCCCGAGGCCAGCAAGAACTACGGCTGGCCCGTCATCACCCACGGTGAAAACTACGGCGGCGGCAAGATCGGCGCCGGCCTGAGCGCCAAACCCGGCATGGAGCAGCCGCTGCACCAGTGGACGCCGTCGATTGCGCCCTCCGGCATGGCATTCTTACGCAGCGCGCATTATGGCAAGGCGTGGCAGGGCAGCCTGTTCGTCGGCTCGCTGAAGTTCGAATATCTGGCCCGCCTTGAATTGCGCGATGGCAAGGTGGTGCGCGAACAACGGCTGCTGCAAGACCTCGGCCAGCGCATCCGCGACGTGCGCGAAGGGCCGGACGGCTTGCTGTATGTGTTGACTGACGAAAGCCGCGGCCAGCTGCTGCGCTTGCGGCCCGAGCGCTAATTTTTCACGGCTGCGGCTTCATGCAGCTGCGGCAACGCCGGATTTTGCGGCGGCTTTGCCCCTCGGCACTTTCATATGCGCCGCCGTGTCCGCAGCGGGTGTACTGTTGGCGACAGCATCGACGATGGTCAAGATCTTGCTGCTGGTTTCGGCGATTTCCAGTTCAGCGGCCTTGTTGAGTTCGGTCTGGGTCTCGGACACGATTTTGGACACGTGGCGCGCATAGTCGAACGCCTTGCCCGCTGTCGGCTGGCAATGGACGACCGACAGCGCGAGCCATTCTTTCGGCTCGGTCGACAGGTATTGCCTGGCGGCGGCCGCGGATTCGATGAATGCGGTTTGCATGGTGCTCATGTTCAATTCGAGCAGTTTCACCAGGCCGGTTAGAACCGTCTGGCTCAGCGAGGTCGTCAAATTGCATTGTGCCGCGAAATTTTCTTTGCATGCGGTAAGTAATACCGGTTGATTATCCAAAATAGTTTCTCCTGTAATTATTTGGAATTCCAAGAAAGCGATACATCATGGGACACAAGAAATAATCCCGGCCGGTTGCACGGTATTTCTTTAAGGAAATTATTTTTGCATTCTTAAAATAAGATGAATTGCCTGCGGAGACAAGATTGACGGCCACGTTTTAGCAATCCGGTTGATCTGGCGCAAAGGTACCCGGAATTCCCGACCCGCCCATCGCGCTATCTAACCCACTTCGTGTACAGCTTTATGCTAGCCTTGCCGCTGAATCACACAGGCTGCCATGTACACCCAATTCTTCAACTTGCAACACGCGCCGTTTTCGATCGCCCCCGATCCTCGCTATCTGTACATGAGCGAGCAGCATCGGGAGGCGCTCGCGCATTTGCTGTACGGCGTCGACAGCGGCGGCGGGTTCGTCCTGCTGACCGGCGAAATCGGCGCCGGCAAGACCACGGTATGCCGCTGCCTGCTGGAACAGATCCCGGCCAACTGCAACGTCGGCTACATTTTCAATCCGAAACTGACGGTACTGGAATTGCTGCAATCGATCTGCGCCGAATTCGGCATCGGCTTGCCGCGCAACGCCGATGGCGCTGCTCCATCGGTCAAGGATTTCGTCGATGCACTCAATGGCTATTTGCTGGCCGCCCACGCCGGGGGCCGGCACAATGTGCTGATCATCGATGAAGCACAAAGCCTGTCGGCCGACGTGCTGGAACAATTGCGGCTGCTGACCAATCTGGAAACCAGCCAAAGCAAGCTGCTGCAGATCATCCTGATCGGCCAGCCCGAGTTGCGCAGCATGCTGGCTAGGCCCGAACTCGAACAGCTGGCGCAGCGCGTAATTGCCCGCTACCACCTGGGGCCGCTGACGGCACCGGACACCGCGCGCTATATCCTGCATCGGCTGGCGGTGGCCGGCATGCTCGTCGCCACGGTATTTCCGGCGCCGCTGATGCGGCAGATTCATCGGCTCACGCAAGGAGTGCCGCGCCGCATCAATCTGCTGTGCGACCGCGCATTGCTGGGCGCCTACGCCGAAAACAGGCACACGGTCGATCGCGCGATAGTCAGACAGGCGGCGCGTGAAGTGTTCGGCGCTGCTGTACCGGCGGCAGCACCCGCGATCCGTCCTGCGCTGGCTTGGGTGATGGCCGGCAGCATCATCGCCACCGCCCTGGCGCTGGGCTGGAACCTGCAGCGACAGCCAGACAAGGGCGGCAACACCGTACCCGCACCACTCGCCGCGGCCAAGCGGACCGCGCCCGCCAATCCTGCGCCGCCGATTGCCGCAACGGCGTCGCTGCAGGCTGATGCGGGCTGGCCGGATCGCAAGGATGCGTACCGGCAACTAGCGCAATTGTGGGGATTTACATTGCCGGACGGGCCGCCCTGCCAGTCCGTGCAGCAACAACGCGTGGCCTGTCATGTTGCCGGCGATATTGGGTTGGCGGCACTGGCGCAACTCGATCGCCCTGCGATCCTGACCCTGCAGGACCGTAGCGGCTCCGCCTACTATGCGCTGCTGACCGGTCTGACTGCTGACAGCGCCACCTTGCTTACCGGCGACATCAGCAGAACTGTGCCGCTGGCCGAACTGGAGGCGCAATTCCGCGGTCAGCTGGTGACCTTCTGGCGCACACCGACCGCGCGCGACATCGCCGGCCTGGTATTCGGCCCCGGTACGCAAGGCCCCGAAGTAGACTGGATCGCCGCCCAGCTTGCGCAACCGTCCGGCCGGGCATACGACCAGGCCCTGACGCAGCAGGTGCAGCAATTCCAGCGCGCCCACGGGCTGGTCGCCGACGGCATGGTCGGTCCGATGACCTTCATGTATCTGAACCGCGCCGCCGGCATCGATGAGCCGCGACTAAGCCGGGCCGGCGTCGCGACTGCGCAGCAGGAGAAATAATGTCATACATTCTGGATGCCCTGAAGAAGGCCGAAGCGCAACGCACGCTGGGCGCGCTGCCGAATATTCATGCAGCAGCGGTGTTCACCGCCGCCCCGAATCAGCGCGCGCCGCTGTGGCGCCGTGCAGCGCGCTGGGGTGCGCTGGCAGCGCTGGCCGCGACTCTGATCGCGCTGGCCTGGTTCCGGCCCTGGCAGCCGCTCACTACGCTGTCGCTGGCACCGCCAAGCGCGCCGGTGGCAGCCGCTGTACCGGCGCCGCCAATTGCGCCAGCAGTGCCGGTGCGCGCCGCGCCGGTGCCGCCCGCACCGATGGCGGCGGCGCCAAAAGCAAACAAGCCGAAAGCCGCAACCGCCAGCGCAGCGCGACCGCAGCCACGGCCGGCCGCGGTCGCAGCCGCACCCGCAAAAAAACCGCTGCCGGCAGCCGCCTCACCCGCCGCTGCGCCGGAGCTTGAACTGCAGACGCTGCGCGAACTGCCGCCCCAGATCCAAAGAGAGATTCCGCCACTGGTCATCAGCGGCTACATCTATTCCAGCATCCGGGCCGAGCGCTCGCTGCTGATCAACAACCAGTTGCTGCGCGAGGGCGATACCGTCGCGCCCGGCCTGGTCCTGGAACAAATGCTGCGTGGCGCAGTGGTGCTGAATTACCAGGGATACCGTTACCGGATGCCGTACTGAAGAGTTACGACAGAGCGCAATCGAGCGCATCGGCAAAAAATTGATCTACATCATGTATGTGGGAATACCATATCGCTACTATCGTTGTCCATGATCTCCCGCAATTTTTACGATATCCAGATCGGAAAATACACGAATTGCTGCACTAATCGCAGTATGCAAGGACGGAATGAAGGACGAAATTGTGATACCCGCATTATCCACACCCCATGACGACAGTTCCAATCTGAAAAACATCCTGGCCAATACCAGCTTGTTCAGAATGCTTGACGAGCAGCAACTCGACGACATCCTGTTCAGCACCAGATCGGCGCAGGCCAAGGCCCATACCGAGATCGTCGGCCACGGCGAGGCTTCCCATGGCGCGTTCTGGGTCGTCTACGGGCAGGTCAAGATCGTCTTGCACACCAAGCAGGGCACCGAAAAAATCCTCGAAATCTTGGGCCAGAATACCTGCTTCGGCTTGGGCGAGATGCTGCTGGATCGCCCGCATATCGCGCAGGTCAGGACCACCACCGACTCGATGCTGCTGCACGTCGACCGCGCTGCGATCATGTGCGTGGCAGCGCAGAATTTCGACTTCTCGCGCGAACTGATGACTTGCGTCGGACGCCAGTTTTACAGCCTGGTGCGCGATATCGAAGGCTACTCGCAAACCGCCAAGCAGCGGCTGGCCGAATACCTGCTGCGCCAAAGCCGGCGCGAGGTCAGCGACGATATCCAGCTGGTAGCCAAGAAATCGCTGATCGCCTCGCGCCTGAGCCTGACGCCGGAAACCCTGTCGCGGCTGTTTCACGATCTGGCCACAGAAGGCCTGATTGCGATGTCCGGCCGGCGCATCAAGATACTCGATTACGAGCGGATGTCGGCGGTCATGCCGTAAGCCTTCGGAAGGCAGTCGATCCGGCAGCATGACCGAACCGGCCGCCTTGATTTGAAGCGTCAGTACCAGCCGACCATCGTGACAGTGCAGGAAAATGACACGCAGCCGGGAATTGCCGCCGAAAAATCACGTGACGGCTTCCCTGGCAGCCTGTCACCGACCACACCCTGCGCGCCCGGCTGGCAGATCAGGACCCGATGCTGGAATCCGCGCCGCAGGAAACGGTGAAAGGTTTCCTGATCACTTGCAAGGTGACGTGTTCAATGCCGAAGCGGTCATGCAGTTCGCATGCCGCGCGCTGGAAAAAAACATCGTCCGGATAGCCTGACGGCATCACCAGGTGTGCGGTCATCGCAGTATCGGAAGTACCCATCGCCCACACATGCAGGTCGTGCACGCGCTCGACGCCGGGCAGCGATTCCAGGCAAGCGCGCACCTCCGGCAGGTGAATGTCTTCCGGCACGCCGTCGAACAACAGATGCAGCGCTTGCCGGAACAGGCTCCAGGTGCCGAAAACAATCACGGCGGCGATCAGCAGACTGGCCACCGGATCCAGCCAGTTCCATCCGAACCACAGCGACATTGCGCCGACCACCACTACGCCGGCAGATACCAGCGCATCGGCGGCCATATGCAGGAAGGCACCGCGGATGTTCAAGTCGTCCTTGCGCCCGCGCATGAAAAGCAGCGCGGTCGCGGAATTGATGACGATTCCGATGCCGGCTACCAGCATGATGGTTTGTCCGTGCATCGACTGCGGCAGCTGCAGCCGGGTCAGCGCTTCCCACGCCAGCGAACCCATTGCCACCAGCAGCAAAATGGCATTGGCAAAGGCGGCAAGAATCGAGCCGCGCTTCCAGCCGTAGGTATGGCGCAGGTCCGGTCGCAGCCGTCCCGCCAGCGCGCCGCCCCATGCCAATACCAGCCCGAACACGTCGCTCAGATTGTGGCCGGCATCGGCCAGCAGCGCCAGCGAATCGACTTTCCAGCCGTAGAATGCCTCGATTGCGACGAACCCGGTGTTGAGCGCAATGCCGATCGCAAACGCACGGCCGAATTGCGCCGGAGTATGGGAGTGGTCATGCTGGTGCACCGCGCTCATGTCCGCTCGCCTTTGTCGTCAATTGCTATCGGCAGCTGGTACACCGGTGCGAAACCCCCGCCCGGGGTGCGGAAGTTGGTGGTCTGGCCCTGATACAGGCGGGCGGCCACCCATTGCATCCGGCCATCGTACACATAGACGCGCAGATCGAACTTGAGCACCTGCGGCGTATTTTCGAGCGCAATCGTGCGCTGCGGCGGCGCGGCAAACGCTTGCGCCACGTACTCGCCTTGCAGGATTTCCTGCCATACGCGTTTGGTGAGTTTGTCGCCACGATACGCTGCGCGACTGCCGAAACCGGCACTCGGCTTGAAGAAAAACTGGCGCCGTTGATTCCACAGGCGTTCGGCATTGGCGGGCTCGACCACTTCGGTGCGCGGAATGCTGTCGACCAGAACTGCGCGGGTCGCAACTGGAACGCCCAGCTGCTGCAGCCGGCGGTCGTCGCACAGCAGCGCCAGGTTGCGCTTGTCGGCGTACAGCGCATGTGCCTGCGGATGCGGCGTGACGACCGCCGCGTGTTCCAGGTAGGCGCTGCGCAATGCCGCATGCGCGGGTGCGCCGAGCAGGAAATCGGTGAGGCGGTTGTAGACCAGGTCGATCGCAGTGTCGCCGTGCCACAGCACGCGGTCGCGCAGCGCCAGTGCGCCGGGATCGGCAATCACTGCCTGGATGCCATGCTTTTGAAACAGGCGCTGGAACAACAGGAACTCCGGATACAGGTATTGCTGCTCGGGCGCGGTATCGACAATCGCGATGGTCTGCAGCGGCCGCGTTCGCCCAACCGGCCCGGACAGTTCCCACTCGTTGCGGAACATGTCGACGATGCGCTGTTCCAGCGCATCGACCGAGGCCAGTGTCGGCACCATCCCCTCTATTTCAGGACAGCAGGCGCGCTGCGCCCGGGCCAGCACCGCATTGAGCATTGCGCCGCCGGCATTGGTGTTGATTTCGATCAGGCGTACGCCGTCGTCGTCGAGATGAAAGTCGTAGCCGAAGAACACCCCTTGCGCACCGCCGGCAGCAGCTTGTGCGATGGCCGGTGCGTCGGCCAGGATCTGCTCGCGCCAGGCCGGCAGGGCAATCACCGCTTCGACCGCGCGGATCACCTCCAACATGCGCGCGATATGCGCACCCGACACGAACGCCGGCTGGGCGGAAAACAGGTAGGGGCAGCGTTCTGTCACCAGCGTCACCAGATCGGGCGCGCCGAGTTCGGATTCGAGCGCGCGGTGCAGGGCCTTGGCATCGAGGCTGAGGCAAAAACACTGGCTGTTGAGCCATTCGATCCCGGCATCGCCATATTGCGTGCAGTGCGGCGCTGGCAGGGTGGTCATTGTTTTCAAGGTGTGTGCTCTAAATCAGGAAGACTTGCTCGATTTTATCCTTGGTACGCCGCCGGCACATTAAGCGTTGCGCCGCAACCAGTCCAGCGCGCCCAGTCCGGCCGCGCGGCCGCTGGCGAAGCAGGCGGTCAGCAGATAGCCGCCGGTCGGCGCTTCCCAGTCCAGCATTTCGCCGGCGCAGAACACGCCCGGCAACGCGCGCAGCATCAGATCCGGCCCCAGCGCCTCGAAGCGCACCCCGCCGGCGCTGCTGATCGCCTCATCGATCGGGCGCGCCGCATGCAAAGTCAGCGGCAGCGCCTTGATTTTGGCGGCCAGCACTTCCGGCCGGGCGAAATCATCCTTGCCGACCAGTTCGCGCAGCAGTCCGGACTTCACGCCGGTGATGTTGAGGCGGCTTTGCAGGTGGCTGGCCAGCGAGCGCGCGCCGCGTGGGCGGCCGAGTTCTGCCGCGACGCGCTCCTGGGTCCAGTCGGGCGCCAGGTCGAGCGTGACGGTGGCGCTGCCGCGGGCGGCGATGGCGTCGCGGATCTGTGCCGAGAACGCATAGATCAGGCTGCCTTCGACCCCGCCTTCGGTGATCACGAACTGGCCTTTCCTGCGCTGTACTTGCCCGTTGCCATCAGTAATGCTCAGCGCTACCGGAGCCAGCGGGGAACCGGCGTAGCGGCTGCTGAAATGCGCGCTCCAGGCGCAATCGAAACCGCAATTGGACGGCTGCAGCGGCGCCACATCGACCCCGCGCGCTGCCAGCAGCGGCAGCCAGGCGCCATCCGAGCCGAGCCGCGCCCAGCTGCCGCCGCCCAGTGCCAGCAGCACCGCGTCCGGCTTGACCAGCTGTTCGCCATCGGGGCCGGCAAAGCGCAGCGCGCGCTCGCCATCCCAGCCGAGCCAGCGCTGGCGCATGTGAAAGCGCACCCCGGCCGCGCGCAGGCGCTGCAGCCAGGCGCGCAGCAACGGCGCCGCCTTCATGTCGGCCGGAAACACGCGGCCGGAGCTGCCGACGAAGGTGTCTATGCCCAGCCCATGCACCCAGGCCCGCAGCGCATCCGGCCCGAAAGCGTCCAGCAGCGGCGCAATCTGCGCCCGGCGCGCGCCGTAGCGCGACAAAAACGCGGCCATCGGCTCGGCGTGGGTGATGTTCATGCCGCCCTTGCCGGCCAGCAAAAACTTGCGCCCGACCGAGGGCATCGCGTCAAACAGGTCAACCTGAATTTTCACTGCCGGGCCGCCCTGGGCCAGCATTTCGGCAGCCATCAGGCCGGCCGGACCGCCGCCGATGATGACAGCCCGGCGCGTACTCGTATCAGAAGACATCATGGATTCTTTCATTGTTCAACAATATGCGAGCCTAATCGGTGCATTAATGCTGATTTGCACGACAAAACATAGAAGTTGTTTGACAAAACAACAGTCGCGTCCTAAACCACAGTCAGACCATTCAAAAGAGGAGACTGTCATGACTACCGATATCGCATATTTTCGCACTGCAATGTCAACCGGCGCCGAATTCCAGTGGACGCTGTTCTGGAACGGCACCGCATGGGAAATCCACGCCTATCGGGATCCCGAGGCGGCACCCTGCCAACTGCACACCGCGCGCGAAGATATCCGCGAATCGCAAACGCTGGATGCGGCCGCCGGCATCCTCAAGACGCTTGGCGTGGGCCGGTTTTCAGTCGATCAGAACCGCAGCCTGCTGCACGAGGAGCGCGCGCTGAGCGGCGGCGATCAGTGCATCGGCACTTAGTTAAACCTGCAACTTAAACCTGCAACGGCAGTCGACCGCTAGACCGGTCGATTGCCGTTTCCAGTTTAAAACCATCCCATCAGTCTGGCCAAGGCCATCAGCAAGAAGGCGGCGGTCAGGAAAAAACAAACCGGGCGGTTGAACACGAAGGATGGCAGTTTTTGCCGTGCGCTGGCAGAAAAACTGCCAGCGGCGAGGCCGAAATACAGGCACATGCAGGCCAGGAAAACCATGCCGGCGATGTCGTACCACGGAATCGGGGTGCCACTGATAGGTTGCATAGTATTTATATATTGGTTGATGAAGCAGAGAATCGAAGGTCGATCGGGTGTTATGGCCGCGGCGTCTTTTCTGCCGCAGTGCCGGCGCTGCCCGGCCACAGCAGCTTGCCGTGCGCATCGACCTGCGTCAGGTACAGGCGCAGGTCGAATTCGTACTGGTGGTAGTCCGGCTCCATATGGGTGCACAGCTGGTAGAACGCCTTGTCGTGCTGCTTCTCCTTCAGGTGCGCCAACTCATGCACCGCGATCATCTTCAGGAATTCCAGCGGCACTTCCTTGAATAGCGAGGCAATCCGGATTTCGCGCTTGGCCTTGAGCTTGCCGCCCTGCACCCGCGAGATCGCGGTATGCAGCCCCAGCGCATGCTGGATCACTTCGATCTTGCTGTCGAACGCGACCTTCGACAGCGGCGCGGCATTGCGCAGAAAGTCGTTCTTCAGCGCAATCACGTAATCGTACAGCGCACGGTCGGTGCGGATGTCGTGCAGGCGGCGGTATTTCTGCAGCAGAATCGCGCCCAGCCGGTCCTGCGCCAGCAGCGTGCGGACCTGGGTCCTGATGTCATCCGAATATGCGGCCAGGTATTTCATATGGGTCCGGGTTGGCAGGGCGGGTGCAAGCCGCGTTTTTCGTGCGCTCGCGCTGCGCCGGTTTCGCGCCCCTCTTATATATTAACAATGCAGGAGTATGGCAAATTTCATTGCATCTCCCGCAATAATTCAGTGCAACTTTAAAAATACATAATACAGTATGAATTCCGGTTCAAAGTCGTCTAGCAAGCTTCGAAAACCCCGGCGCTGCGGTTTTTCTGCACCTTGTCCCAGTCGAACACTTTCCCGTTCATCGCAACGAAGACGCCGGCCGGCAGCATTTGCGCGACGCCGACCGCAAAGCCGAGGTTGAACAGCGCGTCGGAATTGGCGATCTCATACGGGATCATCGCGCCGGTCAGGATCACCGTCTTGTCGAGCGCGGCCGCGCCCAGCGCCGCCGCGCTGTCGCGCATGGTATCGGTGCCGTGGATGATGACGATCGCGCTTTCCGGCGCTTGCCGGCAGCTGTCCAGCAGGCGCTGGCGGTCGGCGTCCTGCATCTGCAGCGAATCGAGCAGCGGCAGCACTTCGAGCGTGTGTTCCAGCGTGATGCGGCTGCGCTGGAGCACTGCCGGCAGATGGCTGTCGCCGAAGCCGAGCTGGCCGGCGAGCTCGTCGTAATGCTTGTCGAAGGTGCCGCCGCTGGCGATGATCCGTAGTGTCATGTTTTTCCGTCCCGGTTAATGCCTATTCTTATATTATTAATAGGAGTATATGCAATTATCATGCATTTTCAGCAATTATTGAGTGCGCATTCAAAAATACAGTGCTGTGTATATATTTACGCCGGGGCGCTGCGCTTGACGAAAAACAGCGCGGCGCCGACCGCCACCAGCACGCCGCCGAAGAAGCGGTTTTGCCGCCGGACCATGCTCGGGTCGCGGAAAAAGCGCTGCATCGCGGACGCGGCAAACGCATAGCCATGCATCACCGCCAGATCGATCGCGCACATGGTGGCGCCCAGGATCAGCAATTGCGGCAGCAGCGGCGCCTGCTGGGTGATGAACTGCGGCAGCACCGCAACCATGAAGATGATCCCTTTCGGGTTGGTCGCATTGGTCAGAAAGCCGGTCAGGAAGCGGCGCCGTAAGCTCGGCACCGCACTGCGCCGCGGGTGTGATTGCGGCAGTGCAGTCCCGGTCTCGGGGCGCGCCTCGACCCGGGCGCGCCATTGGCTCACGCCCAGATACACCAGGTACAAGGCGCCGACGGTCTTGACCAGGTTAAAGGCGACTTCGGAAGCCAGCAAAATCGAGCCAACGCCGGCGCCGGCAATCAGCAGGATCAGCAGCAAGCCGGCTTGCAGGCCGGCAATCGTGGCGCTGGTTTGCTTGACGCCGTACGACAAGCCGTGCGACATCGACAGCACCGCGCCGGAGCCGGGCGAAACGGCGATGATGCAGGCGGCAAAAAAGAACGTGATCCAGGTCGTAAAAGTCATGTCAGTGCAGTTTGAAAGAAGTGAAAAAGGTGTCGGCAGCATCGGCGCCGATCGCATCCATCGCGCTGCTGCGGCCGACCATGACGGCCTGGTAGACGCGCCGCTCGCGCGCCGCGAAACGCGCCAGCAGCCGGGCCGGTTGATTGCTGCGGCCGATGCTGCCGGTGGCGACGATATCGATGCTGCTGCTGGTGCCGGCTGCTTGCGCGGCTGCGGTCGCCTGCTCGCTCTGAATGCTGCCGTTGATATTGCGCACCAGCGCCAGTTTCATTGCCTGCAGCGCCTTCGGCGCCAACGCCGGGTCCGACAGGACGACTGCACCGACCGCAAAAGTGACGCCATCGACTTCGGCTGCGGTCATCGACATCGTGACCGGGATGCCGTCGAGATCGATGGCGCGCGACAGGGTGGCCGGCTGGGCCGGCAACAGCACCGCAAACGGCGCATCGGCACCCTGCACCTGACGCCAGTTCAGGCTCGGGCTGCAGCCCGTCAGCAAGACCGACAGCAACATCGGCACAGCCAGGCGCAACAGGGAAAGCGTAGGAACAAGCGAAAACGCAGTCATCGGTTTTTTTAGTATAAATGGTTCAAGCGGGGCGGCGGAAGGTCCGGATCGCCAATATTACCCCAACGATCAGCAGCGCGATGCCGGCCAGCACTTGCGCGGACGGCATTGTGCCGCGCCAGAGGAAGGCATACGCGAGCGCCGACAGCGTCTCGAACACGATCAGCTGTCCGGCCAGCGAGGTCGGCAAACGCTGGCTGGCATGGTTCCACAACATGGTTCCCAGCCACGACGCGCACAGGCCGATCAGCAGCATCATGGCGACGAACAGCGCCGGGCGCGGCCCCAGCGGGAACGCATAACTGCCGCCGCCGGCATCCGCAATCACGCCATACAGGACAAAACCCGGCAGCACCACCGGCAACAGCGCCAGCCCCTGCGCGGTGGCCCAGGTCGACGAGCGGATCTGCGGATGGGCCTGCATGAAGCGCGCATTGCGCATCGGATACCAGGTCCAGCAAGCCAGCGCCAGCAGCGCCAGCGCGCAACCCTGCCAATACTGCGTCAGCGTGCGGCCGGCACCCAGCTGCTCCAGTTCGCTGGCATTCACCAGCAGCAAGCCAGTGCCAATCACCGCCAGCGCCGGCAGCAGCCGGTGCCAGGCCACCGCATCCGCCGCGCGGCCCGGCGCAGTATTCGAGGCGATCGAAATCACCACCGGCAAGGTGCCGATCAGCAGCGTCGGCAACGGCGCGCCGGACAACTGGATTGCGCTGGCCAGCGCCGCGTAATACAGCAGATTGCCCACCAGCGAAAGCCGCAACGCCACCCACCAGTCGGCCCGCGACAGCGCCGCGATCTGCCTGCGGCCGATCCAGGCCGGCACCAGCGCGATCAAGCCGAACGCGATATAACGCCCGAACGACAGCACGCTGCCCGGATAATCCGGCAGCAATACCGGCGCCACGAAAACCAGGCCCCACATCAGGCCCGCGCCGAGCGCGCACAGGATACCGATCAACATGGCAGTCGACGCCGTGGCCGACTGCTGCACGGCTGCGATAGACGCATCGATGGATTGAAAATTTTCATAATTAACAGACAGGTAGCAGCTGAATTTTGGGCTTGGCTGCGGTCAATGCTCGCGCAGCGCACGCCGGTACTGGATCGCCTCCGCTACGTGGGCGCTGCCGATGGTGTCGTGGCCGGCCAGGTCGGCGATGGTGCGCGCCACCTTCAGCACCCGGTGGTAGGCCCGGGCCGACCAGTTCAGGCGGATCATCGCGGCGCGCAGCAATTGTTCGGCGGCTGCGTCGGGCTTGCAGTGGGCGTCGATGTCGCCGCTCGAGAGCGCGTGGTTGCCCTTCCCTTGCCGCTTCAATTGCCGCGCAAACGCTTGCTCGACGCGGGCATGCACCGCGCTTGACGCTTCGCCGTCGGCTTGCCTGAGCAAATCCTCGTGCGGCAACGCGCCGACCTGGATTTGCATGTCGATGCGGTCCAGCAGCGGGCCGGAGATCTTGTCCTGGTAACGGGCGACGATGTCCGGCGTGCAGCGGCATTTGCCGGATGCGTGGCCGAGGAAGCCGCAGGGACAGGGGTTCATCGCCGCGATCAGCTGGAAGCGGGCCGGGAAATCGGCTTGCCGCGCGGCGCGGGAAATGGTGATGCGGCCGGACTCGAGCGGCTCGCGCAAGACTTCCAGCACGCTGCGGCCGAATTCCGGCAGTTCGTCCAAAAACAGTACGCCGCAATGCGCCAGCGAAATTTCGCCGGGACGCGGCACGCTGCCGCCGCCGACCAGCGCCACGCCGGAAGCGGTGTGATGCGGCGACCGGTACGGCCGCACCTTCCAGCGCGCGATCGAAAAGCCGCTGGTGAGCGATTGCACGGCGGCCGATTCCAGCGCTTCATCTTCCGTCATCGACGGCAAGATGCCGGGGAAGCGCGCGGCCAGCATCGACTTGCCGGTGCCCGGAGAACCGACCATCAGCACGCTGTGGCCGCCGGCCGCCGCCACTTCCAGCGCCCGCTTGGCCTGCACCTGCCCTTTCACCTCGGCAAAATCCGGGTATTCCGGACGCCGCACCGGCGCACTGACCAGATGCGGCGACAGCCTGGCGCCGGCATCGGTGGCGCCGAAGTGGGCGCACACCTGCAGCAAGGAGTCGGCCGGCAATATCGTCACGTCCGGCACCAGCGCCGCTTCGTCGGCGCTGGCGCGCGGCAGGATGAACGCGCGCTGGCGGCAGCCTGCACCATTTTTGTGCATCGCAAACGTCATCGCCAGTGCGCCGCGGATCGGGCGCAGCGCGCCCGACAGCGACAGTTCGCCGGCGAACTCGTACTGGTCCAGCGTGTCGCCCGGAATCTGGCCCGAGGCGGCCAGAATGCCGAGCGCGATCGGCAAGTCGAAGCGGCCCGACTCCTTCGGCAGGTCGGCCGGCGCCAGGTTGACGGTGATGCGCTTGGCGGGGAATTCGAAGCGCGCATTCTGCAATGCGGCGCGGACCCGGTCCTTCGATTCCTTGACCTCGGTTTCCGGCAGCCCGACTATGGTGAAGCTCGGCAAGCCATTGGCCAGATGCACCTCGACGGTGACTTCCGGGGCGTGCATGCCGGTCAGTGCGCGGCTTTTCAGGACGGCTAGGCTCATGGCGGGTTTTCAGTGGTTTCGGTCGGCTGCAGGCGTGGCCCGCAGCCGACCGGCTAACGATTGAATTACGGTATGCGTCAGGCGCCGAATTCGATCAGCAAATCCTTCGCGCTGACCACTGCGCCGGGCTTGATGTGGACATGCCTGACCAGCACATCGCGCTCGGCCCGGATCATGGTTTCCATCTTCATCGCTTCCAGCGACACCAGCGGATCGCCTTTCGCGACCTTTTGGCCAGCCTTGACCGCCACAGTCACCACCATGCCGGGCATCGGCGCGCCCAGGTGCAGCGGGTTGCCGTCTTGTGCCTGCGGGTGGCTGACCGCCTTGACCGCGCCGGCGCGGTCGATGCGCACCAGCCGCGGCTGGCCGTTGAGCTCGAAGAACAGCTTGCTCTGGCCTTCTTCGGCGACCTCGGTTTGCCCCTGCAGGCGCAGCACCAGCGTCTTGCCCTGGTCGATGTCGATCGAGATGTCCTGGCCTTCCTGCAAGCCATAGAAGAATACCGGGGTCGGCAGCACGCTGACGTCGCCGTAGTGGCGCCGGTGTTCCGCGTAGTCGCAAAACACTTTCGGGTACATCAGGTAGGACGCCAATTCCTGCTCGCTGATCGCGCGCCCGACCTTTTTCTCGGCTTCGCCGCGCGCCGCGCCGAAGTCGACCGGAGGCAGCGTAGCGCCGAGCCGCCCTTGCAGCGGCTGGCCGCCCTGCAATACCTTGTGTTCCAGTTCCTTCGGGAAGCCGTCCGGCGGGAAGCCCAGTTCGCCCTTAAACAGCGAGATCACCGATTCCGGGAAGCCGATTTCCTTGTCCGGATTGCGCACGTCGTCCTTGGTCAAGTCGTTGGCGACCATGAACAGCGCCATGTCGCCGACCACCTTCGAGGTCGGCGTGACTTTCACGATGTCGCCGAACAGCTGGTTGACGTCCGCATACGCTTGCGAGACTTCGTTCCAGCGGTGGGTCAGGCCCATCGCGCGCGCCTGTTCGCGCAGGTTGGTGTACTGGCCGCCGGGCATCGCATGGCGGTACACGTCCGAAGTGCCGGAGCGGATGTCGGCCTCGAACGGCGCATAGTTGCGGCGCACCCCTTCCCAGTACTGGGAGATCGCAAACATCGCATCGTGGTCGACGCCCGGATCGCGCGCGCTGCCGGCAAGCGCCGCCGCGATCGACCCCAGGTTCGGCTGCGAGGTCAGGCCGCTCATCGCGTCCATCGCGCCATCGACCGCATCGCAACCGGCTTCGATCGCTGCCAGCACGGAAGCGGCCGAGATGCCGCTGGTGTCGTGGGTATGGAAATGCAGCGGCAGGCCGACTTCCTGTTTCAGCGCGGTGACCAGCATGCGCGCCGCTTCCGGCTTGCACACGCCGGCCATGTCCTTGATGCCGATGATGTGGGCGCCGGCGCGCTCCAATTCTTTCGCCATCGTCACGTAATAGTTCAGATCGTACTTCGGACGCCCCTTGTCGAGCAGGTCGCCGGTGTAGCAGATGGTGCCTTCGCACAGCGCGCCGGCGTCAATCACCGCATCCATCGCGACCCGCATGTTCTCGACCCAGTTCAAGGAATCGAACACGCGGAATACATCGACCCCACCCTTCGCCGCCTGGGCCACGAAGTGCTGCACCACGTTGTCCGGGTAGTTGGTGTAGCCGACTGCGTTGGAGGCGCGCAGCAGCATCTGGAACAGGATGTTCGGAACCCGCTGGCGCAGTTGCGACAGCCGATCCCACGGATCTTCCTTCAGGAAGCGCAGCGCGACGTCGAACGTCGCGCCGCCCCAGCATTCGAGCGAGAACAGCTCGGGCAGCGTGCGCGCGTAATACGGCGCAATCGCCAGCATGTCGGCAGTGCGCATGCGGGTCGCAAACAGCGACTGGTGGGCGTCGCGCATCGTGGTGTCGGTCAGCAGCACGCGCGGCTGCTCCAGCATCCATCGCGCAAATTTTTCCGGGCCCAGTTCGCGCAGCTTGTCGCGGCTGCCGGGGGGAATCGGCGCAGTGCGGCTTGAGCTCGGCAGGATCGGATGCGGCAGGATGCCTGCCGGACTGGTGCGCCCTTTCATTTCCGGATTGCCGTTGACCACCACTTCGCCGACGAAGCGCAGCAGGCGGGTCGCGCGGTCGCGCCGCTTGGCGAACTTGAACAGTTCCGGCGTAGTGTCGATGAAGCGCGTGATGCACTGGCCCGACTTGAACTGCGGATGGTTGATCACGTTTTCCAGAAACTGCAGGTTGGTCGATACGCCGCGGATGCGGAATTCGCGCAGCGCCCGGTCCATGCGCGCAATCGCCTCGTCCGAGGTCGGACCGGAGGTGGTCACCTTGACCAGCAGCGAATCGTAGTACGGGGTGATGATCGCACCCGAATACGCGGTGCCGCCATCGAGCCGCACGCCGAAGCCGGCCGCGCTGCGGTAGGCGGTCAGGCGACCGTAATCGGGGGTGAAATTGTTTTCCGGGTCTTCGGTGGTGACCCGGCATTGCAGCGCATGGCCGTTCAGGCGGATCTCGGCTTGCGGCGGCACGCCGGCCAGCGGGATGCCGTCGGCGGCCACCTGCGAACCGATCACCGCGCCTTCGCAGATGCGGATCTGGGCCTTGACGATGTCGATGCCGGTGACTTGCTCGGTGACCGTATGCTCGACCTGGATGCGCGGATTGACTTCGATGAAATAGAACTTGCCGCTGTCGGCATCCATCAGGAACTCGACGGTGCCGGCATGGGTGTAGCCGACCGCGCGCCCCAGCCGCAGGGCCGCCTCGCACAGTTCGGCGCGGTTGGCGTCGTCCAGATACGGCGCCGGCGCGCGCTCGACCACCTTCTGGTTGCGGCGCTGCACGGTGCAGTCGCGCTCGAACAGATGCACCAGGTTGCCGTGGCGGTCGCCCAGGATTTGCACTTCGACATGGCGCGCGCGGCGCACCAGTTTCTCCAGGTACATCTCGTCGTTGCCGAACGCGGCCAGCGCCTCGCGCCGCGCCATTTCCAGCTGATCCGGCAGCTCAGCTTCGGTTTCGATCACCCGCATGCCGCGCCCGCCGCCGCCCCAGCTGGCTTTGAGCATCAGCGGATAGCCGACTTCCAGCGCCAGCTTCTTCGCTTCCTCTATGTCATGCGGCAATGCGCCGGTGGCCGGCATCACCGGCACCCCGGCCGCGACCGCAGCCTTGCGGGCGGCGACCTTGTTGCCGAGGGTGCGCATCACTTCCGACTTGGGGCCGATGAACGCGATGCCGTTGGCCGCGCAGGCGTCGGCGAAGTCGGGGTTTTCCGACAGGAAGCCGTAGCCGGGATGGATCGCATCGACTTTCGCTTCTTTCGCAATCCGGATGATGTCGTCGATGTCCAGATAGGCGGCGATCGGCTTCTTGCCTTCGCCCACCAGATAGCTCTCGTCCGACTTGAAGCGATGCAGCCCGAAGCGGTCTTCGGCAGCGTAAATCGCCACCGTGCGGATGCCCAGTTCAGCGGCTGCGCGCATCACGCGGATGGCAATCTCGGAACGGTTGGCAACCAGGATTTTATGGATAGGGCGAAAGCCGGAAAGAGCTGAAGTCATGAGCGCAGAAAATGGAGGATGAATCGGGCAAACGGGGATGCAGCGGCCGGAGCCGGGGATTATTGCTGCCTGAGCAGCGCTTCGAGTTCGGCCACCCGGGTTTCCAGCGCTTCGAGCTTGGCGCGGGTTTTCGCCAGCACCTGGGTCTGGATCTCGAATTCCTCGCGCGTGACCAGATCCATCTTGGCAAAACCCTGGTTGAGCATCGCCTTGACATTCTTTTCCAGCCCCTTGGCCGGCGAGTTTTCCAGCACCTGGTTGATCTTGTTCTGGAAGTCGTTCAAAAAATTACTTTTGTTCATATTGTTTCCCGTCATGGTCAAGCGCACAATTTTGGTGCAATGTTTGGGGCGTTCCTGGCGCAAGCGCCCGATGATGGTGCATGCAGCGCTCTGTGCAATCAATACCCAGGCTGCGGCCGGCATAATGCCAGCCAAAATCATACCCCATGGAGCTGGCACGAGTTCTGCTAATGATGATTTGAAACAGATTATTTCACCACCTGCCAATCGAGGTTCACATGAAAATCATTACTGCAATCATCAAGCCCTTCAAGCTCGACGAGGTACGCGAAGCGTTGTCGGACATCGGCGTGCATGGCATCACTGTTACCGAAGTCAAGGGTTTCGGACGCCAGAAGGGTCATACCGAACTCTACCGCGGCGCCGAATACGTGGTCGACTTCCTGCCGAAAACCAAGATCGAAGCGGCAGTCGACGACGACCTGGTCGAGCGCGTGATCGAAACCATTGAAACCGTGGCGCGCACCGGCAAGATCGGCGACGGCAAGATTTTTGTCCAGGACCTGCTGCAGGTCATCCGCATCCGTACCGGTGAGACCGGCAAAGAAGCCCTCTAAATCAGGCATATATATTCCAAAGGGAAATCCAGATGAAAAAATTACACGCAGGATTTTGGGCGCTGGGCGCCCTGCTGGCGGCGCCGGTTGCGCGGGCCGCGACTGAGGCGGTCGCCGTCACCGTCGACAAGGGCGATACCGGCTGGATGATGATGGCCACCGTGCTGGTGATTGCGATGACGATTCCCGGCCTGGCGCTGTTTTACGGCGGCCTGGTGCGGGCCAAGAACATGCTGTCGGTGCTGATGCAGGTATTCGTGGTGTTTGCGCTGATCGTGATCCTGTGGGCGGTCTACGGCTACAGCCTGGCATTTTCCGGCAGCAACGCTTTCATCGGCAGCTTCGACAAACTGTTCTTGCTGGGAGTGGACAAGGATTCGCTGGCGGACACGTTTACCGCCGGGGTAAAAATCCCTGAATTCGTGTTCATCGCATTCCAGGCCACCTTTGCCGCCATCACCTGCGGCCTGATCGTCGGCTCCTTCGCCGAACGCATCCGCTTTAGCGCGGTGCTGCTGTTCGCGGCGATCTGGTTTACCTTCAGCTATCTGCCGATTGCCCACATGGTCTGGTTTGCCGACGGCTATCTGTTCAAGATGGGCGCGATCGACTTCGCCGGCGGCACCGTGGTGCATATCAATGCGGCGGTGGCGGGCCTGGTCGGCGCCTACATGGTCGGCAAGCGGATCGGCTACGGCAAGGAATCGATGACGCCGCACTCGCTGACGCTGACCATGGTCGGCGCATCGCTGCTGTGGGTCGGCTGGTTCGGCTTCAATGCCGGCTCCAACCTGGAATCCAATTCGGGCGCGGCGCTGGCGCTGATCAACACCTTGCTGGCGCCGGCTGCGGCAGCGCTGTCCTGGATCGCCGGCGAATCCTTGTCGAAGGGCAAATCGTCGATGCTGGGTGCGGCCTCCGGCTGCGTCGCCGGTCTGGTGGCGATCACTCCGGCCTGCGGCACGGTCGGCCCGATGGGCGCGATCATGATCGGCTTGCTGGCCGGCGTACTCTGCCTGTGGGGCGTGAATGGCCTGAAGCGCCTGCTTGGCGCCGACGATACGCTGGACGTGTTCGGCGTGCATGGCGTCGGCGGCATCCTGGGCGCACTGCTGACCGGCGTGTTCACCGCGCCGGCGCTGGGCGGCACCGGTGCAGCCGACTTCTCGATCGCCAGCCAGGTAACGATCCAGGCCACCGCAGTGCTGCTGACCATCGTCTGGTCCGGCGTGGTATCGGTGATTGCCTACAAGCTGGTGGACATGGTGATCGGCCTGCGGGTGGCGGAAGACGTCGAACGCGAAGGCCTGGACGTCACCAGCCACGGCGAATCGGCATATCACTATTGATGTGATTTGATGGTGGCGACGCTGCCCGCAGCCGGGCAGCGCTGCTTGCAACCTGTAGTTATTCAGCCCGTTATGGAAGAACTGTTTGAGTCCCCTCTCCCGCTTGCGGGAGAGGGCTAGGGAGAGGGAGCTTTCCATAGCGGGCTGAACCGTTGCTGTAAAATTCAAAAAACATTGGGTATGCATATAAACACTGCATTCGCCGCATTAATTCACTGCTGTATTAATAATACAGCTATCCAGTATATATACAATGACTGATGCGTTTTGCAGCAGTCCCTTGCAAGATGTCGAGACATTAGCTGCCATGCTTGACACCGCCTCGATGTCTCGCCCATCGCACGCATTCCCTGATGATTCGGACCTGACGCAAGCTGCGCTCGCAAGCGGCGTGCTGCTGGATATCACGTCCGCCAGGCATGCGGCGATACGCGAGCGACGTGGGCAAACGCCGGGCTGGCGGCAAGACCTGGCAGGCCAAACGTTACAAGACACAGGCCAACTCGGGCGCCAGCTTTGGCAGCATTATTTTGTGGCTGATGCGACAAAGTGTTCTTCTAAACGGATCAATCGAAGATAGCTTCGAATGCAAATGGGTGCGGTATTCCTATACAGATTGGTCCAGCAAACCCTGCTTGCGGATAAATTCGATCACTGTTTCGACACCATCGCCGGTACGCAAATTGGTGAATACAAACGGCCGCTCGCCGCGCATGCGTTTCGCGTCTGCCGCCATCACCCCCAGATCCGCGCCGACGTAGGGCGCCAGATCGGTCTTGTTGATGATCAGCAGATCGGAGCGAGTAATGCCGGGGCCGCCCTTGCGCGGAATCTTTTCGCCGCCGGCGACGTCGATCACGTAGATGGTCAGGTCAGACAACTCGGGACTGAAAGTCGCAGCCAGGTTGTCGCCGCCGGATTCGATCAGGATCAAGTCGAGGTGCGGAAAATCGGCGCACATGCGGGCAATCGCTTCCAGGTTGATCGACGCGTCTTCACGGATCGCGGTGTGGGGGCAACCGCCGGTCTCGACACCCATCAAGCGTTCTGCCGGCAGCGCATCGGCGCGCAGCAGGATTTCCATGTCTTCCTTGGTGTAGATATCGTTGGTGATGACCGCCATCTCGTATTGGTCGCGCATCGCTTTGCAGAGCATTTCGCACAAAGCGGTTTTGCCGGAACCGACCGGGCCGCCGATGCCGACGCGCAGGGGATTGGATGGATTGTTCATGTGTGTGTAGTTTGGAAATTGTTAAATTGATGAAGATGATTCATGACCGGTATAGCCGACTGTATTGCACCTCGTGCTGCATCGACAGCAGCGACAGTCCGGGTGACCAGTTCGATAATTCGTCATCGGCCAGTTGTTGCGCCTGCTGCGCGCAAGCTCCCAGCTCCGGCCGCAGCGATAACAACAGGCGCTGGCCGGCTACCTGGCCCAGCGGCACGGATTTGACGCAGACCAGCACCTGATTTTCTGCCCACGAAAAGAGCATGCCGAGCAGCACCGCATCGTGCGGCACGTCGAGCGCGACGGCGGCGCAGGCCAACGCGGTAGGCAGCGGGATCTCGGCCTGACTTTGTAAAATGCCCAGCAAGCCCGCATCGGCAATCTGCAAGTCGGCCACCAGCTTTCCCAGCGAATAGCCCATCTGTATCGATTCGGCGCGAAACTCAAAGGTGTCGCGGGCAGCGATAAAGCGTTCGGTCCAGTCAGCCACTGCCGGTTGATCGCGTGCAGCGAAGGCCTGCAACAAGCGCCATAAAATCGGCGCCTCGAAAACCGCCACCACATGCTGCAGTTGATCGACAATCCAGCGCCGCGCCGTAAAATCGTTGTTGACCATGCCGTTTTCAATCGCGGCTTCCAGACCTTGCGAGTAACTGTAGGCACCGATCGGCAGCGACGGGCTGGCGAGTTGCAGCAGATGAAGGAGGGCGGCCACTTGCATGGGAATTACTTCGGATCGGACGGACGGTGGATTTTTTGCCGCAGCGGAATCGGGGCCAGCGGGTTGTGCGGATGGCCGTCATGCGCGTCGCCGTGGTGGTGATGGCCGCCGCCCTCGCCGCTTTTATACGCGCCGGATTCCGGCTCGAAAGCGGCGCTCTCCTCGGTCACGGTGGCGCCCAGCCCTTCCAGCATTTCCTTCAGGACGCCGTCCTTGCGGATGCGCAGGAATCCGCTGCCGGCATCGCCGCCGACTTGCGCCTGGGTGTGTCGATTGCCGAGGTGAAAGGCGCAACGCAGCAGCTCGCGTGGCGTCGGGCATTCGACCCGATAAGTCGGCTCGTGCGCGGCGACGATCTGCACCACGCGGCCGTCGTCACCCATCAGCAGATCGCCGTCGCGCAATACCGTGCCGCGCGCGGTAAACACGGCGACCTCTTCGCCCGAAGTCAAGATGGCGCGCTGGCGGCTTTTTTCACGCAGATCGTAGGGCAAGACGAGCTGGCCGCTGATGGATTCTGCCTGTTGAATTCTGGTGTGGAGTGTCAGCATTTTGATGCGGTTATCTGCTCGGCGTGAAATTGGCTTGTTCAAATATTACCGGGGCATATGCATATTTACTACATTTACCGCATGTTTTAATTGGCATTAAAAATATACATACAACAGTATATATTAATCAAAAAAGGAAATAGCGTTGCGCCATCGGCAACACTTTGGCCGGTTCGCACACCAGCAATTCGCCATTGGCGCGCACCTCATAGGTTTCCGGATCGACTTCCATCTGCGGCGCCAGATCGTTGTGAATCATGTCGCTCTTGCGCAAATACCGCATATTCTTGACTGCAATTAACGTCTTGTTCAGCTTCAATTGCTCGCCGATGCCACGGTCGAGGGCGGCTTGCGACACGAAAGTGAATGACTTTTTCAGGCCGCCGCCAAAGGCGCCGAACATCATCCGGTAATGCACCGGTTGCGGGGTCGGGATCGACGCATTCGGGTCGCCCATTTGCGCGGCGGCGATCATCCCGCCTTTCAGGATCATCGATGGCTTGACGCCGAAAAATGCCGGTTTCCACAGCACGATGTCGGCGATCTTGCCCACTTCCAGCGACCCGACCACGTGCGAAATGCCGTGGGTGAGCGCCGGGTTGATGGTGTATTTGGCGATGTAGCGCTTGGCGCGAAAGTTGTCATTCCTGGAGTCTTCCTGCATAGCAGGACTCGACGCTCCCCTCTCCCGCAAGCGGGAGAGGGGTTGGGGGGTGGAGAAGGGGTTTCGGGCAGCATGCTGCTCGCCTTCGGAACGGTCTGCGCTTGCAAGCGCAGACGCGCCCTGCAAGTGAGGGGGCGGTTTCAGCCAGCCTCTTTGCGTTTTCATCTTGTGCGCGGTTTGCCAGGTGCGCATGATGACTTCGCCGACCCGGCCCATCGCTTGCGAATCGGACGACATCATGCTGATCGCACCGATGTCATGCAGGATGTCTTCGGCCGCAATGGTCTCGCGCCGGATGCGCGATTCGGCAAACGCAATGTCTTCCGCAATGGCAGGATCGAGGTGATGGCACACCATCAGCATGTCCAGATGTTCGTCCAGCGTGTTGACCGTGTAAGGCCGGGTCGGGTTGGTGGAGGATGGCAGCACATTGCCCTGCCCCACGGCTGCGATGATGTCGGGCGCATGGCCGCCGCCGGCGCCTTCGGTGTGGAAGGTGTGTATGGTGCGATCCTTGAACGCGGCCAGCGTGTGCTCCAGAAAGCCGCCTTCGTTGAGCGTGTCGGAATGGATCGCCACCTGCACGTCCATCCGGTCCGCCACCGACAGGCAATTGTCGATCGCGGCCGGTGTGGTGCCCCAGTCTTCGTGCAGCTTCAGGCCAATCGCGCCGGCGTTGACTTGTTCTTCCAGCGGGGTCGGCAGGCTGACATTGCCTTTACCGAGAAAGCCGAGGTTCATCGGGAACGCGTCGGCTGCCATCAGCATCGAATGCAAATGCCACGGTCCCGGCGTGCACGTGGTGGCGGCAGTGCCGACGGCGGGCCCGGTGCCGCCGCCCAGCATGGTCGTCACGCCCGACATCAGCGCTTCTTCGATCTGCTGCGGACAGATGAAGTGGATATGTGTATCGATGCCGCCGGCGGTGACGATCAGGCCTTCGCCGGCGATGATTTCGGTCGCGCCGCCGATGGCCATCGTGACGTTGGATTGAATGTCGGGATTGCCTGCCTTGCCGATGGCGGCGATCAAGCCATTCTTCAAGCCGATATCGGCCTTGACGATGCCCCAATGGTCGAGAATCACCGCGTTGGTGATGACCGTATCCATCACCTCGGCATAGTTGCGCTGCGACTGGCCCATGCCGTCGCGGATCACCTTGCCGCCGCCGAATTTGACTTCTTCGCCGTAGGTGGCGAAGTCCTTTTCAACCTCGATGAAGAGTTCGGTATCGGCCAGACGGATGCGGTCGCCGGTGGTGGGGCCGTACATCTCGGCATACGCATGACGAGAAATTTTGCTCATTTCAACTTCCCCATCACCTTGGCGTTAAAGCCATACACTATCCGATCGCCACCCAGCGCGACCAGTTCGACGGTGCGTTGCTGGCCCGGCTCAAACCTGACTGCAGTACCGGCGGCGATATTCAGGCGCATGCCGTAGGCCAGATCGCGCTCGAACAGCAAGGCCGGATTGGTTTCAAAAAAATGGAAGTGCGAGCCGACCTGGATCGGCCGGTCGCCGCTATTGGCCACCGTCACCGTAGCCGTCCTGCGCCCGACATTGAGTTCGATCTCGCCGGGTTCAATCAGCACTTCGCCTGGAATCATCGGATGCCTCGCAGTTAATCTCATTATGGAATCGGATTGTGGACGGTGACCAGCTTGCTACCGTCGGGAAACGTCGCCTCGACCTGGATGTCCGGAATCATCTCGGCGATGCCGTCCATCACGTCGGCGCGGGTCAGGATTTTGCTGCCGTCCGACATCAGTTCGGCCACCGTCTTGCCGTCGCGTGCGCCTTCCATGATGGCAGCGGAAATCAGCGCAATGGTTTCCGGATAATTGAGCTTCAGGCCGCGTGCCTTGCGGCGTTCTGCCAGCAAGCCCGCAGTGAAGATCAGCAGCTTGTCTTTTTCTCTTGGGGTCAGATCCATCTTGTCTCCATCAAGTTTTCGTAGGGTGGGCACGTTTTTGTACCCACGTTGTTGATCCGCGTGGGCACGATAAAGCTGTGCCCACCCTACATGCCTGGCTCATCCGGCTCAAGTATTCCAAATCCTCGGCACCACTGCCGCGCGCGTCATTAATTCCGGTCGAAGATGCTGCCACACGCACAGCATCACATGGCGCGCAATCTCGCTGGAATCGCCCAGATAACGCGCCACCAGTACCGATTTCAACTGGCTGATGCCGAAATCGGCTGCATTGCCGACAATCATCCCGACCTGGTGCCGGATCGCGTTCAGCAACGATGCCGGCAGCGGTTTGCCAACCGCAATCAGCGTCGCGCACACGGTCTTGCCGGACAAACCCAAGGGGCTGCGCATCGCTGCGCTGCCGCCTGCGAGAGCACCCTGCTCCCACCAGATCAAATGCCCATCACGCCGGATGCTGGTGCGCTGCGATACTTTGCCGCCGTTAAACGATTCGCCCGATGCGGTGCGGCCAAAGCAGAATATTTCGCAAGCAATATAGCTGGCGTCCTTGGCGAGCGAGACCGACTGCGTCAATGCAACCTGCGCGGCATCAAAAAAAATGGTCTCTTGCGGCAGCCATTCCAGCCTGGCGCCGGCGGCAATCTCCAGACTGATATCCTGGCGCGAAATGCGGCCATTGGCCTTGTACCATTTGGCGGCGCCGGGCGTGGTGATGAAAGCATGTGCGGCGTCGCCGACCTTCGCAGAAATCGCCAATGTATCGCCGCCGACCACGCCGCCGGGCGGATGTACCACAATCGCGTGGCACACCTGCGCGCCTTCCGGGTACAGCGGTTTTTGCACCCGTAGTGGGCCAAAGTGAGTCCGTTCGATCAAACGCGTGGTGCCAGCGTCGTCGGCAAAACCCAATACAAGCCGCGCTTGCCAGTTCGGCATGCGCGCCGGGTCAGCCGACAGATCGGCATTTGCAAAGTCAGCAGTTTCGTTCAGTTTCATGCCGAAACTATACCGCCAAGTGCCGCTTGACGTCCTCATTATCCATCTGATCCTGCGTGCCGCTGGCGACCACTTCGCCGCGCGAAAGCACCACGAATTTATCGGCCAGCGCATGGGCAAAATCGAAGTATTGTTCGCACAGCAGAATGCCGATATCGCCGCGTTGCCGCAACAGCCGGATCACGCGTTCGATATCCTTAATGATGGATGGCTGAATCCCTTCGGTCGGCTCGTCGAGAATAATCAGCTGCGGTTCTGCCAGCAAGGCGCGGGCAATCGCCAGCTGTTGCTGTTGACCGCCGGACAAATCGCCGCCCCGGCGTTGCAGCATTTCTTTCAGTACCGGGAAAAGTTCAAGCACTTCGCCCTTGATGACCGATGCCTTTTTACCGGATTTGGTCGCCATGCCCATCAGAAGATTTTCCTCGACCGTCAGCCGGGCGAAGATTTCACGGCCCTGAGGCACATACGCAATGCCCAGGGCAGCGCGTGCGTGCGGTGAGAGTTTGGTAATAATGCGGCCATTGAATGTCACGCTGCCTTTGGCAACCGGCAGCACGCCCATCAGACATTTGAGCAAGGTAGTTTTGCCGACGCCGTTGCGGCCCAGCAGAGCCAGGCATTGGCCTTTTTCGACCGCGAGCGAAACGCCGCGCAGCGTGTGCGACGAGCCGTAATACTGGTTTAATTGTTCAATTTGCAACATGATAGTTTGGCTTAAACTCAGCGCCCCAGATAGACTTCGATCACGCGTTCGTCCGCTTGCACCTGTTGCATCGTGCCCTGCGCCAGCACCGAACCTTCATGCAGCACAGTGACCTTGCCCTGTTGCGCGATCTCGGTGACGAAGCCCATATCGTGTTCCACCACCACGATCGAATGTTTGCCGCGCAATTCGTTGAGCAACTCGGCAGTGCGGGCGGTCTCGGCGTCCGACATGCCGGCCACCGGTTCATCGAGCAAAATCAGTTGCGGCTCCTGCATCAGCAACATGCCGATTTCCAGCCATTGCTTTTGCCCGTGCGATAGCAGACCGGCCTGACGAATCTCTTGTCCATTCAGGCGTATCAGTTTCAGGATTTCGTCGATCTTGCCTTTTTGTTCCGACGACAGTCGGGACAACAGCGTCGGTTTGACGCGTTTATCCATCTTCATCGCCAGTTCCAGATTTTCGAACACCGTGTGCTGTTCGAATACCGTGGGGCGCTGAAACTTGCGACCGATACCCGCATGCGCGATGTCATATTCGGTCATTTTCGACAAGTCCATGGTTTGACCAAACCACGCGGTGCCCGAACTGGGCCGCGTCTTGCCGGTGATGACATCCATCATGGTGGTTTTTCCCGCGCCATTGGGGCCGATGATGCAGTGCAGTTCGCCGACCGAGATATCCAGGCTCAGATTATTCAGTGCCTTGAATCCATCGAAGGAAACGGTGATCTGCTCCAGGTACAAAATCGCGCCATGGGTGGTATCAAGACCCTCGCCCTTGATGCGGCCATACGATACGCCCTGGTCGCCCTCGCCGCTGACATATGTTTGGCCCGGAGCCAATACTTCAGTCATAGCGCCTCCTGGTTGACAGTGCCGACATTGCCGACGTTAGCGATTTTGCGCTTGGCACTCAACTGTTGCGCCAGACCCAGGATACCTTTTTGCATAAACAAGGTGACCAGAATGAATAACAGTCCCAACGCAAATAACCACAGGTCCGGGAAAGCGGCGGTGAACCAGCTTTTCAAACCATTCACGGTAAAAGCACCGATGATCGGGCCGATCAAAGTCCCGCGTCCGCCGACTGCGGCCCATATCACTATTTCGATCGAATTGGCGGGCGACATTTCGGATGGATTGATGATCCCCACTTGCGGCACATACAAAGCGCCGGCAATCCCGCACAGCACCGCCGACAGGGTCCAGACAAACAGCTTGAACCAGAGCGGGTTGTAACCGATGAACATCAAACGCGATTCGGAATCGCGTACCGCTTGCAGCACCCGACCCAGCTTGGACTCGACGATCGCCCGGCACAGCAGCAAGGCGCCGATCAGGAATGCCAGCGTGATCAGATACAGCACCGCTTTGGTCGATGGCGCGCTCACGCTGTAGCCGAGAATGCGCTTGAAATCGGTAAAGCCGTTATTGCCGCCAAAGCCAGTGTCATTACGGAAAAACAGCAGCATGAAAGCAAAGGTCATCGCCTGCGTGATGATCGAAAAATACACCCCTTTGATGCGCGAACGGAAGGCGAAAAAACCGAACACGAAGGCCAGCACGCCCGGCACCAACACCACCAGCGCCATGCAGTACCAGAAATTGTCGGTCATCGACCAGTACCACGGATAGGTCTTCCAATCGAGGAACACCATGAAGTCCGGCAAATTGCTTTGATACACGCCATCGCGGCCAATCGCCCGCATCAGATACATGCCGTGCGCATAAGCCCCGAGCGCAAAAAACACGCCGTGGCCGAGCGACAGAATCCCGGTATAACCCCACACCAGATCGAGCGCCAGCGCCGCCAACGCATAGCACATGAATTTACCGACCAGTGAAATCGTGTAGCTGGAGATGTGCAGCGCATGACCGTCGGGCAAGCTCAGATTGAGGATCGGCAGCAATGCGGCAATCACCGCGCACAGCGCAATGCCGATCCAGGCCGGACGCGAGAACAGTGACGTTGCCATTGGCGTAGAAGTGGGTGAATGAGTCATTCGACGCTCCGTCCCTTCATCGCGAACAACCCTTGCGGACGGCGCTGAATGAAGATGATGATGAATATCAGGATGAAGATTTTGGCCATCACCGCGCCGGCGACGGGTTCGAGAAATTTATTCACTCCGCCCAGGCCAATCGCTGCGATCACGGTGCCGGCCAATTGGCCGACGCCGCCCAATACCACCACCATGAAGGAATCGACGATATAACTCTGGCCGAGGTCGGGGCCGACATTGCCGAGTTGCGACAAGGCGACGCCGCCCAGGCCGGCGATGCCGGAGCCGAGACCGAAGGTCAGCATGTCGATCTTGCCGGTCGAGACGCCGACGCAATCGGCCATGCGGCGATTTTGCGTGACCGCCCGCACGAACAGGCCGAGCCGGGTCTTGTTGAGAATCAGCCAGACCGCAACCACCACAAACAAGGCAAAGAAGATGATGACGATGCGGTTGTATGACAGCACCAGCGAACCCAAGACGGTGACGCCGCCCGACATCCAGGAAGGATTCGCGACCTCGACGTTTTGCGCGCCGAAAATCGTGCGTACCGATTGCATCAGCATCAGGCTGATGCCCCAGGTCGCCAGCAGGGTTTCCAGCGGCCGGCCATACAACCAGCGAATCACCGTGCGCTCCAGTGCGATGCCGACCGCAGCGGCGACGACGAAGGCGGCCGGCAAGGCCACGATCAGATACGCATCGACTGCGCCGGGCAGGAATTCCCTGAACAGGAGCTGGCAAACATAGGTGGTGTAGGCGCCGATCATCAGCAGCTCGCCATGCGCCATATTGATGATGCCCATCAGGCCGAAGGTAATGGCCAAACCGAGCGCCGCCAGCAACAGCACGCTGCCGAGCGAGATGCCATAAAACAAAGTGCCGACAAACTCGGTGCGCTGCAAACGACGATCGATTTCGCCCAGCGTCCTTACAACAGCGATCCGTACCGATTCATCCGGCTCGACATAGCTGCCATCCGGATTTTTTCCGAGCATTCTTTGCAGCAGCGGCTTCAGCTTGGCGCTGCTGCTGCCTGCCAGTCCGATCACTGCGGCTTTGCGCAGCGCTGGGTCCGTCGCCTGCAAGTTGGCGGTCGAAATCAGCAACTGCAGCACCGCCTTGATGTCGGCGTCGGTTTCTTTTTCAAACGCCTTCTGGATCAGCGGCACTTGCGCCGGATCGATGGATTCTTGAAGTTCGAGTGCAGCAGCCAGGCGCAGCGTGCGCTCTGGCGAAAACAGTTTCAATCCGGACAACGCGCCTTCAACTGCACCGCGCAGACGATTATTGACGGTAATGCCATCGACACCTTCGGGAACTGCGCCGGTCTGCCCGGTCACAGGATCGAAGGCTTTGTCGTCTTCGACAATAAAAATCCTGCCATCCGGCAGTGCGAACAGCGCGTCATCCCTGATTGCCTGCAGCACTTTGGCGGCATCGTCATTGGCCAAAGCGGCGATCTGGCCGACCGCTTCGATACGCGCATCGGGATCATCGCCTGCCAGCGGTTTCAACATGGCGGCGTCGATCGCTGCATGGGCGACAAGCGCTTGCAGACACAAGCAGCCGAGCAGGATCAGACTCTTTATCAGCCTCATTTTCATCATTTTTTTCTGAAGAGACCTAATATGAATGGACGTGAGTCGAAATCCCAATGCCGATGAAATGCCGGTACGTAAAAAAGCTCAAACAATACGCACCGGCACTCAGTTTTCCGGAAAAACCGCGATCAGATCAGACGCGGTTGCGGCAATTACATCTTCTGTTTGCCCTCGTTACCCGCGATGTACGGGCTCCATGGTTGGGCGCGGATCGGGCCCTTGGTCTTCCAGACCACGCTGAATTGGCCGTCACCCTTGATCTCGCCAATCATCACCGGCTTGTGCAGATGATGGTTGGTCGGATCCATGGTCAAGGTAAAACCGGACGGTGACTTGAAGGTCTGACCACCCATTGCCGCGATCACTTTATCGGTGTCGGTCGATTTGGCTTTCTCTACCGCTTGTTTCCACATATGGATGCCGACGTAGGTTGCCTCCATCGGATCGTTGGTCACAACGGTATTGGCGTTAGGCAGCTTCTTGGCAACCGCATAGGCTTTCCACTGCTTGATGAACGCTGTATTGACTGGACTTTTGACGGACTGAAAGTAGTTCCATGCAGCCAGATGGCCCAGCAAAGGCTTGGTATCGACACCGCGCAATTCCTCCTCGCCGACCGAGAAAGCCACGACCGGGACATCGGTGGCCTTCAAGCCGGCATTGCCGAGTTCCTTGTAAAACGGCACGTTGGAATCGCCATTGATGGTCGAGATCACCGCAGTCTTGCCGCCGGCTGAAAACTTCTTGATATTGGCAACGATGGTCTGATAATCGGCGTGACCGAACGGCGTGTAGATCTCGTCGATGTCGCTGTCCTTCACGCCTTTGCTATGCAGGAAAGCGCGCAGGATCTTGTTAGTGGTGCGCGGATAGACGTAGTCGGTACCGAGCAACACGAAACGCTTGGCGCCGCCGCCCTCTTTGCTCATCAGGTATTCGGTCGCCGGGATCGCTTGCTGATTCGGTGCAGCGCCGGTGTAGAACACATTTTTTTCCAGCTCCTCGCCTTCGTACTGCACCGGATAGAACAGCAAGCTTTCGAGTTCCTTGAATACCGGCAAAACCGATTTGCGCGACACCGAAGTCCAGCAGCCAAACACGACAGATACCTTCTCCTGCGAAATCAGTTGGCGCGCCTTCTCTGCAAACAGCGGCCAGTTGGACGCCGGGTCAACGATGACCGCTTCCAGTTGTTTGCCCAACACGCCGCCTTTGGCATTGATGTCATCGATCGTCATCAGGGCGACGTCTTTCAGCGACGTCTCGGAGATGGCCATGGTGCCCGACAAGGAATGCAGAATACCCACCTTGATGGTGTCGGCAGCAAATGCCGCTGTCATAAAAGACGAGGTAACTAAAGTCAAAGCGCCGACTGCGGTCGCTTTCAGAAGAGTACGACGGGACATAGTTGTTCCTGGAATGGTTGAGATTAAAAGGATTACAAACTATTGGTGCGGCACAATATTTTGAGCAAAATCCATGCCAACTATTTTTAGTCCAGCGAGTTGACACTGCCGACTGCGTCCGCAAATCGTGCGCTGCTGGATTGCCATGATGCAGGGGCACATGGCCATAAAATGGTGCAAATAATTTGTGCTGCGCACCGTTTCGGATTTTTTTATCCGAATATGCAGGGTTTGCACCACTGCCCCCGTTTGACTCAGGCGATTCAGGCAAAGTCGCTATGGCCCGAAATTTGCTGCGTAGACATATTATTGTTCAACATTTTGAGACATTAGCTGCCATGCTTGAATCCGCCTCCATGTCTCTGTCCCCGTCTCGCCCATCGCACACCTTCCCAGATGATTCGGATCTGACGCCGAAGCTGCGATCCGCACTGGCGCAGGCGATTATTCCCGATGCGGTGGAGCAGGCGGCATCCTTCGGCCGCTGGTGGCATCACGCCGCGACCGCCCAGCTGGTGCTGTCGGCCGGCGCTGCGTACATGCTTTGCGTCGAAGCAGGCTGGCATCCGGCGCCGGAAAGTGGTTTCGCGCATGTGGTTCCGGATGATGTGCTGACGCTGATGTCGGCACTGGCTGCGGCCGGCGCCGCGGGCCAGCAGATCGAATGCGAGTTTCGCGTCCTCAATGAAGTCGACGGCTTGCGCTGGCTGCGCCTGATCTCGCTGCCGCAGGCGTTGACGCCGGCTGCGCCGGCAAACGGCGTGCTGCTGGATATCACGTGCGCCAAGCAGGCCGCGGTGCGCGAGCGGCTCAGCTTCGAATCGACACAATTTCTGGTCGGCACCGACACCCTGCACGAAGCGGTGGCCAAGATAATCCAGCTGGTATGCGAAAACCTGGGCTGGGAATGGGGCGCTTACTGGGCGCTGGAGCCGGACCCCGCCGGCACCCGGCAATTGGCTTGCAAGCGTTTCTGGCATGGCCCGCAAGACGCGCTCACTGCATTCACCGATGAAAGCTGCGCGATCCGGATGGCGCCCGGCACCGGGCTGGTGGGCCAGGTCTGGCAGTCCGGCCGCGCGCGCTGGATCGAGGATATGGTCGGCGACCGGGGTTTTCTGCGCCGCGCAAGCGCGCACAAGTGCCGGCTGCGTTCCGGCTATGTGTTCCCGGTGGTCTATGTAACCGATGACGGCCACCGCCACAGCCCCGGCGTGCTGGAATTCTATAGCCGGCTGTCGCGTCAGCGCGAGGCGCAATTGCCAAATCTGTCGGCGACGATAGGCGCGCTGATCGCACAGACCGCGCAACGGATCGAACAGCAGGAAACCATCCGTCTGCTGGCGCAAATAGACGGCTTGACCGAACTGGCCAACCGCAGCCATTTTTACCTGATGCTGGAGCGCGTATGCGCAGACGCCGCCGTATCAGGCGCACCGTTCGGCTTGATGTTCATCGATCTGGACCGCTTCAAGCCGGTCAATGATGCGTTCGGCCATGAGGCCGGCAATCTGGTGCTGCGCGAATTCGCGCAGCGGTTGCAGGCGCTGGTGCCGGCCGGCAGCCAGGTCGGCCGCCTCGGCGGCGACGAGTTCGCGATCCTGTTGCTGCCGGATGGGCCGCTATCGCAACGCAATGCGCAACTCGACGCGCTGGCCGAACGGGTGCTGCAGGCGGCCCGGCTGCCGTTCCTGTTCGACGGCCAGGAAATGACGGTATCGGCCAGCATCGGCATCAGCGTCTTTCCCGAAAACGGCATGACCGGCCCCGAACTGTTGCGCAGTGCCGACGCGGCGATGTACCGGATCAAGAAAAACGGACGCAATGCACTGAGTTTCTTTTCCAACAGCACCTCCGATACGCTGGCAGTACAACAATCCGATCTGGCGCAGCGGCTGACGATGGAGGCTGCGTTGCACCAGGCGCTGGCCGAGGAAGAACTATTTCTCGAATATCAGCCGATCTTCGATAGCAGCGGTGCCCACATGCACGCGGTCGAGGCGCTGATCCGCTGGCGCCGCGCGAGCGGCGAGATCGTGCGCCCCGATGTCTTTATCCCGATTGCCGAGCAGAGCCGCCTGATCGTCCATATCGGGCGCTGGGTCGTGCGGCAGGCCTGCGGCGACCTGGCGCAACTGCACCGGGCCGGCTTCGGCGGGCTGCAAATGCATGTCAACATGGCAGCGCCGGAATTTACCAACAGCAAGCTGCCGGACCAACTGTGCGCAATCGTCGGGGCCTGCGGCGTCACGACGCGCGATCTGTGCCTGGAACTGACCGAGGGCATGCTGATGCAGCAGCCGGAGAAGGTGATTCCGGTGATGCGCACGCTGCGCGAACGCGGCTTCGGGATCAGCCTGGATGATTTCGGCATGGGCTATTCGTCGCTGTCGCGCTTGAAAAATCTGCCGATCTCTTCGATGAAGATCGACCGTTCGTTCGTGCGCGGCTTGCCGCACCAGAACGAGGATAGCGCGATCGCGCGCACCATCATCGAGCTCGGCCGCCACTTGCATCTGGATGTGATAGCCGAAGGGGTCGAAACCGACGCCCAGCTGGCATTCCTGCGCCGCTACGGCTGCACGCTGATACAGGGCTTTGTGCTGAGCCGGCCCAAGCCGGTCGATGAACTGATTGCGTTGTACCGCCCGCAGCAGCGCGCATTGCGATTGCGAAAAAACCGCTGCGCGGCCGGCCGGACAACTGCCTAATGCCAAAGAATGACGGGAGTATTACAAAAAACACGGTGATTCCCGCATACAAACAAAGCAGTATCTAAAAATACCGCATCCAGTACATTTGGCGCCCAGCAGCATCGGCTGGCGCCTTGATAAATCCGCCCTCATCCCAAGATGCCATTGATGCCGCAGCATCCGGCATCCGGCCTGCGCGCGCATGCCGGATTCCCGATAAAATCGGCTTTGCTTCTGCACCGCAATGCGCTCGCTGCACAATTCACACCTCGCATCAGTCAAGAAAAAGGTTTTATATGGTCCCGCACCTCGTCACCGCCTTGAACGGCCCGCTGCTTGAGCTGGAGAAGAAAATCCTGAGCGCCACCCCGGCCATCGAGCGCTGGTTCCGGCTCGAATGGCAGGAGCACACGCCACCGTTTTACTGCTCGGTGGACTTGCGCAATTCCGGCTTCAAGCTGGCGCCGGTGGACACCAACCTGTTTCCGGGCGGCTTCAACAACCTCGCCACCGAAATGCTGCCGCTGGCGGTGCAGGCGGCGATGGCGGCGATCGAGAAATATTGCCCTGACGCTAAAAACCTGCTGCTGATTCCAGAGCGCCATACCCGCAACACCTTCTATCTGCAAAACGTCGCGCGGCTGATCCAGATTTTCCGCCAGACCGGCCTGAATGTGCGGCTGGGCACGCTGGCCGAGGATGTCACCGAACCGACCCCGCTCGAGCTGCCGGACGGCACCGTGCTGATGCTGGAACCGCTGGAACGCACCCATAACGGGCGCCGGGTCGGCCTGAAGAATTTCGATCCGTGCACGATTTTGCTCAACAACGACCTGTCGGCCGGCACCCCGGCGATCCTGGCCGACCTGCACGAGCAGACGCTGCTGCCGCCGCTGCACGCGGGCTGGTCGGTGCGGCGCAAGACCAACCACTTCGACGCCTACAACGACGTCGCCAAGAAGTTCGCGAAGCTGGTCGACATCGACCCCTGGATGATCAACCCGTATTTCGGCAAGTGCTCGAACATCAATTTCCACGAGCGCATCGGCGAAGACTGCCTGGCCGGCAACGTCGACACGCTGCTGGCCAAGATCCGCAAGAAATACAAGGAATACGGCATCAAGGACAAGCCGTTCGTGATCGTCAAGGCCGATGCCGGCACCTACGGCATGGGCATCATGACAGTCACCGACGCCAGCGAAATCACCGGACTGAACCGCAAGCAGCGCAACAAGATGTCGGTCGTCAAGGACGGGCTGGAAGTGTCCGACGTGATCATCCAGGAAGGCGTGCATTCGTTCGAAAACATCAACGAAGCGGTGGCCGAGCCGGTGGTCTACATGATCGACCGCTATGTGGTCGGCGGCTTCTACCGGGTCCATGCGGAGCGCGGCATCAACGAGAACCTGAATGCGCCGGGCGCGCATTTCGTGCCGCTGGCGTTCGAGCAGCAGCACACGCTGCCGGACCCGTCGGCCCGGCCCGGCACCGCATCGCCGAACCGCTTCTACATGTACGGCGTGGTGGCCCGCCTGGCCTTGCTGGCGGCCTCGCTGGAAATGGAACGCACCGATCCGAACCCGGAAATTTATTAAACCGAAGAGATTATGCAAATTAGGTAGCGTAGGCCTCCGTGCCTGCGGCCCGGCGCAGGCACGGAGGCCTACGCTACTCACAACATTGTTTTACGTCGTATACATAATTCTGGAACCCCATGAAAATTGCCTTCCTCGCCGATCCGCTGGCCAACTTCAAGACCTACAAGGACACCACCTATTCGATGATGGTCGAGGCCGGGCGGCGCGGCCACAGCGTGTATGCGTTCGAGCCGGCCGACATGGCGCTTGGCGGCGGCGCAGTGGCGGCCAACATCGCTCCGGTCACGCTGACCGGCGACACCGGCGACTGGTACCGGCTGGAGCCGCGCAGGCTGCAGCGGCTGGACGCGTTCGACGCGATCGTGGTGCGCAAGGACCCGCCGTTCGACATGGAATACGTGTACGCGACCTATTTGCTGGACCTGGCGCAGCAGGCCGGCGCGCGCATCTTCAACAAGCCGCAGGCGATCCGCGACCACAACGAAAAGATGGCGATTGCGGAGTTTCCGCAATTCATCGCGCCGACCCTGGTGGCATGCGACATGGCGCGGCTGCGCGCGTTCCACGTCGAACATCAGGATGTGATCTTCAAGCCGCTCGACGGCATGGGCGGCGCCGGCGTGTTCCGCATCGGGCCAGACGGCCAGAACCTGGGCGCGGTGCTGGAGCTGCTGAGCGACAACGGCCGTCGCACCATCATGGCGCAGCGCTTCATCCCCGAGATTGCCCAGGGCGACAAGCGCATCCTGCTGATCGGCGGCAAGGTGGTGCCGTTTTCACTGGCGCGCATCCCGCAAAACGGCGAAGTGCGCGGCAACCTGGCCGCCGGCGGGCTCGGCGTCGCGCAGCCGCTGTCCGCACGCGACCTCGAAATCGCCGCAACACTGGCGCCGATTCTTTCCGGGCGCGGCCTGTTGCTGGTAGGATTGGACGTGATCGGCGATTATCTGACCGAAGTCAACGTCACCAGCCCGACCTGCTTCCAGGAAATCCGCCAGCAGCAAGGCTTTGATGTGGCGGCGATGTTCATCGAAGCGCTCGAACAGGCAACCTGACGGGACCCAATAAAACTGGCAGTATTTTGTAATACGCACGATAATCAAGCGGGAATCATTGGTTTTTTAGTCATACTCACCATTTAGCGATATATCCATGGTTGGCATCCTGCTCCTGACGCATGCACCGCTGGGCCAGGCCTTCATCGAGGCGGCCACCCATGTGTTCCGTGGCCGGCCCGAGCGGGTCGAAGCGGTCGATGTGGTGGCCGATCAGGATCCGCTGGAAATCAATCGCCTGGCCCAGGACGCCATTGCGCGCCTGGACGACGGCTCCGGCGTGCTGGTGATCACCGACGTGATGGGCGGCACGCCTTCCAATTGCTGCAACCAGCTCAGCTATCCAGGCCGCGTCGAAGTGATTGCCGGCATCAGCCTGCCGATGCTGCTGCGTGCCATCACCTACCGTCAGGACACGCTCGATGTCGTGGTCGAAATGGCGCTGGCCGGCGGCCAGAGCGGCGCGGTCCGCGTCGATAACCGTATTCGTCTTTCACCCAATTAAAAAAAATGGTCCAGCAAGATATCGAAATCGTCAACAAACTCGGGCTGCATGCCCGGGCCTCGGCCAAGCTGACCCAGCTGGCCGGCAAGTTCCGCAGCGAAGTCTGGCTGACCCGCAACACGCGCCGCGTGAACGGCAAATCGATCATGGGCGTGATGATGCTGGCGGCCGGCAAAGGTTCCAAAGTGATGCTGGAAATTGACGGCGAAGACGAAGACGCCTGCCTGCAGGCGATCGCTGCGATGATCAACGGCAAATTCGGCGAAGGCGAGTAAGCCCGCAGGCCGCACTGCCCGCAACCCCTGCTTCACCCACCGCCCCTGTCCCGCTTGCGGAACAGGGCCCAGATTGAGTCGTGAAACGATAATCCGACTTTTACGCAAAACCATCGCAGACTGACATTCATGGCATCCTTTTCGCTTCACGGCTTTCCGGTTTCCCGCGGCATTGCAGTGGGCCGCGCCCACCTGCTCAAGCGGGCTGCGCTGGATGTACAACATTACCTGGTCGGCCAGACCCAGGTGGAGGCCGAAGTGCGGCGGCTGCAAAATGCATTCGCGGTCGTGCACCAGGAATTGCGCACCATCTGGGACGAGCTGCCGGCCGACGCGCCGGCCGAACTGGGCGCCTTCATCGATATCCATATCCTGATCCTGTCCGACCCGATGCTGGCCGAAGCGCCGCTCGATATCATCCGCAGCCGCCACTACAACGCCGAATGGGCGCTGGTGACCCAGATCGACCAGCTGACCGCCCAGTTCGACGAGATCGAAGACCCCTATTTGCGCGCCCGCAAAGCCGACATCCAGCAAGTCGCCGAGCGCGTATTGAAGGTATTGACCGGCACCGCCCAGCTATTGCCGGCGGCCGGCGACGGCGACGACGCACAAGCCCAGCTGATCGTGGTCGCGCATGACATTTCGCCGGCCGACATGCTGCAGTTCCGCAATCGCGCGTTCGCCGGCATCGTCACCGATGTCGGCGGGCAGAATTCGCACACCGCGCTGGTGGCGCGCAGCCTGGACATTCCGGCCACGGTCGGGCTGTCGAATGCGTCGCAGCTGATCAAGCAGGACGACTGGCTGATCGTCGACGGCGCCAGCGGCGTGGTAATGGTCAATCCGAGCCAGCTGATGCTGGACCAGTATCGCGAACTGCAAGCCAAAATGCAGCGCGAACGCAAGAAGCTCAGCAAGCTCAAGAAGACCCCGGCCGTCACGCTGGACGGCACCGCGATCACGCTGCTGGCCAACATCGAGCTGCCGGAAGATTGTGCGGCCGCGATGGAAGTCGGCGCCAGCGGCGTCGGCCTGTTCCGCTCCGAGTACCTGTTCATGGGGCATAGCGGCTACGCCAGCAAGCTGCCTTCGGAGGAGGAGCAGTTCGACGCCTACCGGCGCGCGGTGCGGGCGATGAAAGGGCGGCCGGTGACGATACGCACGCTCGATATCGGCGCCGACAAACGACTCGACGATTTCGAGCAGAGCACGACCAACCCGGCGCTGGGCTTGCGCGCGATCCGCTATTGCATGGCCGAGCCGCAACTGTTCCTGACCCAGCTGCGCGCGATCCTGCGCGCCTCCGCTTTCGGCCCGGTCAAGCTGCTGATCCCGATGCTGTCGCACTGCTTCGAGGTGACCCAGACGCTGGCGATGATCAACCAGGCCAAGGCGCAACTGATCAAGTCCGGGCAGAAATTCGATGCCGGGATCCAGATCGGCGCGATGATCGAAGTGCCGGCGGCGGCGCTGACGCTGCCGAGCTTCATCCGGCACATGGATTTCCTGTCGATCGGCACCAACGACCTGATCCAGTACACGCTGGCGATCGACCGTTCGGATCACGAAGTGGCCCACCTGTACGACCCGCTGCACCCGGCCGTGCTGATGCTGCTGGCGATGACGGTGGCGGCCGCCGCCAAGGCCGGGATCCCGCTGGCGATTTGCGGCGGCATGGCGGCCGACCCCAAGCTGACCCGGCTGCTGCTGGGGATGGGTTTCCGCGAACTGTCGATGCCGGCGCCGCTGCTGCTGTCGGTCAAGCAGGAAGTGCTGGGCTGCGACCTGGAGCGCGTCACGCCGCTGGTCAGGAAGCTGCTGCGCAACGACGACCCGGCCGCCATCAAGCAGCTGATCGGCCAACTGGCCGCAGTGCCGGCAATCTAGCTGCTGGCGCGGCCAAATCAAGTTTGACGACCGCGGCAGAGTTAGCTATTCTGGTTGCCGTTGCGCCGATTTGAGATCAGCTTGCGGGCGCAAGGGGGAGTCCACAAGGCTACTCCCGGATAAATACGGCTAAAGCGTGCTTGCAGGCAACAACAAGCGATGATTTAGCCCGATAAGCTGATTGCTATCGGGCTTTTTGCATTCTGCAGCCTTTTTCGACTCCCGGCACAGCTTTGCACCACACTGCAAGCTGCGCCCTCATACTGAACAACATGTCATCTGTCGGAATCGTTTCCCCACAAGCTATGCACTTCGCCGCTGCGCTGCCGCTGCAGAGCGGCGCCGCGCTGGCCGATTACACCCTGATGTACGAAACCTACGGCACGCTCAATGCGCAGCGCTCGAACGCGGTGCTGGTGTGCCATGCACTGAATGCCTCGCACCATGTGGCCGGCGTGTATGCGAACCAGCCGAAAAGCACCGGCTGGTGGGACAATATGGTGGGGCCCGGCAAGGCGCTCGATACCGACCGCTTCTTCGTCATCGGCGTCAACAACCTCGGCTCCTGCTTCGGCTCGACCGGCCCGATGCACATCAATCCGGCCAGCGGCAAACCCTACGGCGCGGCGTTCCCGGTGGTGACGGTGGAAGACTGGGTCAATGCGCAGGCGCTGCTGGCCGACGCGCTCGGCATCCGCCAGTTCGCGGCGGTGATGGGCGGTTCGCTGGGCGGCATGCAGGCGCTGGCCTGGAGCATCATGTATCCGGACCGGCTGCGGCACTGCGTGGTGATCGCATCGACGCCGACGCTGTCGGCGCAGAACATCGCGTTCAACGACGTCGCGCGGCAGGCGATCCTGACCGACCCCGATTTCCACGGCGGCGATTATTACGCGCACGGCGTGGTGCCGAAAAACGGGCTGGCGGTGGCGCGCATGATCGGCCACATCACTTACCTGTCGGACGACAGCATGGCCGAGAAATTCGGCCGCGACCTGCGCAACGGCGATTACCAGTTCAGCTTCGGCGTCGATTTCGAGATCGAATCCTACCTGCGCTATCAGGGCCTGAAGTTTTCCGAATACTTCGATGCGAATACCTATCTGCTGATCACCAAGGCGCTCGATTATTTCGACCCGGCCCGATCGTGCAACGGCGACCTGACCTGCGCGCTGAAAAACACGCAAGCGCAGTTCCTGCTGGTATCGTTTGCGACCGACTGGCGCTTCGCCCCCGCGCGCAGCCGCGAAATCGTGCAGGCGCTGGTCAACAATAAGCGCCGCGTGAGCTACGCGGAGATCGATGCGCCGCACGGCCACGATGCGTTTCTGCTGGAAGATCCGCGCTACCACAATGTGGTGCGCGCGTATTACGACCGCGTGGCCCGGGAGTGCGCATGAATTTCAATGAACTCAGCGTGCTGCGCCCCGATCTGGCCTTCATCGCGCACTGGATCGAAGACCGCGCGCACATCCTCGACGTCGGCTGCGGCGACGGCGTGATGCTCGATTACCTGCAGACCGACAAGCAGTGCAGCGGTTACGGCATCGAAATCGCCGACGACAAGATCCTGGCTTCCACCCGGCGCGGCATCAACGTGATCCAGCAGGACATGGAAAACGGGCTGGCGATCTTTGCCGACAAGGCCTTCGATACCGTGCTGTGCCTGTCGTCGCTGCAGATGATGGTCAATGTGGAGGCGATCCTGCGCGACATCGCGCGGGTCGGGCGCGAGGCGATCGTCTCGTTTCCGAACTTCGCGCACTGGCCGCACCGGCTGGCGCTGATCCGCGGCCGCATGCCGGTCTCCAAGACGCTGCCGTACGAATGGTATGACACGCCCAACATCCGCTGCGCGACGATTTACGATTTCGAGGAACTGGCGAACCGGGTCGGACTCGAAGTGATCGAATGCGTCGCGCTGAAAGACGGCCGGCCGGTGACTTTCCTGCCGAACTGGCGCGGCAGCCTGGCGGTGTTCCGATTACAGAAGAAGTGAACCATGCAGCCTGCCATTTATTCACGATACGCACGTCCATAAACGGGGAAGGCATGGTCCACAAAAACACGAAAGTCACGAAAAAAGTGGCAACGGGTAGCGTAGGAGCAGGTGGCAACGCTGCAATGAACGAGGTTCTGTAGGAGCGCACCCGGGCGCGATCGGCTGCATCGCTTGTTAATGATGCCGCTCTGCGTTGGCTACGGGTGTTCGCGCCCGGTGCGCTCCTACAAAAAAACGCACTTCAGCCCAGTAACGAAGCGCATGATGCTTCTAACCATTTTCGTGTCTTTCGTGGACAAATTGCTTATGCATTTTTCGCGACTCCACAACTTGAACCGCTCCACAAGAAAATAATCCGATGACAACAAGCGCCACCATCAGCTGGCACAGCTACCTGAACCGCCGCACGCTGATCTGCATATTCCTCGGCTTCAGCTCCGGCTTGCCGCTGTTCATACTACTCAGCCTGATGCAGGCCTGGCTGGCCAAGTCGGGGCTCAACGTCAAGACCCTCGGCCTGTTCGCGCTGGTGATGTTCCCCTACACCTGGAAGTTCCTGTGGTCGCCGCTGATGGACCGCTACAGCTTCGGCTTCCTGGGCCGGCGCCGCGGCTGGATGGCAGTTACCCAGACCGCGCTGTTCTTTTCCATCGGGGCGATGGGCATGCTCGACCCGCTGACGCAGTTGCCGGCGATTGCCGCGGTGGCCGCGCTGGTGGCCTTCCTGTCGGCCAGCCAGGACATCGTGATCGATGCCTACCGGCGCGAGATCCTGCCCGACAACGAACAAGGGCTGGGCAGCGCGATGCACGTGAATGCCTATAAGGTGTCGGGCATGGTGCCGGGCGCGCTGTCGCTGATCCTGGCCGACCTGATGGCATGGCAGCCGGTGTTCTGGATCACCGCCGCCTTCATGCTGCCCGGACTGATCTGCACGCTGCTGGTCAAGGAGCCGGCCGTGTACGGCACGCCGCCGAAAAACCTGCGCGAAGCGGTGGTGCTGCCGTTTCGCGAATTCATCAACCGCGACGGCGGCTGGCGCGGCGCGCTGTGGATCCTCGGCTTCATCTTCCTGTACAAGCTGGGCGACAGCATGGCCACCGCGCTGGCGACCAAGTTCTATCTGGACCTCGGCTTCTCGATGACGCAGATCGGCGCGGTCGCCAAGACCACCGGCTTCTGGGCCAGCATCGCCGGCGGTGTCATCGGCGGCATCTGGATGGTGCGGCTGGGCATCAACCGCGGGCTGTGGATCTTCGGCGGGGCGCAGGCGGTCGCGATTCTGGGCTTTGCCTGGCTCGCGCATGCAGGGGCCGATGTGATCCTGCTGGCGGCGGTGATCGGCTTCGAGGCGTTCGGGGTCGGCCTGGGCACCGCAGCCTTCGTCGCCTACATCGCCAGGACCACCGACCCGCGCTACACCGCGACCCAGTTCGCGCTGTTTACCAGCCTGTTTGCGGTGCCGCGCACCTTCATCAATGCCTCGGTCGGCTATATCGTCAACGAAACCGGCTGGGTCCTGTTCTTCATCCTGTGCTTCGTGCTGGCGCTGCCCGGCATGCTGATGCTGCCGCGCATAGCGCCGTGGAACGAGACTGAACCGCCGGACCGGAAATTGGACGAAGAGCAGGTCGAACCTCAGGGCCAGCAAAATCGACAGCGACCAGAAAGTGCGAAAACGGACGATAGTGGGCTGCATTGGGCCACGGTGCTGGGTGTCGACGTGCACGCATCACTGGACGAAATAAAGGCAGCGTACAAAAAAAATATTTCGATGTATCACCCAGACAAAGTCAGTGGCCCTGGCGCTGAATTTAACGAAATTGCGCAAGAAAAATCCAAAGAAATACAAGTTGCCTATGATCAGGCAGTCCGGTTCAAGAGCTGATCTTGCGGCCCGTGCGGTGCCCTGCCATGAAAATATACTATTACAGGTATTTTTCAACAGACAATGAAATAATGCGGTAATAGCACTGTTTTTTAATATACCCGCTGAAATTACCTTATTCCAAGGCGGATTAACCGGACCGAACCCAGATGGACCTGACCACACCCGCCTTGCTGTTCCCGGCTATTTCCCTGCTGCTGCTGGCCTACACCAACCGCTTCCTGGTGCTGGCCCAGCTGATACGCCAGCTGCATCTGCGCTACAAGGACGATCACAAGGAGGTGGTGGTGCGCCAGATTGCCAATCTGCGCCAGCGCATCACGCTGATCCGGCGCATGCAGGCGCTCGGCGTGATGAGCTTCATCCTGTGCGCGGTCGCGATGTTTCTGGTGTTCATTCATCTGGACATGGCCGCCCAGTTCGCCTTCGGCCTGAGCCTGTTCCTGCTGCTGCTGTCGCTGATCTTTTCGTTCTACGAAATCACGATCAGCACCCGCGCGATTGAAATCGAGCTGGAAGACCTGGAGCAAAAGCTGAATCAGCCGATCTGAATCCCTTTCGCCTGCAATCCCGGACGCAAGACAACGCGCAGACAGGCAGCGAAGCCCGGCACGCGAGCGGCGACACCGCAGTGCAAGCACAAATCATTGCATTAGGACACATTTTTTCGGCAAACTGCTTTAACCTGCAGGCTTGCCCAAACCCAATAGACGCCGTGTCCATGCCGCCACTACTGCATTTCTGGAAAAAATACCGTTTGCTGGCCTGGCTCAGCGCGCTGCTGGTGACCGGCTTCCTGACCACCAGCATCGCCAGCTACATCGTGTCGCGCGACACGATACGGCGCGACATTGCCGAGCAGGGCTTGCCGCTGACCGGCGACAGCATCTATTCGGAAATCCAGAAAGGCGTGCTGCAGCCGACCTTCATTTCCTCGCTGATGGCGCACAACAGCTTTCTGCGCGACTGGATCCTGGACGGCGAAAAAGACACCGGCCGGGTCGTGCGCTACCTGGCCGAAGTCAAGCAAAAATACGGCACCGTCACCAGTTTCATGGTCTCCGAGCGCAGCCACAAATACTATTACGCGGCCGGCATGCTGAAATCGGTCAGCGCCAGCGAGGCGCGCGACAAATGGTTTTTCCGCGTGCGCGAGATGCAGCAACCGTATGAAATCAATGTCGATTACGACCTGGCGAACCAGGATGCGGTGACCATCTTCATCAATTACCGGGTGCTCGATTACCAGGGCAACTTCATCGGTGCAACCGGCGTCGGCCTGACGCTCGATACGCTGGCGCACACCATCGACGAGGTCCAGAGGCGCTTCAACCGCAGCATCTATTTTGTCACCCCGGACGGCAAGATCGTAGCCGCCGGCCGTGCCGCGCATGCGCCGCAGGGTTCGATTTACCGGCTGCCCGGGATTGCGTCGATCGCCGACCGGATCATCAACCACAGCACCAAACCGACCCAGCTGGCGTACCGGCAGGACCATGCGACGGTGATGGTCAATTCGCGCTTCATTCCGGAACTGGGCTGGTATCTGGTGGTGTCGCAAAACGAACGGGAGGCAGTCAAGCCGCTGCTGCGGGTGTTCGCGATGAACCTCGCGATCAGCGCGCTGGTGACGCTGCTGGTGCTGATGATTACCCTGTTTGCGGTGAACCGCTTCCGGCGCCGGCTGGAGAATGCGGCAGCCATCGATGCGATGACCGGACTGCTGAACCGGCAGGCGTTCGAATTCGTGTTCGAGCAAGCCAGGAGCGAAGTGCCGCGCAAGCAGCAGGCGCTGTCGATGGTCTTGATCGATATCGACCTGTTCAAGCTGATCAACGATGACCACGGCCACCTGGCCGGCGACACAGTGATCCGCGGCGTGGCCGCAACGATCAGGGCGGCGGTGCGCGACGACGATGTGATCAGCCGCTGGGGCGGCGAGGAGTTCTTGCTGCTGCTCAAGGATTGCCCGCTGGGACAAGCGCTGGCGGTTGCAGAAAAACTGCGTCACGCGATTGCCGGACAGCGCTATTGCTTCGACGGCAAGCAGCTATCGGTCAGCGTCAGCATAGGAGTGGCCGAATACGCGGCGCAGGAGTCGCTCGCCGGCTTTTTCGCGCGCGCCGACGCGGCGCTGTACCGGGCCAAGGGCGGCGGACGCAACCGGGTCGAAAGCGCCGATCCGGGTCAGTCCGCATAGCCTGGCCGAGGTCCTGTTCCGGGCCGAACCGGGCGTTGCCGGCCGGCCCGGTGCGCCGGCACAGACTCAGCTTGTCTGCAATTGCAAGCCTGGCGTCGCCTGCCAGTTCCCCTTTTTGTCCACCACCAGCACATCGACCTGCCACTCCCGGGCCAACTGCAGCGCACCGTGGAAGCCGGCGACGAACATCACCTTGGTGAGCGCGTCGGCCAGCGCGCAATCGGCGGCCGCGACGGTGACGCTGGCAAGTCCGGGCGGCGAATAGCCGCTGCGGGGGTCGAAGATATGGTGGTGGCGCCGGTCCTGGCTGAAAATGCTCTGATTGTCGGCGGAGGTTGCGATGCTGCGGCCATCCATCGCCAGGCGCGCGATCAGTGCCTGCTCCTGGCGCGGATCGGCAATCCCCAGCGCCCACCGGCGTGTCGGGCCGGGGCGGCCGAGAGCCGCCCATTCTCCGGTATTGATCAGCGCGTGGACTATGCCGTACTGCTGCAGCTGGGCACGCACCAGGTCGGCGGCGAAACCCTGGGCGATGCCGTTGAGCGTGACGGCCATGCCGGGCTGGCGCAGCCGGATCTCGCGGGCCGAAATGTCCAGCCGCTGCCAGCCGACCGCGGCACGCGCCTGCGCTACCGCGGCCGGCGACGGCAAGGCCCCCTGACGCCGGGCCGCTTCAAATATTGCCCATAGCGGTTGCACGGTCACGTCGAACGCTCCCCGGCTGCGCGCGGAGACGGATTGCGCACGCTGGAAAACCTTGACCAGATCCGGGTCCGGCGCAGCCAACACGCGGTCCCGGTTCAGCCGGCTGATCGCGCTGTCGGGATTGAACAGGCTCATCTGGGCCTCGACGTGGCGGATGGTGCCGATCGCTGCGTCCAGCGCCCGTTCGGCCTGTTCCGCATCGGCATGGGCCACGCGCAGCGACAGCAACGTGCCCATCCCGGTCAGCGTGCGGTCGCGCCATTGCAGAGCGGCGCCAGCGGCGGACGCGCCGGCTGCGGACTGCCATCCGAGGATCCCGAGCGCGGCCCCGGTTCCGAGGCCTAAAGTCGTTTGCAAGAAAACACGGCGTTTCATCAGGCTTCTCCTTCTATCAGTTCAGGGACTTCGCGTTTCAATACGACGGGGATCGGAAACGGGCGATGCGATTTGCGATTCTTGACGATCAGGGGCACGCACAGCGCTTCGCTTTGATAGACGGCGACGCAGTCCAGACACTGGAAGCATTCGTCATAGTCGATATCGCCCTGTTTGCCGATCGCCTGGTACGCGCATTCGTTGCGGCAGCGCTGGCACGGCTGGCCGCACTCGGAGCGCCGCGCCAGCCATTTGAAGCGGCGCAAACGGCCCACCACGCCCATGCCGGCGCCCAGCGGGCACAGGTAACGGCAGTAGCCCTTGTAGACGAAGCAACTGAGCAAGATCAGGCCGCCGGCCCACAACACGAACGGCCAGGCGCGCTCGAAAACCAGCGTGATGCTGGTCTTGAACGGCTCGACCTCGACCAGACGATCAGCCCAGCGCACCGAAAAACAGCCGACGACCAAAATCCCGCCCAGTATTGCGTACTTGACCCGCTTGAGACGGGCGTCGATCCGGTCGGGGACCCGGATTTGCCGGATTCCGAGCCGCCAGGCCAGCTTGCTCACCAATTCCTGAAGCGCGCCGAAAGGACACAGCCAGCCGCAGAAGGTGCCGCGGCCCCACAGGAAAAAGGTGACGAGAACGAAGCCCCACAGCACTACCGTCATCGGGTCGTACAGGAAGAAACCGATATTGCGGCCGGCGATTGCGGCCTGCAGCAGCGCCATGATGTTGACGATCGACAATTGCCCCTGCGCATACCAGCCGATGAAACCGAGCGTAAACAACAGGTAGGCGGTGCGGAAATACGCCAGCCGGCGCCGGCTGCGGGACAGCCAGGCCTGGTTTTGCAAGGCCCAGGCCAGGACCGCCAGCCCGACGGCCAGTGCCGCCAGCTCCCCGATGCGCGCGCTCCAGATCGAGTGCCAGCTCTTGTTGTCGGCACTGGCCGCTTCGAAATATCTTCCGGGCAGCCGGGCGCCGAAGGCAAACTGCTTGCTTACCCGTTCCGGATAAAACTGGCCTTTGCTGCGCGTGACGTGCATTTCGAAGTCCAGCGCCTGGGCCGGGTCCAGTCCCGACGGGGCGATAACGCGAAATACCCGCCAATCCGCCGCCTGCAGTTGGGCCGGCAGCTTCAGGCCGGCGTCGAAATCGAGGTCGCGGATCTCCAGCGGCAAGCTTTGCTGGTGCAGCGTCAGGCGGTCCGGTACCGATCCGCGCACGTAGTCGTCGCCGAACAGCGAATGGCGGCCGCTGCCGAGCAGCAGCAATGCATGGTCGCCCGGCTCCAGCCGCCGCTGCAGGACTTCCCAGTCGTGCGGCGTCAGCAAGTTGCGCCCCACCGTCGGCACGTTCAGGTGGGCGAAATACAGATCGATGAAGCCGTCATCCGGCGCCCGCGCCGCCGCATCATCCAGGCCCTCGCCCACCGTGCCCTTGAATGCCTGTTCGATATCCCGGTTCCGGAACGTCTTTTTGATGATCAGGCCGGCGCTTGCCAATGCATCCCACTCCATCGGTGCAAACACCTCGGGCCTGATGCGCGCCACCAGGTCCGGGTCGCGGCCTGCCGCATAGCCGAGTTTGGCCCGCGCCACCTTCAGCGCTGCCGACAGCAGGCTCTGGTTCAGGATCCGTACCGATGCGGTGGCTTTCGCGACGCCGTCGATGTAGGCATTGGCGCTGCCGGTTTTGCCGTTGCTGTTCAGGTTGGAGCCGATCTTGATGTTTTGCGTCAGCGACAATCCCTTGTACTGTTCGACAAAATGGATCATCGGCCCTTCGCCCAGACCGTCCAGAAACACCGGCTCATGTTGCGACAGCACTTTGACGTTCATGAATTCGCCTTTGGCGCCGAGCATCACCAGCAAATTGAACGGCGTGCCGGAAAAGCCGGGAATCGGCGCCAGATCGATCGATTCGAACACATAGGCGACGATCGGGGTCGCAGTGCCGTCCTGCTTCAGGATCGGCCAGACCGGAACGTCCTGCGCTTTCTCGCCGACGATCAGCGGCGACGGAAACGCCTTCAACATCGATTCCTTGGTCATCACGCCGGCATCGGCCGGCGCTGAACCCAGCAGCGCGACAACACTCAGAGCGATGGCCAGCAGGTAAGTCAGCGCGGACCGCGTTGAAGATGCGGCCGCCATCATGCCTGCCCCGCACAGGGTGATCCGGTCGACTGCAATACCGAACCGAACGTCGCGAACGCATTCAGCGCGGCCATCGCCGACACGATGGCCAGTTCGCGCTTGCGGTTATCCAGGGCCGGGCGGGAGTAGATGTCGCCGAACGGGAGCTGGACCAGGTGCCGGGCAAAATCGAGGCAGATGGCCAGCAATTCCCGGTAGCGCTGCTGCAGGATGCCGCCGTCTATTTCCTGTATTTTCCTCCACCCCTTATCGAACCGCTCGCTGCTTGTCAGCGCTTGATTGGCTGAGTTCATTTGACTGTCTCCATTATTTGATTTGTTGTCCCGTGTCCGACGTATGCAAATTCGATTCACATTGCATAGGCGGCAACTACACAGCAAATCTCACGCCTGCATGAAGTTTCGAACGGGATACGCCTTATTGCTACAGGGGAAACTTGACAAGCAGCACTATTTCTTGGGCATGGCGCAGCGTCATTTGTGCATTAAGCGCACATATGCTGAATCACACATGTTGCAATCATGACCATGTCTTTGCGGCGCGATGCCGAAGCGTTCGTGCCTATCGGCGCGCCGGAATGCAGTTTTTGATCGCGCACCGTGGCACCGATTTACGTTGGGCTGCGCAAGTTCGGCGCCGCGCTAGCGGCCAACAAAAATGACGGGTATATGAAAAAACATGCAGGTTAACGCATTATCTATAAGCAGATTTAGATAATACATACATATGTATATGAACGCGCCCGGGCACCGGAAATCAGGACCCGATCAGCAAATCGGCCCGTCCGGCGACCTGTTCCAGGAAGCGGTACACCTGCGCATGGTCGGTGTGCGCGACATTGAAGCGCAGCCACGGGCTGGCCGTGTCGGCGCTGGAAAACAGCCGGCCCGGCGCCAGCACCAGCGCGCTTTCCGCGGCCAGATGGGCGACCTGCGCGGTGTCGATGTCGGCCGCGAAGCGGGCCCACAGGAACATGCCGCCGCTGGGGCGGTGGAACAGCTGCATCCCGCACTGCTCCAGCTGCGCGGCCACCGTGCGCTGCGCCTGCTCGCAGCGGCCGCGCAGGCGCTCGATCGAGAGCCGGTGGCGGCCTTCGGTCAGGATGATCGCGGCCAGCTTTTCGCTGATTTCGCAGCTGGTCAGGCTTTCCAGCATCTTCTGCTGCGCGAATTCGCGCGCCAGGTCGCGCCGGCAGGCGATGAAGCCGACCCGCAGGCTGGGCGAAATCGACTTCGACAGGCTGCCGATGTAGGTCACCCGGTTCAGCTGATCGAGCGCCGCCAGCGAGATGCCGCGCTCGGTTTGCAGGTCGGCGAAGATGTCGTCCTCGACGATGCGGAAATCGAAGTTTTCCGCTGCCCGCAGGATCCGGTGCGCGGTGGCGATGCTGGTGGTGGTGCCGGTCGGGTTCTGCAGGCTGGTGTTGGTGAAGAATACCCGCGGCCGGTGCAGCGCGGCCAGCGCCTCCAGTTGCAGCGCATCCGGCCCGTTCAACGTGCGCGGCACGCCGATCACCCGGTAGCCCTGGATGCGCAGCAGCGCGACCAGATTCGCATACAGCGGATCGTCGACCAGCACCGTGTCGCCCGGCTTCAGGAACAGCCGCGCGCACAGGTTCAGCGCCTGGCTGGCGCCCTGGGTCAGGACGATTTGCTCGGCATCGACCTCGATAGCGCGGCCGTGCAGCGCCAGTTGCAGCGCCTGGCGCAGCGGCAGATAGCCGTAAGGATTGCCGTAGCGCACCATAGAACCGGCGGTCTTGCGCGCCAGCGTCGCCAGCGCGTGGCGGATTTGTTCGCCCTCCAGCCAGTCTTCCGGCAGCCAGCCGCAGCCGGGCAGAAGTTGCGCGCCGGAATCGGCGAACACATGGCTGAGCAGCCATTCGGAATCGACCTGCATCTGCGCCATCGGGCTGCCGGATGCCAGCGGCGGCAGGTTGCGTGACGGCAGGCTGACGTAATAGCCGCTGGCGCGGCGCGGCTGCAGATAGCCTTCGGCCACCAGCCGGTTGTATGCATTGACCACCGTGATCAGGCTGACGCCGCACTGCCTGGCCATCAGCCGCACCGACGGCACCCGGCTGCCGATCGCCAGCTTGCGCTGGTCGATGTCGCGCCGCAACGCGTCGGTCAATTGATGGAACAGCGGCGTATCTGCAGAACGGTCGAGTGTGAACATGCGGTGGTCGTGCTCCAAAAAGTAGTGCAGGCCTCCGTGCCTGCAACCCGATGCAGGCACGGAGGCCTGCACTACCCGCAAGGATTGTATCCAGCGCTAGATAGATACAGTTATAGAGGCAATCGCACCAACTGTATATATATAATTTCAGCGAGTTGGCATACAGTGCATCGATAGAACCTCATGGAGACACTCCGATGCGCATATCCGATTTCCCATCAACAAGCGCGCCAATGACCGCACCGGCCGACGTGGCGATGGATCATTACTGGATGCCGTTTACGGCCAACCGCTATTTCCAGCAGCACCCGAAGATGGTGACCTCGGCCAAGGGCGCGTATTTCACGCTGTCCGATGGCCGCCGCGTGTTCGACTGCCTGTCCGCGCTGTGGACCACCGGGCTCGGCCACGGCCATCCGAAGATCAGCGAGACCTTGCGCCGGCAGGCCGACACGATGGATTTCAGCCCGCCGTTCCAGCTCGCGAACCCGTGGGCGCACCAGCTGGCCAACCGGATTGCGGAGATGGCGCCGCAAGACCTGAACCGGGTGTTCTTCACCAACTCCGGCTCGGAAGCGGTCGATACCGCGATGAAGATCGCGCTGGCCTACCACCGCACCCGCGGCGAAGCGGGCCGCACCCGTTTCATCGGCCGCGAGCGCGGCTATCACGGCGTCGGCTTCGGCGGCATCTCGGTCGGCGGCATGGTCGGCAACCGCAAGATGTTTTCTTCGGTGATGCTGCCCGGCGTCGATCACCTGCCACACACCCACAATCTGAAGGAAATGGCGTTCAGCCAGGGCCAGCCGGCCTGGGGCGCGCATCTGGCCGACGAGCTGGAACGGATGGTCGCGCTGCACGACGCGTCGAACATCGCCGCGGTGATCGTCGAGCCGGTGGCCGGCTCGACCGGCGTGCTGGTGCCGCCAGTCGGCTACCTGCAGCGGCTGCGCGAGATATGCACCAAGCACGGCATTTTGCTGATTTTCGACGAAGTGATCGGCGGCTTCGGCCGTTTCGGCGAAAATTTCAGCTGCCAGCGCCTGGGCGTGACGCCGGACCTGATGACCTTTGCCAAGCAGATCACCAACGGCATCGTGCCGATGGGCGGCGTGGTCGCGCGCGAACAGATCTACCAGACCTTCATGAACGGCCCCGAGCATGCGATCGAACTGTTCCACGGCTACACCTATTCCGGCCATCCGCTGGCGGCTGCGGTCGGCAACACCGTGCTCGACATCATCAAGGAAGAAGGCCTGCTCGAACGTGTGCGCGCGCTGGAGCCGGTGCTGCAGGAATCCTTCCACGCGCTGAAAGGTCAGGGCGGCATCACCGACATCCGCAACTTCGGCCTGGCCGCCGCGATCGATCTGGAGCCGATTCCCGGCAAACCCGGCCTGCGCGGCATGCGCGTGCTGGAAGAAGGAATCAAGCAGGGCATGCTGTACCGCGTCAGCGGCGACACCGTTGCAGTCGGCCCGCCGTTCATCTCGACCCCGGACGAGTTGCGCCAGATGGCCGAGACGCTGGGCCGCGTGGCAAACGCGGTGCCGGCGATCGAATAACATCGAATATTAAAGTAGCGCAGGCCTCCGTGCCTGCGGCCCGGTACAGGCACGGAGGCCTGCACTACTCACCACCCAACAAGGATGCAACATGACTGTCATTGGACACTGGATCAACGGCGCACTGGTCGCCGACACCGCGCGCACCCAGGCGGTTTTCAACCCCGCCACCGGCACCAGCAGCAAGCAGGTCGCGCTGGCTTCCAAGGCGATGGTCGAACAGGCGATCGCCAACGCGCAAGCCGCGTTCCCCGCCTGGCGCAACACGCCGCCCGGCAAGCGCGCGCAAATCATGTTCAAACTCAAGCAATTGCTCGATCAGCACGCCGACGCGATCTGCGCGCTGATCACCGACGAGCACGGCAAGGTGCTCAACGACGCGGCCGGCGAGCTGCAGCGCGGCATCGAAGTGGTTGAATACATGTGCGGCGTGCCCGACCTGCTGAAAGGCGAGCACAGCAAGAACGTCGGCCCGGCGATCGATTCCTGGTCCGAGCGGCAGGCGCTGGGCGTGGTGGCCGGCATCACGCCGTTCAATTTCCCGGCGATGGTGCCGCTGTGGATTTCGATCCCGGCGATTGCCTGCGGCAACACCATCGTGCTCAAACCGTCGGAACGCGACCCCAGCTGCATGCTGCTGATCGCGCAGCTGGCGAAACAGGCCGGGTTGCCCGACGGCGTGCTGAACGTCGTCAACGGCGACAAGGAAGCGGTCGACACGCTGCTGACCGACCCGCGCATCCAGGCCATCGGCTTCGTCGGCTCGACCCCGATTGCCGAATACATCTACGCCACCGGCTGCGCCCACGGCAAGCGCGTGAAAGCCTTGGGCGGCGCGAAAAACCACGCGATCATCATGCCGGACGCCGACATCGACAACGCGGCCACCGCACTGATGGGCGCCGCATTCGGCTCCTGCGGCGAACGCTGCATGGCGATTTCGGTCGCGGTCGCAGTCGGCGATGCAGTCGCCGACGAGCTGGTCGCGAATCTCAAGGGGCGGCTGGCCGCGCTGAAGATCGGGGTCGGCACCGACAACGGCAACGACATGGGCCCGTTGATCACCGCGCAGCACCGCGCCCGTGTGATCGGCTACATCAACAGCGCGCAAGAACAGGGCGCCACCATCGCAGTCGACGGCCGCACGCTGACCGTGCCCGGCTATGAGAACGGATATTTCGTCGGCGGCACGCTGCTCGACCACGTGCAGCCGGGCATGAAAGCCTATGAGGAAGAAATCTTCGGGCCGGTGCTGTGCGTGCTGCGGGTCGGCTCGATGGCGGAGGCGATGCAGCTGATCGACGCCCACGAATACGGCAACGGCACCTGCATCTTCACCCGCGACGGCGAAGCGGCGCGCTACTTCAGCGACAACATCAAGGTCGGCATGGTCGGCATCAACGTGCCGCTGCCGGTGCCGGTCGCCTACCACAGCTTCTGCGGCTGGAAGCGCTCTGCGTTCGGCGACAACGGCATGTACGGCCCCGACAGCGTCAACTTCTTCACCCGCCGCAAGACCGTCACCCAGCGCTGGCCCGCCGGCGGCGTGCGCGAAACCGCGCAGTTCACCTTCCCCAGCAACCAGTAGGCGTTGTCAGCCTGAAACACAACCAGCCCTGTACAGCGACGCTGTGCAGGACTGGTTTGTTTTTTGGACGCTGGGTTGCAGGGCTGCACAACCCCTGTACATATATGAAATACATTGGGTATGCTATTAAATGCAGTGCTTGCCGCAGGGATTCATTGGATTTTTAAAAATACAGTATGTAGTATATTTTTATGCTTCAGGGCGTTGAACAAGGCCGCACACGCGTAGGGCGTCAATAAGCGCAGCGCATTGCGCCGCAAAACTCAGGGCGTCTATCGTTGGGCATTGCCGAATTTTTACATGCACATGCGGTGCTACGGTGTGCTGCTTGCGGTTTTGTAGTGATCTACGCTTCGCCAGAAGCCTGAAGCCTCTTGGCGCGCGCAATTGGATCCTTGGGTTGATATATTCCGTTCCGCCCGATAAAAGCGCCCTTTACGTCGAGCCAGGCGTCGGGATCGTTTCGCGCAATCGATGCCCAAGTGGTTTGATCATTGAGACACAAGCGTGGGCCGATGACGCCAGGTGCAAGTTGCACCACTCTTCCTTCGCCGTCCATTTGCCGGCCGCAGAACCAGACCTTCGACAAAGATGAGTCGAGCGAGGCAAGGATGCTTTCTCTTGGAACCGCCAGGGGGCCACAGTCTTCAAACTTGGGCGTCGTAACAATAGGGGACAGACCACGGTTTTTAGCTTTTTTCAATCACAAAACCGTGGTCTGTCCCCTATTTCGTCCTATTTCCCTATTTCCCTAACGAATAAAGGTCAGGCGTGTGCGAAGCTTTGGCGTGTGGCTTCAGTCACACCTACCCTTGCTAAGTATGCCGAACGGCTCTCCCCTGCCCGTTTGGCAGCCTCATCAATGATATGCAGCACCCGGCGTGGTAACGTAATGTTTACCCGCTCGGTGACATCTTCCAGCCGGCTCATATCGATTTCGACTAATGCCCACACCCATCCAGCATAGTCGGGGTTCGCTTGGTGGTCGGCCAATCCGTGAATGGCCGGAAGCGGCTCACCGGTGGCAAGCAGTTCTTCGATATGAGACTCTATCGCTTCTTTCGCCTTAGTCACTGCTTCATCCAAGGTATCTCCAGCCGAGAAGCATCCAGGCAGATCTGGCACCACTACGCCGTATGCAGTGTTTTCGTCTCCTGGCTCAATCACAATTGGGTATCGCATCATCATTCCTTTAATCCAGCTTGTTTCAAAATAACTTTGACCAACCCAACGCCCAAATCCTTTTTTGGGTGCGGGACGGTCACAACGCCCGGGCGGCCTTCTTTCCTGAGCTGATGATGGCTGCCACTTATGCGAACGACTTCAAAGCCGTTTTGTTCCAAGAGTTTTATTAGATCGGCGCTTTTCATTGTAGTGTGTATTGTACACACCGGTGATTATCTTTCAAGGTATGCGGGCATATCTCACCAGAGCTATCTGCGCATAGTTACAGCGAATAATAGGGGGCGGACCACGGTTCTCTGGCTTTTAATGCCACGACCAAGGCGCTCAATAGTGATAACGGCACTGCGCGATTTTCAGGCAGCCATCATCGACCGCATAGATCAGCCGGTGTTCGTCGTCGATTCTGCGCGACCAGAAGCCCGACAGGTGATGCTTCAGCGGTTCCGGCTTGCCGATGCCGTCGAACGGATCGCGCGCTATATCCTTGATCAGCGCATTGATGCGCTTTAATGCGACTTTGTTGGTTTGTTGCCAATAGAGAGTATCTTCCCAGGCTTCTTCCGCCCATTCAATCTTCATCGATCAGCTCTCGCACCGTGCCGCCCGTGGTGCGCAGCGCGGCCACCGCGTTCATCAGGCGCTGCACATTCTTCGGGCTGCGCAGCAGGTACGCGGTTTCTTCCAGCGCGTTGTAGTCGTCCAGCGACATCATCACCACCGGCGCGCCTTTTTGCCGGGTGATCATCAGCGGCGCGTGATCCTGCCCGACCTTGTCCATCACCGCGGTCAGGTGTTGCCTCGTATAACTGTAATTGACGGCATCCATTGTTATCCCTCCTTGCTAGAAAATATGTACAAATATTAGTACATATTTGCTGCGCCGGTCAATCAGCGCTGTCGGCTCGTTCCCCGCACGCAGCGGCCCTTATTTCGCCCCCTTTGCCTTATCCGCCTGACGCTGGTAGTCGTCGTAAGGCCGGTTGACGTGCGCGATGCAGCGCTGCCGGTCCTGCATCGCATTGAGCTTGTCGCATTCATGGCGCTGCATCTCCTGGCCGGTGGCGTAGAGCTGCTGCGAAGAACAGGCGGCGAGGGTCAGGCTGGCTGCTGCCAGTAACAATGGAAAAATGCGCAAGATGGGCTCCGATCTGATCGTCGAAATTGGTGGGCGAGCTTGGATTGAGCCGCCATTTCAGGCGGCAACTGACGGGGTTGTAAGCCGGATGGTGGCGGTTTTGACAAGAATCTGAAGGCCGAGCTGCGGCCGACCGCGCTGTACTGTGACGTTGTGCGGCACCGCCCGCTGGTCGTGATCGCTTGACAGCCTTGTGCCGCCTGTAAATATGCAAAAAACAGTGGGTATGATGTTAAATATAGTACCTGCCGCAGGTATTCATTGGTATTTTAAAAATACCATTGCCAGTATATTTTTACGCTTCAGGCCGTTGGACAGGGCTCTGCGCTGTGCGGCTGACGGCCTTGGAATAATGGGTGTCCCCATCTTTCCCATTGGTGCCTGGGCCGGCTCGAAGGCCAGAACAATGCGCACCTTACGACGTATCGCCGTTCCTCCAATGCCGGCGATTGATGGCGTAATCCGTCACCTTACCGATGAATGGCAGCATTAGGATGCCCGGCAGCCACACGCAGCGATTGGCCTCACGAAAGGTACTGATGCCAATAGTCATGCCCTCGTGCCCCGCGCGCGGCTGATCGCGGTAGGTGCCGAAGAGCCGGTCCCACACGGACAGATTAAAAGCGAAGTTGCTATTGGTCTCATCTTCCTCGATCGAATGGTGTAAGCGATGCATGTCAGGCGTCACCAAGAGCAAGCGCAGCATCCGGTCCAGCGCCGGAGGCATACGTACGTTGCCGTGGTTGAACATGGAGGTGGCATTGAGCAACACCTCGAAGATCAATACCGCCACCGCGGGCGGGCCCAGCACCAGGATCACCGCAGCCTTGATCAGCATGGACAGCACGATCTCGATGGGGTGAAAACGTGCGCCCGTCGTTACGTCGATATCGAGATCGGCATGATGCACGCGATGCAGGCGCCATAGCAGCGGCACGGCGTGGAACATCACGTGCTGGAGATAAATGACGAAATCCAGTAACACGACCGAGACCAGCATGGCCATCCACAACGGGACAGCGAAATAATTGAACAGCCCCCAGCCCTGCTCGGTTGCAAATGCTGCCACCCCCACCGCAGCAGCCTGGAACAGCGCGCGCAACAAAACGCTGTTGAGTACCACCAGCGCGAGATTGTTTGCCCAGCGCAAGGGCTTGGACGCGGTGAGTCGACGCCTCGGCGCGGCCAACTCCCACAGTGCCATGGCGCCGAACACGCCGAAGAAGCAGGCCAAGCGAATGACGAGTTCATGTTGCAGCATGAATGCGTTCATAACCGAAATCCCTTTATCTCATCATAGCGCGGCCCCACATCTACCGTGTGCGGCATACAACCTTAATAGCAATAACGGCACTGTGCGATTTTCAGGCAAGCTTGTTGGTTTGTTGCAAACGGCAGGCCGGTGAATGCCACGATATTTTCCATGACAAATTGCGTGACATTTTGCGCGACATAATAGTGTCACGCTTTTGTCGCGCCTGACAGCGGAATGGCAAAGTGCAGTTGGCGGGCGGCCTGCCGGCACTTACGCCCGGGAGAATCTGAACCGCCTGCTGGTGGATTTATCGTGGGCTTCTTCGCGCCTGGAAGGCAACAGCTACACCCGACTGGACACCCAGAACCTGATTGAATTCGGACAGGTCGCGCAGGGCAAGGATGCGCAAGAAACACAGATGATTCTGAACCACAAGGCGGCCATCGAGATGCTGATCGAGGACGCGGAGCAGGTCGGGTTCGATGCCTTCACGTTCCAGAACCTGCACGCCGTGCTGTCGCAAAACTTGTTGCGCGACGAGGCTGCCTGCGGTCGTTTGCGCCGGCGACCGGTGGAGATTTCGGGGACGGTGTTTCAGCCGCTGGCCATGCCGCAGGTGCTGGAGGATTGTTTTCGCTTGTTGTTGCAGAAAGCGGATGCCATTAGCGACCCGTTCAAGCAGGCATTTTTCCTGATGGTGCAACTGCCCTACCTGCAACCGTTCGACGATGTGAATAAACGCGTGTCACGCATAGGCGCAAATATCCCGCTGATCAAACACAACCTGTGCCCGTTGTCGTTCATCGATGTTCCGCAGCGCGCCTACCTGGAAGGCACGTTGGGGGTGTATGAACTCAATCAGGTCGAGCTGTTGTGGGAGGTATTCGTCTGGGCCTATGAGCGCTCATGCCAGCGCTATCTGGCCATCACGCAAACCATGATCGAGCCCGACCCTCTGCGGATTCGGTACCGGGAGGCATTGATTGAGGCCGTACAATTCGTGGTCAAGGGGCTTCACGCCCCTACTCAGGAGACGATTGTGCGACTGGCGACCGAGTTGGCGTCTGCCGGAGACTGGCGTGCGTTTGCCCAGCTGCTCACTGATGCACTCAAGGACTTGCATGAAGGCAGCGTGGCGCGTTACCGGCTCAAGCGTTCAGAATTTGTCGCTTGGCAAGCGTAAGCGTTTAGCCCAGCCACCTACCATTTGATTACGTGGCGGCGCATCCTTGCTCCATTCCAATCAGGAGCAGACATGCCATCGAATCAAACATCCCCGACCTCGCGCGACGAGTGGTCCGATCATATCGCCATGTGG
>JAUYNR010000043.1 GCA_030698225.1 Oxalobacteraceae bacterium | reverse complement strand
CCTCCAGCGCTGCGCTCTCCGGCGGCAGCAACTTCGCTACCGCCTTGTCTTTGAATGCCTGTCCGTATCGAGCCATATCCGTCCTTCATCGCCGCCCCCTGGGTTGGTCTATAGAGGCGACAACTATTCTGACGCGGGGGGGTACCCGAAACAATCCTGAAAGATTTCAGGGAGTTCTTTCGGCATGCTTTAAGAAAACTTTCGGAAAACTTTCGGAAAACTTTCGCGTGCGGTAAAGGCGCCATATAGGCGAAGAGATTCTGGTTCGAAGAAATCGTTTCGGCGTTTAAGCAGACCGAGATACGCAGGAGGCAGCACAACGTGCGTAAGGCAAAGTCGGCTTGGCACGTCATCACGAGTTCGACGACTGTGGAGGACCCACATTGCTCTTTCTCGCAAACTCGGCCGTCGCCTTTGCACGATGTCGAGTTCCGCCTTGAGCTAAGGATTTTCGCGGCGCCACCGGCTCAACCAGTCCTTACCGGACCGGAACTTGCCGGCGTCACGCGCCACTTTGACGACCGATCTGATGATCGTCGAGCTGGTCGGGCCGAACTCACGCGACAACTCAGCCGGATGGCGACCAGTCTGCGCAAGTTCCATGATTCGTTAGCGGAACTCCGCCTCGTAAGGTGCTCTTGTCTTCGGCACCTCGGACGCCTTCTTCCAAACGAGTCGGGTGCTCAAAGAAAGTGGCAACTTCATGAAGGTGCACATATCTGTGCAGAAGCAAACAACCGGTTGGTCCAATCGTTCGGCATCACAGTGGGGAACAAGTCTGAGCTACGCCAGATAAATGAATTTCTGCGAGGTGAGGAAAAGCCGTCTATGCCGAAGTCAGTTATCAAGGCGCGACGAAACGCAAATCACTCAATGAGTGCGCGAATGCGTTTGTCATCGCAACTCGCCGTTCGACATAAAGAAGCTGAAAAAATGGATGATTCGCGGCGTCAACCCATAGTGAAAGCGGCGCAAGTCAGGCGAGTACCCGCTCGAAGGTTGCGCATGTGTGCCATGTGTAGAGGGTTCGTTTCCGAGATCACATGCGTCACTACACGGACTTGCCAAAGATCACGGCGAGCGTGCCGTTCGCAATGGCGAAACGGGTGCTGCGACAGCGAACGCTGTGCGCGCCATACAGACAGTTGCGTTCTGAGGACACAACTCGAACGCAATGACTGCCGAAGACACCCCATCTAGCCGATTCGCGCGGGAAATACGGATGAAACGCTGTGTCATGAAGACTCGAGTTTCTGGAAGGCCAATTCAACTAGAAATCCAGAAATATGGGCTTTGATCAGCTTATAGTTTGCCCCCGGCCAAGCAGCAGGTAGTCACTTTTAGGTCGCCATTGACACGTGGCAGTATTAAGAATTGCTTTGGCTTGTGTGAAAGGTCTCATACCTCGGAGCGGGCTATGTACGTGGTCATAGCGTCGCTGAGATGGCTTACTCCCCACACGGGAAGTAATGATATATCATGTGCCGCAAGCATTTCTAGAATAGCTATTTAGCATTCAGCCGTCTGTCACCACTCACCGAGAGTTCCCGATGCTTCAAAAAACAATTGCAGTTTTCGCCTTACTAGCCTCGTGGGGGGTAAGCGCCCAAGGCGCAAGCTACTCGACGGCTTTCTTGAACCCATTCGGTGGCAAGCAGAGCGCAGCTTATGCGATCAATGATCAAGGGGTCGTAATAGGACGCGCAACCTTGGACAACAATGTAAACGAACACGGATTCGTCTGGGCGAATGGTGTGGCAGTGAGCGTTGGAACGTTAGGGGGGCCGCACAGTTACGCTTATGGGTTGAATAATGCCTCCACGGTGGTTGGGCACTCATTCCGCATGGACACATTTGGCGGTGCGTTCCGATGGGAAGCCGGCACGCTTCAGAACTTGGACCCTGATCCTGCATCAACTGGCTGGCATTTCTCCCAAGCTCACGACATCAACGAGGCAGGCGCTATCGTAGGGAGCGTCTCCAATCATCTACAGTTTCCCTTTGCTCGGAATCAAGCAGTACTGCTACGCGCAGGAGTAACTACTGTTCTTGCACCCTCCGCCGGAGAGGATTCATGGGCAACAGCCATCAACGACAACAACGTTGCCGTGGGATACTCCTCTGGCTATGTAGCCACACTGTGGCAAGGCGGGTTGGCCAGTTCGTGGGAGCCCAAATCGTTAATGTCGCTGGGCTTCGGATCCACGATGGCACACGACATCAACAACGCGGGTTTGATAGTTGGAGAAAGCCGTACCTCCTTTGGCTACAGCGTTGCGGTGACTTGGCAAGGCGAACAGATCATCCGCTTGCAAGGACTGACAGAAGGAAACGCGTCTGCTTATGCGGTCAATGAAAGTGGTCAGGTCGTTGGATACTCCTCAATCGCTCACACCGGCGGGCGCGCCGTATTGTGGCAAGACGGCGAGGTCACTGATTTAAACCTCAGGCTCTCCGAGAGCGAGCGGGCGTCCGGGTGGACTCTGACCGTCGCACGGGATATCAATGAGTCGGGGTGGATTGTCGGCGAGGCTTTTAACAGCAAACTGGGATTGAATTCCGCCTTCGTGATGTCTGTAATCCCCGCTGTACCGGAGCCAAGTACGTCTCTCATGCTGTTCGCTGGGGTAGGTCTGCTTGGCCTAGCCGCTGCTCGAAAACAGCGGTCCTAATCGGCGGTCGTCAGGAGAGGAGATCCCTGCCGAAGGAGATTAGCAAGATGGAAAGGCTCCTGTAGAGGGGGCTTTTTCTTTTTGCGCTGAGTTCGCAAGCCGCTCGGCCAGGTGCTTCCCGCAGCCGTTCCCTCTTCGGTTGTGATGCAGTGGTGCTCCGGTATCCTCCCCGTTTAGCTTCAAGGCCTTCCATGCAGTGCGATTGGTAGTCAGCAATTTGGGGGAACGACCCCACCACTCAATTCCGCAGGTGATGCACTGCTCTGAGGGGGTGCGCACGACGAAGCTCACGATGAAGACGGGAACTGAGAACGAAGTTTTAAATCTCGGCCGAAAGTGGGCTAAGGCAGCGGATCTCCAGATCCCCTAGAGTGATGAGCAGCTCACCAGTTTTGAAGACTCTTCGGGCATGCCTAACTTCCTCACCGAGGCTTGCTTGGAACTGTTCATCGCTGTTAAAGCTGAGCCCGGTTCGATAACTGATGTTTCGAGACTGTTGCAGCGAAGCGGCCCTGACCTGCCCCGATTCTTCGGACCACGAATTACTTGAGAGAAGTGGCTTCGTGGTCCTTGCCTGACAGGGATTCGACGAACTGCGCCGGGGTCAGGTGGTCCGCTGAAAGGCAGTCACTCCCCTTAGGCGCTGCTCACTTCACTGCCGAATCCGGACTTGCACGCTTCCTCAGGCGAGCCAATGTCATTTCATCCAAAAGTCCATCGGCAAACGCGAGAACCAACATCACGACTGGGGTCGGCAACTCGCGCCCAGACTCGTATCTGGATCCTCCGCTTTGCGTCACACCAAAGCGGCCCCAGAACGTAGCCTGGTTCTCTCCTCGCGCTTTACGGTAGGCAGTGAGGTCTGCCAGAGGATTCTTTTTTGCCATAGCCTTCAATTCCCTTTCTGTTGCATGGCCCGCCCGCGAGCCCGCCAGTCCCAAGGTGCAACAGGCTGCTCCTCGCGCCAAAGGCCTCGCCTGTCTCTGCTGGCGGCGATTTCCGCTACAGCATAATTCGCCCGCACGTCTGCGGATAGCTCTTTAGCATACTTTCTGTAAAACCACGCCGCACCCGCCTGCAACTGTTCCAAGTTCATATCTCGACCCTCGTGTCGCACGTGTCCCACGATCCGACCGTAACGATCCTTCTTGTCATACTCGACAACGACTTGTCGCAAGTACACCCCATCCGCGAGGTGCTGCTTGGAAGCCTTCCAGTACGCTTGCCCACGTTCGGGTGCATCGATGCCTTGTAGGCGCACCTTGTGCTGCCTGCTGTAGGCGTCCAGTAACGTGATGGTGTCGCCGTCAGCAATCGCGACAACCTTGCCGACCAGTTCTGCGCCTTGGGCGAGTGTCGAAAGGGCCGTGACAGCCGCGCAAAGCAAGAGACGTTGCATCATTAGGTGTATATCCATACAGTTATCTATTTACCCTGCTTTTTGTCGACAGTCGTATGGCTACAAGTGAAAAATGGTACTCACGGTGGTCACGCTCAGCGCCGTGGTACTTCCACAGCTATGGCATTGGCCGCAGCAACGTGGTGGTCTCAGCAGACCGCCAACTCATTGCCGCTGATCTGCCTGCCGATGTCGGTTCCCTCGTCGCTGCGGCCCCGACCTTGTACGCAACGCTATATCAGATCGAAAAAGCGCTTCACCCCCATGATCCCCGAGCAATCACGATCCGGCGTGTCCTTGCTCGCGCAGACAGTGGCAAGACTCGGCTATCGGATCCTTTGCAGGATGAGCGGACGCGTTAATCGGGACCGTCCGTTTCACACCTCTGGCGTGGCGCGGGTTGGCATCGAGAAACACAGGCCGAAGAGGATGCCGATAAAGCGCCACAAGGTGACAGCATGGCAGCGGCGTTCGATACTCCGCGCATCAGCCAAGGACTGCAAAGTATGTGCGCCAACTACACGCCTACCCGACAAGTCGCCTGGGAGTCGGCTTTCAGGGCGACCTTCCCCGCGGCGACATTGAAGACCGAAAGTTTTCCGGGCTACGACTCCCCCATCATCACCAACGAGGATCGGGACGACGGCGTTGTGGCTACGTTTGGTCTGCTGCCATCGTGGGCCAAGCCGGATTTGGTGCGCAGTACCTACAACGCGCGCAGCGAGACTGCGGCACTAAAGCCCTCCTTTCGCAACGCATGGAAGCGGGCTCAGTTTTGCATCATCCCTGCAGAGGTGCTTTATGAGCCGTGTTACGAGAGCGGCAAACCAGAACGCTGGGCGATACGCGAGGCAGACCATCGACTGAGGTTCCCTCGGTTTTTCGTCTGCCAAAGGGTTGGTTTCATGCTACCTGTTTTTCGTGATGCTGCTCGCTGATCCAGCGTTCGAGGAAGTGAACTGGCGACTTGTAACCGAGGGTCGAATGCTGCCGCTTGCGGTTGTA
>JAUYNR010000025.1 GCA_030698225.1 Oxalobacteraceae bacterium | reverse complement strand
GCCGCCCGTTTTCTTTCACTGATGTCGCGAATGCTGGCGATGACCACCGGCTGACCGTCCATCGAGATTGGGCTGAGGCTGATTTCGACGGGAAACTCGGTGCCGTCCTTATACACCGCAGCCAGGGGCCTTTTCGCATCGTTCGGATGCTGGGTCCTGCTGGTTTCAAATGCCTTGCGATAATGCGCATGACTGCTGCGGCTGTGGAGCGGCACCAGCTGGTCGACATTCATGCCCTTCAATTCATTGGGCGCGTAGCCGAAAGCCGTCTCGGTGGCGCCATTGGCAAAGACAATAATGCCGTCATTACCGACCAGCAACATCGGGTCAGGCGCCGCCTCGATTATTTTGTGGACCTGCGCCTGTTCAGCCTGCTTGCGATCGGTGACGTCGGCATAGGTGCCGGTCATGCGCAGCGCCTGACCGGCCGCATCGCGGCTGACCACAATGCCGCGGCCGAGCAGCCATTTCCAGCTGCCGTCCTTGCGCCGCATCCGATATTCGCTGAGATAGATGGGCGTTCTACCCTCTAAACACCTGTGCAGTTCTGCCATCACGCGCGGCTTGTCGTCCGGGTGGATACCGCTTTCCCACGCGTCAAAGGTGTTTTCCATTTCAACATCGTCGGCATACTCCAGCATCTGCTTCCAATCGCTCGAAAAATACACTGCATTGGATACGATATTCCAGTCCCATACGCCCTGGCCGGCAGCTTCCAGCGCGAATTTCAAGCGCAATTCGCTTTCCTGCAGCGCTTGTCTGCTGGTTTCAAGACGACGGTACGCAGTGAGCGCAACCTGTGCACTCAGCAGCATGATCGTCAGCATCAGTAAAATGCCTGCGCCGCCCATCAGTAGATCGTCTTCTAATGCCTGGCGCAACGATTTGACGGATATTCCCACAAATACATCCAGGGGCAGGTTTTCAAGCGAGCGAAAACTGTAGAGCATCGGCTTGCCGTCAAGCGTGCTGTTGGCCTGAAAGGTCTGCTCCGGCGCTGCACGCATTTGCCGGAAGACTTCGGTATTCAATAAGTTGGCAGCGAACATTTGCTCGAACAGCGGCGCCCGGGCAATCATCTTGCCGCGCTGATGGACCAGCGCGATCGAAATATCCTTGTTATTGAATCGCGCAAGTTCGAACATCGCGGCAAAACGGGCGGCATTGACCGGTGCGACGATGACGCCCAGGAACTCGCCTTGCGCGCTCACCACCCGCCGGCTCAGCGTGAAAATCCGCCTCTTCGACACTCTTGCGATAAGCGGTTCACTGACATACAAGCCTTGATCAGCCGCGGCCTGCGCCTGAAAGTAGTCGCGGTCGGCAAATGACACTCCCTGAACCGCTATTCCTTTGGACGACGCAACGCCGACCCCGTTGGCGTCGACGAACATCGACCCGAAATCGTCACTGGATGCAGGGTCGTGGCGCGCAAGCAGTTGGCGGATGGTGGCCGCGGAATTTCTTTGCTCCGGCGGCAGCACCTTGATCGCATTCGCAAAACCGATCAGCGCAAAATCGACCAGCTGGATCGAATCCGACATATGGGCCGCAACCGCATGCACGATGCTTTGAGTCCGCTCGCGCGCCGCATCCTCCCGCTCGCGATAGGATGAATGGATTTTCCAGGACACCGCAATGATGGCCAGGCAGGCGACCGTCACCAGGCCCATAACCAGACGACGACGAAATCGGGAATATTCCGGGGGCAAACCAGCAGGGGAAAAGGTCATATTCTGGTCCGCATCATGGCAGGCAATTTAAGTTTGCTAAACAACAACGTCTGTACGATTCCGCCATTATCCTCCTCTCGGCTCCCGCCTTGCATATTCATCATTTTTTCAATAAAAACAGGGGTATATGCATAAACATCGATATTTCCGCATATATTAATTGCGACATTAAAAATACGCCATTCAGTATCCTTTAACGACAGTAATCCACATGCTGCTGGGTACGGCCCCACATCCGCTTCCAGCGGGTATTCTATAGCGTCGGCAACCAAGGCGCAGCGCGCACCATCCCATGTCTCGTGAAAAAATCCTGATCCTGTCCGGCCTGCTGTTGATCGTCATCATCGCGATTTCGTTTGTCAGTGCGTATGAGCGCGCAACCTGGCTGCTGGAGGTGGCGCCGGTACTGATCGCATTGCCGCTGCTGGCGGCGACCTGCCGCCGTTTTCCGTTGACGAACCTGTTGTACGGCCTGATTTTCGCGCATGCGCTGGTGTTGATCGTGGGCGGCACTTATACCTACGCGCGGGTGCCGTTCGGTTTCTGGATGCAGGATGTACTAACGCTGGAGCGCAACCCGTATGACAAGATCGGGCATTTCATGCAGGGCTTGGTGCCGCTGCTGCTGGCGCGCGAAATACTGCTGCGCGGGTCGTATGTGTCCGGGCCCAGGATGGCCGGCTTTCTGTCGGTCTGCGTGGCGCTGGCGATCAGCGCCTTGTATGAGTTGGTCGAATGGTGGGTGGCGCTGGCGATCGGCCAGGATGCCGACGCCTTCCTGGGCACCCAGGGCGACCCGTGGGACACCCAGTCGGACATGTTTCTGGCGATGATCGGGGCGCTGGCAGGACTGGTGCTGCTGTCACGGTTGCAGGATAGTCAAATGCGCCAGCTTGGATTGGATCGAGACCGTCGATAAGCGCAGATATTGCCCCGACAATCGCGCCAGCGGCATGGATTTTGTCGATGGCGGGTATCGGCTATTTGGGTTACTGTATTTTTTCGATAGCTTGCGGCGGTCAGTCGGCCATGCAAAAAATTTCAATCTCAATTTCAATCTATCGTCCGCTTGCCTGGCTGGTTTTTTCTGGCCTGATCTTGCTGGCCGGCTGCTCGTCCGTGCGCGGCTACGAATCGTTACTGGTGCTGGTCGACGCTGGCGTCGGTGCGGCGCCTTCGCGGCTCAAACAGGTGACCCCGGCGCCTGCGCGTAGCCGCGTTTCCTATATGGTGGCCGGACGCGGACACACGGCCGACCTGTACTTGCCCGGCGCGGGTGCGCCTGCGGCGGCGATCGTGCTGGTGCCGGGTGCGGTGCCGCTCGGCAAGGACGATGCGCGCCTGGTGGCGTTCGCCGATACCCTCGCCCGCGCCCGTTTCGCTGTGCTCGTCCCGGAGCTGTCGGGCTTTCGGGAATTGCGGCTGCACCCGGGCAATGCGCGCGAGGTGGCGGACGCCTTTGTCTATCTCGCCAACCAGCCGCATCTCGCGCCTGCGGGACGCGCCGGGATCGGTGCGTTCAGCTACGCGCTGGGCCCGGCGGTGCTGGCTGCGCTGGAGGACGACGTTCGGGACAAGGTGCACTTCATCCTGGGAGTGGGCGGCTACCACGACCTGCCGCGCACCATAGGCTACTTCACCACCGGCCGCTTCGAATTTGGCGGGCGCTGGAATTACCTGGAGCCGGACCAGTACGGCAAGATGGTGTTCGCCAACAGCAGCCAGCCTTACCTCCCCGCGTCTGATCGCGCGATACTCGACCGGATGGTGGCAATCCGGCTGCAGCATCGCGCGGCGGACATCTCCCACCTCGCGCCCGGGTTCGGGCCCGATGGCAGAACGGTACATGCGCTGCTGACCAACACCGACCCCGCACGCGTACCGCAGTTGTTGGCCGCGCTGCCGCCGCGCCTGCGCGCCGACATCGCCGCGCTGTCCCTGCACAACAAGGATCTGGCCCGCCTCAACGCGCGCCTGATCCTGGTGCACGGCAAGAACGACAACCTGATCCCCTACCCGGAAAGCATTGCGCTGGCGGCCGCGGTGCCGCCCGGCCAGGCGCGGCTGTTCGTCATCAACCGCATTCTCGGCCATGTCGATCTAAGCTTTTCCCATCTGCTGTCATCGGAATTCCTGACCCGGCAGCTGCCCGACGCCTGGCGCATGTGGCGCGCGGTGGATGCGTTGCTGGCCGAACGCGAAACGGCGGGTGGGCCACACGATACGCGGATTAAAAAATAAGGGGTATCGCAAAAAATGCATGCATTGCCGCATATATTCAGATCGGCTTTAAAAATACACTACAAAGTATATTTTCAGCCATGGCAGGCGATTACGCACGCAAACGCCCTGCCCGACTCCATGAAATCACTTCGGCCACAGCACCATCTGGGTGCAGCGAAACAGCGCGATCGTCTTGCCGCTCTCGCTGGTGACGGTGGCGTCCCAGACCTGGGTGGTTCTGCCGAGGTGGACCGGTCTGGCCTTGCAGTGGATGACGCCGTCGCGGGCGGTGCCCAGGTGGTTGCTCTTGAGCTCGATGGTGGTGAAGCTTTGCGCACCTTGCGGCAGGTTGGCGATGCAGCCGTAGCCGCAGCAGGTGTCGGCCAGCAGCACCACCGAAGCGGCGTGCAGATAGCCGTTGGGGGCCAGATGATGCTGCTTGATAGCCATTTTGGCTTCGACCCCTTCGGCATTGACACCGATGACTTCCAGCCCGAGGTGGCCGGGCAGATAGGATTGTTGCATTTGGTTGAAGTGGAGCGCGTCTGTGGTCATGGCTTTGGATAGGAATGGCGGGACGCTCATTCTGGCACGAATACGCTGGTCACCGCTGCGGCCAGTCCAGCATGAATAATTCACCGTAAGCGATTGTGTGCGCGCTGCCGGCGGCAGCGGCGGCGATGTCTTCGATCGAGCGGCCAGGCCGGCAAGCCAGCGACACGCGGATGGTGCCGGCGTGGCAGACTACGACTGCGCAGTCAAACGGCAATCGCGCCAGATCCGCATGAAAGGCCTGCACGCGGGCGGCCATCTGCAGCACGTTTTCGCCGCCGCCGGGGCGGTAACCGGTCAGGTCTGCGGCCCAGGCGTCGATTTCATCGCGGGCAATCGCATCCCAGGCGCGCATTTCCCAGGCGCCGAAATCCATTTCCGCCAGGCGCGCATCGAACAGCGGTGCAGCGGCGCCGCGCGCAGCCGACAGTTGCCGGGCCAGCGTCGCACAACGCATTAATGGGCTGCTGAAGATCCTTGTCGCCGGCGGCAACGCCCGCAGTTGCGGCAGCAGCGACGCCAGTACTGCGGCCTGTTCCCGGACGGACACCGTCAGGTCGCTGCGGCCGTAGCAGATTCCGGGCGCGACTTCCGGCCTCGGATGGCGGATCAGATAGATGCGCATCGCCCGGCCGCTGCCTGCTATTGGGCGATGACGGCCAGCAGACCGAGATAAAACGCGACTTCGGCCACTTGCTGCACCGCGCCCAGGCAATCGCCGGTATACCCGCCGATGCGCTGCACGAACTTGCGCGCCAGAAAGGCCGTTGCCAGCGCCGCGCAGATCGCGCCGGTCAGCAGCGCTTGCCAGCCGATCCAGCCCTGCGCCAGCGCGATTGCCGCCGGCAGCGCAACGCTTAGCGCCGCGATCAGCAGTTCGGCAGACGACATCTGCTGCGCCAGCGGCTTGGCCTTGCCTTGCGCCTTTGCGTAATCCAGCCGCCAGATCAGCGCGGTCGACAGCAGGCGCGACAACGGATGCGCCAGCAGCAGCGCAATCACGACGGCGGCACCCGGCAGGCTGGCCAGCAACACGCATTTGAGCGCCAGCAGCAGCGCGATGCCGATCGCGCCGTAAGCGCCGACGCGGGAATCCTGCATGATCTCCAGCACCCGCTGCGGCGTGACGCCGCCGCCGAAGCCGTCGCAGACATCGGCAAAACCGTCTTCATGAAAAGCGCCGGTCAGATAAATGCCGGCGATGGTCGACAACAGCACCGCCACTGCCTGCGGCCACAGCAGCGCCGACAGTGCATACACGGCGGCGGTAACTGTCGCCACGACCCAGCCGACCGCGGGGAAATAGCGCACCGCATGTTGCAGCCAGCCGGGCTCGAACCCGACCCAGCGCGGAATCGGTATCCGCGTGAAGAATTGCAGCGCGATGAAGAACAGTCGCAACTGGTGCAGGCAGCGCTGGATCAGGCCGGGCGGTTGGTATGCAGTCGATGGCATGAAGATTTATTCCGTTTTTTCGCTGACCTGCGCCGACTCGAAAGTCGCCATCTGGCACAGGAAATTGGCCGCCGCTTGCAGCAACGGCAGGGCCAGCGCGGCGCCGGTGCCCTCGCCCAACCGCAAGCCCAGTTGCAGCAACGGCTTACCGCCCAGATGGTCCAGCATGTGCCGGTGGCCGCCCTCGTCGGAGCAATGCGCGAACACGCAATAATCCAGAATCGCCGGTTGCAGCCGCGCCGCCACCAGCAAGGCGGAAGTGACGATGAAGCCGTCGATCAGCAGCGTCATGCGGCGCTCGGCCGCCCCCAGCATCGCGCCGACCATCATCGCGATTTCGAAACCACCGAAGGTGGCCAGCACTTCCAGCGGTTCCTGCACGCCGGCATGGAATGCGACCGCCTGTTCGATCACGTCGCGCTTGTGCCGGATGCCGTCAGCGGCCAGGCCGGTGCCGGCGCCGACGCAATCGGCCAGCGGGATGCCGCTCAATTTGTGCATCAGCGCGGCGCCGGCGGTGGTGTTGCCGATGCCCATTTCGCCGAACCCGACCAGATTGCCGTCCAGTGCTGCCACCAGCGCGCGGCCATGCTGCATCGCCTGCCCGCACTCGTCTGCGCTCATCGCCGGCTGCCTTGCGAAATTGTGGGTACCCAGCGCAACTTTACGGTCGATCAAGCCGTCGCGCGGCCCGAAATCGTGATTCACGCCGGCGTCGACGATATGTAGCGCGCAACCGTTCTGGCGCGCAAAGACGTTGATGGCGGCACCTTGCGCCAGAAAATTCTCCACCATCTGCCAGGTCACGCTTTGCGGAAATGCGGAAATATTTTCCTCGGTGATGCCGTGATCGGCGGCGAACACGATGATCGCCGGCTGCCGTATCTCGGGCTGCGTGCTGCGCTGGATCAGCCCCAGCTGTTTTGCCAGCGCTTCGAGCTGGCCCAGGCTGCCGAGCGGTTTGGTCTTGTTGTTGATGGCGGCGTCCAGTTGCGACGCCAGAGCTATATCGGAGGTGGAAATGATTTTGGCAAATGGTGGCATAGGGGGTGGCAAATAAAGTGATGGTTGGTGGTCCGGGGCGCGGCTGCGTGCTGCGAAACGGGCTGAGAAACGGGCTTGCTATTACTGGCTCAAGTAAGTAGTGCAGGCCTCCGTGCCTGCATGCAGGCACGGAGGCCTGCACTACTTATCCTTTGAGCCGTTCTGTTCGGAGCCATAGTGTAGGCATGCCGGGCGAGTGCGTCAAACTGATATCCTTGCGGCACCCCTGACCCTGACACCGACCAAGCCTTTACATGAAAAACCCGACAGAATATTACAGCCAGCAATATAACGCGCGCGCGATGATTCCCGAACATTCCCGCATCTTTACCCGCTGGACCCGCGACTCGGCCCATGTGCGGCGCACCAGGTCCGGCCTGTACGATCTCGCCTATGGCGAAGCGGCGGGCGAACGGCTGGATTTCTTTCCAGCCCGGCGCGGCGGCGCAGCGCTGCTGGTATTCATCCACGGCGGCTGGTGGCGCTCGCTGGACAAGACGGACTTCTCCTGCATCGCCCCGCCCTATCTGGACGCCGGATTCAACGTCGCGCTGCCGAATTACACGCTGGCGCCGCACGCAACCATCGAAGACATCACGCGTCAGCAGTTACGCGCACTGGCCTGGCTGTACCGGCGTGCCGAGCAGTATGATTTCGACCCGGAACGCATCGTAGTTGTCGGTCACTCGGCCGGCGCGCATCTGGCGGCGATGATGATGGCGGCGATCTGGCCGGCATACGACCCGGAACTGCCGGCCGACCTGATCAAGGCCGGCGTGCTGCTGTCCGGCGTCTACGACTTGGCCCCGCTGCTGCACGCCGACTTCGTCAATGCGGATTTGCAACTGACCGCGCAGCGCGCGGCCCTGCTGTCGCCGGCCCGGATGCAGCAAGCGCATCACACGCCTTTCCTGAGTGCGGTCGGCGGGCGCGAATCGGATGAATTCAAACGGCAAAACGGATTGATCGGCCAAGCCTGGCAAGCCAGCCACCTCGGCGATATCGCGCTGGACACCGAAAACCACCTGACCGTCTGCGACGCGTTCGCCACCCCCGGCCACCCGCTGTTCGAGGCGGTAGTGAAACTCGTTGCGGGACAGCCATCAGGCTGACCGCCGCCGTGGACGATTTTCAGATTAAATTAACGGCAGTATTTTTTAAGTCGTACTGAAAAGCCCCCTCTCCCGCTTGCGGGAGAGCAACTGTGTTTCAAGTCAAGCAGAATTGGGAACAAAATGATCGTCCCAAGGTTTTCCTGACTTCATAATTGCATTAAGGATCGTCAGCAATTTATGCATACATGCGACCAACGCGACTTTCTTGGGTTTG
>JAUYNR010000017.1 GCA_030698225.1 Oxalobacteraceae bacterium | reverse complement strand
GCCGCCGAATTCGGCCGGGTGCTGCACGCCTTGCCAGCCGGCTTCGCCGTAGGCCTTGAACGCTTCCTTGAAACCCTTGGTGGTGGTCACCTGACCGTCGTGCCAAGCGCTCGGCGCCTGGTCGCCGGCGCGGTTCAGCGGCGCAACGACTTCACCGCAGAACTTGGCATTTTCTTCCAGCACCGCCTCAACGGTGTCCGGCGTCGCGTCTTCGCAGCCCGGCAATGCATTTACTACCGACAAGCCTGCCAGTTCGTTGATTACGAACAGCATGTCTTTCAGCGGGGCTTTATAACTCATCTTTTATTCTCCGTGAATGCAAGCCACGCAATCCGACATTGATATGCAGGTCTGGCATGGTTTGCAAAATTCAATCCAACATTGATACGCGCAGCGGTCGGGTCATGCCGGTGCGTCAGCCATTGCTGTTTCTTCCCTAATCTGCTCGCGCAGCCGGAATTTCTGCAACTTGCCGGTCGAGGTCTTGGGGATGGTGCCGAACACCACCGATTTGGGCACCTTGAAGTGGGCCAGGTGTTCGCGGCAGAAGTTGCGGATATCCGCTTCCGATGCGCAGGCGTCCGGCTTGAGCTGGATGAAAGCACACGCCACCTCGCCCCACTTGGGGTCTGCCTTGGCGACCACCGCCGCCACTTCCACCGCCGGGTGCCGGTACAGCACGTCCTCGACTTCGATCGACGAGATGTTCTCGCCGCCGGAGATGATCACGTCTTTCGAGCGGTCCTTGATGCGGACATAACCGTCCGGATCGACCACCGCCAAGTCACCGGTATGGAACCAGCCGCCGGCAAACGCCTCTGCGGTGGCCGCCGGATTCTTCAGGTAGCCTTTCATCGTGACGTTGCCGCGGAACATGATTTCACCGATGGTCTGGCCGTCGTGCGGCACTGGCTGCAGCGTGACCGGATCGAGCACCGTCATCGCTTCCTGCATCGGGCTGGCCACCCCCTGGCGCGCGTTCAGGCGGGCGCGCTCGTCCAGCGGCAGTTCGGCCCAACCTTCATGCTTGGCGCAGACCGAGGCCGGGCCGTAGGTTTCGGTCAGCCCATAAACGTGGGTAATGTCGAAACCGAGGCGCTCCATCCCTTCGATGGTGGAGGCCGGCGGTGCCGATCCGGCGATAAAGCCGCTGACCTGGTGCGCGATCCCTTCGCCTTGCGCCGGCGGGGTATTGATCAGCATGTTGTAGACGATAGGCGCGGCGCACATGTGGGTCACGCTATGGCTGCGGATCGCATCGAAAATCAGCGTCGCATCGACCCGGCGCAGGCAGACATTGGTGCCGGCATTGGCTGCCATGGTCCATGGGAAGCACCAGCCGTTGCAGTGAAACATCGGCAGCGTCCACAGGTAGACCGCATGCTGCGGCATGCCCCAGGAGATGATGTTCGAGACCGCGTTGAGGTAGGCGCCGCGATGGTGGTAGACCACGCCCTTCGGATTGCCGGTGGTGCCCGAGGTGTAATTCAGCGTGATCGCATCCCATTCGTCAGCCGGCAACTGCCAGGCAAAATCGGGGTCGCCTTCCAGCAGCAGCGCCTCGTACTCGATCTGCCCCAGCAGTTCGCCGCCTGCTGTATACAGATCATCGTCGATGTCAATCACCAGCGGCGGGTGCGCCATCAGCGCCAGCGCGCTGGCAATCGTGCCGCTGAACTCGCGGTCGGTGAGCAATACCCGCGCTTCGCTGTGCGCCAGCTGGAATGCGATCGCTTCGGCATCGAGCCGGATATTCAGTGTATTGAGCACCGCGCCTATCATCGGCACGCCGAAACTGGCTTCGTAAGTTGCCGGAATATTCGGCGCCATCACCGCGACCGTATCGCCGACGCCGACGCCGCGCCGCTGCAGCGCACTGGCCAGGCGGCGGCAACGGGCATATGTTTCGGCCCAGCTGATGCGGCGCCGGCCATGGATCAATGCGATCCGCTCGGGATAGACTGCAGCCGCTTTCGCCAGAAAGCTCAGCGGCGACAGCGCGGCAAAGTTGGCCGGCGTTTTTTCCAGGCCGGCGCTGTACGGACTGACAGGTTTTGTCGCAATGGTTGGCAGCACGATGAATGCCTCCTTCTTGAATGGGTTACGGTTACTGACGATCGATAGCCTATCGTTTGAAACGGGGCGCCTATTCATATAAGCACCCCGATGATTCATTCGCAGCAGATCAGTGGCTGGATGCGGTCGCCGCGCCGAGCCCGGTTTGGGCGCGAATGTATTGCGCTTCGAACGCTGCGATTTCTTGTGCGGCGCGGGCGCTCTTGTCGGTAACCGAGAACAACCAGGTGACGAGGAAGGCGGCGGTCATCGAGATGATGGCCGGATGGTCGTATGGGAAAATGGCGCTCGCGTTGCCCATGACCTTGACCCATACCGCCGGCGACAGAATCACCAGACCGACCGAGGAAACCAGGCCGGCAATGCCGCCCCATAGCGCGCCGCGGGTGGTCAAGCCTTTCCAGTACATCGACAGGATCAGGATCGGGAAGTTGACCGAAGCGGCCACGCCGAAAGTCAGCGCGACCAGGAAGGCTACGTTCTGATCCTTGAACAGAATGCCGAGGACGATGGCGATGATGCCGATGGCGACTGTGGCGTACTTCGTCACGGTCATTTCCTGCGCGCTGGTGGCGCTACCCTTCTTGATTACGCGGGCATACAGGTCATGCGAAATCGCCGAAGCGCCAGCCAGCGCCAGTCCGGACACAACGGCCAGAATGGTAGCGAAGGCCACTGCAGACAGGAAACCGAGGAAAACGTCGCCACCCACGGCCTTGGCCAAATGCATGACCGGCATGTTGGTGCCACCGATCAGCTTGCCTCCGATCACGCCGTTTTCGAAAAACTGCGGGTCCTGGCCAACGATAACGATGGCCGAGATCCCCAGAATCATCACCACCAGAAAGAAGAAACCAATGAAGCCGGTCGCGTAAAACACCGACTTGCGTGCTTCCTTGGCATTCGGCACGGTAAAGAAACGCATCATGATGTGCGGCAGACCGGCGGTGCCGAACAACAGCGCCAGCGACAGCGAGACCGCGGATACCGGATCCGCCATCAGCGAGCCCGGACCCATGATCTTGAGCCCGCTCTGGTGCGCGGCCACCGCTTGCGTAAACATCGTCTCAAAAGAGAAGTTGAACTTGCTGAAAGCGAGGAACATCATGACCGTGCCGCCGCCGAGCAGCAGGCAAGCCTTGATGATCTGCACCCAGGTGGTAGCCACCATGCCGCCGAAAGTGACGTAGACGATCATCAGGATGCCGACACAAACCACCGCGTAATTGTAGTCAAGGCCAAACAGCAACTGGATCAACTGACCGGCGCCGACCATCTGCACGATCAGATAGAAGCACACCACGGTCAACGAGCCGAAAGCGGCAAAAGTTCGTATCCGGTTCTGGTCCAGGCGATAGGATGCAATGTCGGCAAAAGTGAATTTACCGAGGTTGCGCATCCGTTCGGCGATCAGAAACAGAATGATCGGCCAGCCGACAAAAAAGCTGATGGTGTAGATGAAGCCGTCGAAGCCTTTGGCGTAGACCAGGCTGGAGAGGCCGAGCAGGGTCGCGGCAGACATATAGTCGCCGGCAATCGCCATGCCGTTTTGAAAGCCTGTGATACCGCCGCCGGCGGTGTAGAAGTCGGCAGTGGACTTGGTGCGGGTCGAAGCCCAGTAAGTGATGCCGAGGGTGGACAGCACAAACACCATGAACATCGCGATCGCACTGAGATTGATCGGCTGTTTTTGCACGGCCTCGATGGTTCCCGGCCCGGCAAAAGCGGCACAGGCGGCGGTCATCAGCCCGCAGGCCAGCAGAGCGGTCATCAAGCGTTTCATTTGGACACCTCGTCGAGAATTTCTTTATTCAGTTTGTCGAACTCGCCATTGGCGCGACGGATATAAATTGCAGTCGTCAGCCAGGAACCGATGACCAGAATTGCGCCAACCGGCCAGCCGATGGTAATGATGCTGTCGTCACTGATCGGCTGCGCGAGCAGGGCCGGATTAAAGGCGGTGATCATCATGAAAGTGTAGTAAGGCAGCAAGACAATGAGCGAAAGCAGGATCGCAAGGCGCGTCCGCTTGGAAACCATTTCGGCGAATTTTGGATTCTGCCGAATTCTGGTCTGAACGGTGGGTTGAGGCATGTTATCTCCTTTGGTTATCGGGTAAAGCAATCACATCTGGATAATTCGGTCCGCAGCCGTCCCTCCCATCGGGAACTGTCTGGCGGATGTTTTGGGTCGGAATGCATACGGCAAGAACGCCGGAGCGGCAATCGAACCCGGCTGCAGCGGGCCGCAGGACGGCGACGGCGTTGCCGTTTCGATTGCCGATGCCGATGCTGTGTTTATGCAAGGCTGGAGCCAGCGCACGACAGCGGTTCGCGCTTTCCTTGCGTGTATAGTGCTTGCTACCCGGAATGCCGGAGATGCGTTCGGATAGGTGAATGCCGCGCACTTGAGAAAGTTCAGCGGTGCAAGGGCAGCGTCATTGACACGTTCGAGCCCGACCGCGTACGGATTGGTTGTTGCCACAAATGCCTCCTCGCTGCACGATTTGAAAGATGCTATTTTTTGGTGCTATTTTTATTTTCACGAACTATCGCAAAAGACTCTTGCAGAACTATTTCTGAAATATTACGAATGGTTACAAGCGGCGATGATTGATTTTTAACGTGCACCAGGATTGCCAAATGGAAAGTACAGACATCCGCAGTGGAGACCGCGAGCGCTTCGCAATGCTGCAGGCCGGACTCGATCTGCTCGACCAGGGCTTGACGGTATTCGACGCCGACCTTTGCCTGGTGGCATGGAATGAAACTTTTTTGCGGCTGCTCGAATTTCCTGCGGAAATGGCTTATGTGGGAGCCACTTTCGAGAGTTTTATCCGGCACAACGCCGCACTGGGTGAGTACGGCCCAGGCGATCCCGACAGCCAGGTCAGCGAGCGGGTAGCGGCCGCCGCCAATTTTTCGCCGCACACGACTGAACGGGTGCGCCCGAACGGCCGCATCCTGCTGGTGCGCGGAGAACCGCTTCCGCACCAGGGATTTATCACGCTATACACCGACATCACCGCACAGCGGCACATCGAAGGGCTGATCCTGCATCAGAATGTCGAACTCGAAGAACGGGTTCTGCGTCGCACCGCCGAGCTGGAAAATGCCAACGCCAAGCTGTCACGTGCCAACGACGAAAACGCCCAGATCACCGCAGCACTGCGCCGCAGCGAAGCACGGCTGCGCTTGATCAACGACAACATGCCTGGTCTTATCGGCTACATCGACAAGTATGAAACCTATCAATACGCCAACAAGGGTTACTCGGATTGGTTTGACATCCCGGCCGGCGAAGTGTTGGGCAGCCATGTTCCGAAGGTTATCGGAGACGAGGTTTATTCCCAGGTCAAGGACCATATCCAGCTGGCTCTCGGCGGGCAGCGGCTTACCTACGAGTATCAAATGCACCGCAAAGGCAGGACCGTCTTTGCCCGCAGCACGATGGTTCCGGAAATCTCCCCCGACGGTGAAACGCTGGGATTCTTCGTCTTCTCTCAGGACATTACCGAGCAAAAGCAGATGCAGGCCGCCCTGGTTCAGGCGCAGAAAATGGAGGCCGTCGGCCAATTGACCGGCGGACTCGCCCACGACTTCAATAACTTACTTACCGTCATCATTGGCACCCTTGTTGCGTTGCAAGAACATCGACCAAGTGCTGCCGATGTCGAAGAATTTGTTGCGCCTGCGCTGCAATCGGCCCGCCGCGGCGTCCAACTGATCAAGCGCCTGCTGACTTTCTCGCGGCAACAACCGTTGGAGCCAGTGCCGGTCGACATCGGCCGCCTGATCAGTGACATCAGCAAACTGGTGCGCCGTTCGCTGCCGGAATCGATTGCGGTATCCACCGATTTGTCCAAGGCCGCGATTCATTGCCTGGTCGATCCAGGACAACTGGAAAGCGCATTACTGAATTTTGCGTTGAATGCGCGCGATGCGATGCCTGAAGGCGGACGCCTGCACATTTCTGCCCGGCCCGTCGAACTGACGACTGACGCTGCCGTCTTCGAGGTGCCGGCCGGCGCCTACGCGATGATCGAAGTGGTCGATAACGGTTGCGGCATGGATGCGGCCACTGTTGCGCGCGCGTACGAACCTTTTTTCACGACCAAGCGTTTCGGTCTGGGCAGCGGGCTCGGGCTGTCGATGGCTTACGGCCTTGTCAAACAATCAGGCGGCGGCATAAGCATGCAAAGCCAGATCGGGAACGGCACGACTGTGCTGCTGGTGCTGCCACTGACCCGGCCGGAGGTCGGGCTTGACAACCCTCAAGACGATGTCGCATTACCCCACCGGGGGGAGCTGGTTTTACTGGTCGAAGACGAGCCGGATGTCCGGCGCGTCGTGCGCCAGCAATTGATCGATCTGGGCTACCCGGTGATTGAGGCCGAGAATGCTGCACAGGCGCTGGAAATGATCGCGCAAATTCCGGATATTGCCATTGTGCTCAGCGATGTCGTCATGTCCGGCGGCACCGATGGCCACCAATTGGGCAAGCAGATCATCTCCAGCCACCCGCAGATGCGTGTCTTGCTGATGAGCGGCTACAACGAAGGTATTAACGCAGAATGGGCAAGTGGTCTGCCATTGCTCGCCAAGCCCTTTATCCGGCAAGATCTGGCCCGCGCGCTGCGGCTCACCGATCAAGGCAAGCCATGAAAATAGACGAAGAACGGGAGCGCCAGAAGCTCATCGCGATTGTCGAGGATGATCCCGATGTCGCCCGCATCATCGGACAGGTGCTCGGTGATTTTTCTTTCCGCACCGTCTGGTGCCGCAACGCCGCGGAATTGCTGCACCGCCTGCGCTCGCTCGCCCCTGACCTGTGCATCATCGACCTTGGCCTGCCGGACATGGACGGCATCGAACTGATGCAGCGGGTACGCGCCCAGTCGGCCTGCGGCATCCTCATCCTGACCGGCCGCGCCTATGTCAGCGATCGTGTGATGGGGCTCGAACTGGGCGCAGACGACTATGTGCTGAAACCGTTTGAACCGAGGGAACTGGTGGCCCGCGTGCGCAGTATCCTGCGCCGCCATGAACCGGTTCCGGACGGCAGTGTGTCGGCCCAACGGCAGATCGCGACGTTCTCGGGCTGGCGGTTCAACACTGGCAACAACACATTGCATGCACCGAACGGAGAGAAAAATCTGCTCAGCACCTCGGAAGCAAATTTGCTGAAGGTGTTCGTCAACAACCCTAACCGGATCCTGCAACGCGAACAGTTGCTGGGTACGCGCGATCTTTCTCCCACCGATCGCAGTATCGACGTGAGCATCTCCCGGCTGCGCCGAAAGCTTGAACCGGATGCCGGTAGCCAGACATTCATCAAGACGGTTTACGGGGCGGGCTACCTGTTTCTCGCCTCGGTAACCTGGCTCGCAGCGGACGCGCCGCCACCTTGATGCCAGTCTTTTATACTGGACAATGTATATTTTATGCCGCAATTAAACTATGCGCAAAACACTACAAAAATGGCTATACTCCATTGTTTTCTGAAAATAGCCGGGTCCTCGGTGCGGATCGGGTTTTTTCCGGATAATGCGCAATACCAGTTCCCGGCATCCTAACCATCAGAGGTAATCCATGCCGAAGATCATGCAGTTCCGGGCCGAGCATGCGGACATCCAGATCCAGCTGACCACCACCACCCAGCACAGCGTCGATAAGCGACTGGTCATACCGTTCGACCAGATGCTGCCGACCGGACAAAGTTATTACCTGGCGTACCGCAACAGCGTGGCCAGCCAGCAGAAAGTCTTGTTATTCAGGGATTGGATGGCGCGACTGACGGAGCGCGGATAAATGGCGGACGAACCTGAATTTAGCCCGGATCATCAGGCGCTGAAGGCAAAAGAGCGCAAGGTGCGTCTTTTTTACGCATTATGGCCGGACGACGCGACCCGCTCGGCGCTCGTCAGGCTGCAAGCGCCAATCCAGGGGCGCATTACGCCCGCCGAAGATTTGCATCTGACTCTGGTTTTCCTGGGCGCGCAAGCGACTGCGTCGCTGCCGGCACTGCAGTCAGTGTTGGCAAAACTACCGCCAGCGGCAATCACGCTGCAGCTGGATTGCCTCGGGTATTTCCCCCGGAACGGAGTTGCCTGGGCCGGCGCGCAGCATGTGCCCGACGCGCTGGCGGCACTCAATCAGTCGCTGCTGGCAGCGCTGGCGCAGCACAATATCGCGGTCGACCAAAGTGCACGCTTCAAGGCGCACATCACATTGGCCCGGAATGCGCCTGCCAGCGCCGCCGCGCCGGACATGACTCCGATCGTCTGGCGCGCAGACCACGTCGCGCTGGTGCAATCTACCGGCAGCGCACCCCGTTACCGCCTGCTGGCATCGCGCCGGCTTGAAGACGCCTGAAAACCATCAATCCGCCGCTACAATCGCCGCACCGGCAGGCGACCCGGTTGCAGCAAGCATGCGCAGCACGTGCGCCGCCGCCACCATGCCGAAAGAGGCGGTAACCACCATCGCCGAACCAAAGCCGGCGCAATTGAGCCCGGTGATGCCGTCCGTATCGAGCGCGCAGCCGTCGCTGCTCTCGGGAAAGCGCAACGGCTCGGTTGAAAACACCGCATCGATACCAAATTTGTTCTTGGCGCCGCGCGGAAAGCCGTGCTGGGCGCGCAACAGTTTCCGGACTTTCGCCAGCAACGGTTCCTGCTCGGTCCTGGCCAGGTCGCGCACCTCTATTCTGGTCGGGTCGATCTGACCGCCGGCACTGCCGATGGTAATCAGCGGTATCGCGCGTGCGCTGCAATAGGCGATCAGCGCCGACTTGGCCGGTACGCTGTCGATCGCATCGACCACGTAATCGAAGTCATGGGCGCCGATCATCTGTTCCAGATTGTCGGGCGTGACGAAGTCCTCGACCTCGGTGACGCGGCAGTACGGATTAATCAATTCTATCCGTTGTGCCAGCGCAGTCACCTTGGCCTGACCCAGGGTTGCCGACAAGGCCTGAATCTGGCGGTTGATATTCGATTCCGCAACATTATCAAGATCGATCAGGGTCAGGTGCCCGATCGCGCTGCGCGCCAAAGCCTCCACCACCCAGGAGCCGACCCCGCCGACGCCGACCACGCAGACCCGCGCGGCCCGAAAGCGCGGCAACGCTGCAGCGCCATACAAGCGCGCGATGCCGCCGAAACGACGGTCGAAGTCAATCATATCGTCCAGAGGAGCCGATGTTACAAGCGGTGTTACCAGATTCGTTATTGTGTTCATTGCGTCATTTTAAGTGAAACCGCAAACATATCAGCATCAGGTGAAGATTGTTGTCGGACCTGACCGGCGCGAATATTGATGCGCAACAAATTGCAAAATCCCTATTGCAGTATTTTGATCGAGCGGCGCACAACTGCCGTGCGCAACCGCAGCAAGACTGCCAACCGTTTCAGCGCGACATCGATGGCTGCAGCGGGAATCCAAAAAGCGAACCTTCCGGGACTGGTGTCCGGTTTTTCCTGCCTGCATTTTGTTGTCGCCTGCGCCATCCTGTCCCTTGGCGAAAACCAGCACGTTGGTGCCATTTTGCTGCTATTTATAATGAGCTTGAATATCAGGTATTCGTCAGGTTCAAGTAAGGTAGATTATCAATACTTGGCTCGTGGTTCCCTGGCAGCAATTGGGGATCGCACCATTTTATAATTGGAGGAGACACTCATGGATGACCAAGGCACAGCCTATTGGTCGGCGACCCTCAGGTTGCTGGGCATAATTTTGGCAGTATGGTTCTTATGTTCTTTCGGCGCCGGCATTCTGTTCGCGGACGCGCTTAACGGTATCAAACTGGGCGGTTACCCACTGGGCTTCTGGTTCGCCCATCAGGGTTCGATGTACATCTTCGTGGCGCTGATTTTCATCTACGCCAAGATGATGAACGACCTCGACCGCAAGTTCGACGTACACGAAGACTAAGGGGCCACCACATGGATCTGCAAACAACGATTTATCTGTTCGTCGGCGCGAGCTTTGCGCTGTATATCGGCATCGCCATCTGGGCGCGCGCCGGCAGTACCAGCGAGTACTATGTCGCTGGCGGCAGTGTGCCTCCGGTTCTGAACGGCATGGCGACGGCGGCGGACTGGATGTCTGCTGCCTCGTTCATCTCGATGGCCGGCCTGATCTCCAACATGGGTTACGGCGGCGGCCTGTTCCTGATGGGCTGGACCGGCGGCTACGTGCTGCTCGCCATGCTGCTCGCTCCGTACCTGCGCAAGTTCGGCAAGTTCACCGTGCCGCAGTTCATCGGCGACCGCTTCTACTCGAAGTCGGCCTCGGCGGTGGCGGTGCTGTGCCTGCTGGTGGCCTCGCTCACCTACATCATCGGCCAGATGACCGGTGTCGGCGTGGCCTTCTCGCGCTTTCTCGGCGTGTCGAGCGAAACCGGGATCTACGTCGGCATGGCGATCGTGTTCGCCTACGCGGTATTCGGCGGCATGAAGGGCATCACGTATACCCAAGTGGCGCAATATGTCGTGCTGATTCTCGCCTACACGATACCGGCCATCTTCATCTCCTTGCAATTGACCGGCAATCCGCTCCCGCAACTGGGTCTGGGCTCAAATCTGGCCGGGCAGGATGTCTCGTTGCTGGCCAAGCTGGATCAGGTCGTGGTCGAACTCGGCTTCGGTCAGTACACGACAACCACTGCCGGCAGCACGCTGAACATGTTCGTCTACACGCTGTCGCTGATGATCGGTACCGCCGGTCTGCCGCACGTGATCATGCGCTTCTTTACCGTTCCGACGGTCAAGGCCGCACGTTCCTCCGCCGGCTGGGCGCTGGTCTTCATCGCCATCCTGTACACCACCGCACCGGCTGTCGCCGCGATGGCCAAGCTGAACCTGCACGGCACCGTCAATACCGCAGTAGCCAAGGGCGGCGACCTGTACGCAGCGGAAGCCAGCCTGAAGGCTGACGAGCGTCCGGACTGGATGAATCGCTGGGAAAAGACCGGCCTGCTGAAGTTCGAGGACAAGAACGGCGACGGCCGCATCCAGTACTACGACGACAAGACCAAGAACCCCGACGCGGCAGCCAAGGCCACAGCCGCCGGCTGGAAGGGCAACGAGCTGACGGTCAACCCCGACATCATCGTGCTCGCCAATCCGGAAATCGCGCTGTTGCCGAACTGGGTGATCGCACTGGTTGCAGCCGGTGGTCTGGCGGCAGCACTCTCGACCGCTGCCGGCCTGCTGATGGCCATCTCATCAGCCATCTCGCATGACCTGGTGAAAGGCATCTTCGCTCCGGGCATCAGCGAAAAGGGTGAACTGATGACAGGCAAGATCGCGATGGCTGTTTCCATCTTCGTGGCCGGCTGGCTGGGTCTCAACCCACCCGGATTCGCGGCCGGCACCGTGGCACTGGCGTTCGGTATCGCGGGCAGTTCGCTGTTCCCGGCGATCATGATGGGTATCTTCTCGAAAAAGATGAACAAGGAAGGCGCGATGGCCGGCATGCTGGCAGGTCTCTTCGTCACCCTGTTCTATGTGTTCGCGCACAAGGGCCTGTTCTTCATCAAGGGTACCGAGTACCTGGATCTGATCGGTGGCGCCAATAGCTTCTATGGCATCACACCGGAAGCCTTCGGTGCGATTGGCGCGCTCTTCAACTTCATTGTCGCCTTCGCAGTCGACAAGGTAACCAAGGAGCCACCGATACACATTCAGGCGCTGGTCGAAAGCGTTCGCACACCGCGTGGATCCAAGGCCGTCGACGGCGCACACTAAGCGCTGATTGGCGTATAGTTTGGGCTGCAGTCGGTCTCGACGGCAGCAGCAAGCGAAGCCCCGCCGACTGGTTTGGCGGGGTATTTTTTTGCGCATCCGGATCATCATTGATTTTCGTGTGCGCATGCAAGCAGACCAACAGGAGTAATCGATGGATATTGGCGTCGCGATGACGTGGATTCTTTTTCTCGCCCTGTTCCCGATGGCCTTCTTCTGGCTGCGGCGAACATGGCGCATCATTTTCAAGCGGGATTTTTCCGAAGTGGCGTTGAAGCGCGGCGTACCGCCGCCGAATCCCGCCAAATACGCCCCCTACACAGCGGCAATCAACCTGGTCGCCGGCACGATTGCGGTGGTCGTGATCTTGCTGGTGGTGATAGACGGTGCGAGCTACGAAACCTGGACCGCGATTGCAGGTTCAACGATCTGGATGAAGTTCATTGCCGACTTCATCGTGGGCCGGCATGCACAACCGATGATCCGCAAATCCAGCCAGAAGGATCAGTGATCGTATGGTCTATGGTAGACCCACAAATCTGGACAACGGTTTAAGCTATGCCCTGTCGTGACTTCGCATTCTGATTTCAGTCGCTGTTAAACAGGGGGTAGCACCATGCAAGACGCATTATTCACGCCGGTTCCCGGCTTCGACCAGCCGATTGCAGTGCTCAAGCACTGCCATGACCGCATCCGCAAACAAATCTGCACCATGCAGAGATTGTTGTCGCATCTGCCCCTGCATGGCGCGGATATTGATGCGCAACAAGCTGCAAAATCAATACTGCAGTATTTTAATAAAGCGGCGCCCAATCACCATGCGGATGAAGAGGATGACCTGTTGCCGATGCTGCAAGCATCGGCAACAGGAGACGACGCAAAATTATTGCAGCAATTATTGCCGCTGATTTTGCAGGAACACCAGCAAATGGATGCCGCGTGGCAAGTACTTGACCGGCAATTGCAAGGCATCGCCGCAGGTGAAAATACCGGCACCGGCAGCCAACTGCTGGAGCAGGATGTGATCCGTTTCGCCGAACTGTATGCTGGTCACATGCAAAAGGAGGAGACCCACATCGCACCGATGGCAATGCGCCTGTTCAGTGCCGCGCAGATGGCGCAGTTAGGCGACGCGATGCGGCTGCGTCGCGCAATTGCAGAATGAATGGCCGGGAATGACGATGTCGATAACAGACTTAAGGAAGGATTACATTCAAGCCAGCCTGTCGGAGATGGCAACTGGGACCGGCTAAGGCTGCAACCGTAAACCAGCGCACCTGGGATAGGCGGAAAGAAAGTAGGTACTTACTCAGCCACACGGAGGTCATCGTGTTTTGGGAAAAGAAACTGACGCAATGGGTGGAGGATAACCGCAATCGGTCCGCACTGCCGTTACGGCTGGAATTATGGAACGGACAACAGTTTGATCTCGGTGCGGGACATCCCGATGTCACTATTCGGGTGCCGCGCTCCTCTGCCATCAACTACCTGCTGACACCATCCCTGGCGAGCTTGGGCGAAGCCTATGTCGAAGGAAAGATCGACATTGAAGGCCCTGCGACGGAAATCATCCGGATCGGCAGCGCGCTGGCCAGCCAGATGCACGGAACTGCAGGCAAGCTTTCCCGCATCGTGAGAGCCGTCCGGCATGACAAGCAGCGCGATGCCGAGGCAATCCGTTATCACTACGACGTATCGAATGCGTTTTACCAAACCTGGCTGGACGAAAACCTGGTGTATTCCTGCGCCTACTTCGAGCACGGCGACGAAGATCTGGTCACCGCGCAACGCAAAAAAATCGATCACATCCTGACCAAGATACAGCTCCGACCCGGCAATACGCTGCTCGATATCGGTTGCGGCTGGGGCGCTCTGGTGCTGCGTGCCGCGCAACAATTCGGCGCCAAGTGTGTCGGTATCACCCTGTCCGAGAACCAGTATGAACTCGCCAGAGAACGGGTCGAACAGGCCGGCCTTGCCCATCAGGTTGAAATCCGCTTGCAGGATTACCGTGATCTGACCGGCATGTTCGACCGCATCACCAGTGTCGGCATGTTCGAGCATGTCGGCCTGAATAATCTGCCCCACTATTTCACCAAAATCCGCACCCTGCTGGCGGAAGACGGGCTGGTCATGAATCACGGCATCACTTCGACCGACCCCAACAGCGGCGAAACGGCGTATGGCGGCGGCGAATTCATCGATAAATATGTTTTCCCACATGGCGAGCTGCCGCACCTCGGACTGGTGCTCAAAGCCATGCAGGAAGGCGGACTGGAGGTGCTGGACATTGAAAACTTGCGCCGCCATTACGCGCGCACCTGCAGTATCTGGGCCGACAATTTTGAAACGCACGCCGATCAGATCAAGATGCTGACCGACGACAGGCATTACCGCATCTGGCGCGTCTATCTGGCTGGCTGCGCCCACGCGTTCATGCATGACTGGATATCCTTATACCAGGTGGTATGCACCAAGGCCGGCCGCGATGCATCGACTCTCCCCTGGTCACGCCGGTATATTTACAAATAGTTCACAAATACGCGCATCAGATTATTTTTATCTTTTTCGCATATTCGCGCAATTTCTCGATACCAGGTTCATTGCGAGGCCAGACCAGGCTTGCGCCATCGCCGATGAAACGCGGCACCACATGCATATGCAGATGCGGCACAGTCTGCCAACCGGCCAGCTTGTTGGTTTGCAAAAGCGTGATGCCTTCCGGCTCAAAGGCGATCTGTATCGCTTTGGCGATCTTATGCGCAGCCCGCATCATCGCAACGACCGACTCGTCATCGGCATCCAGCAAGGTCCGGTAAGGCTTTTTCGTCGCCACCAGCACATGCCCCGGATTGACTTGCCCGGCATCCATGAACGCAAACACCAGCGCATCTTCGTAGATCTTCACGCCGGGAATCTCGCCGCTTAATATTTTTTCAAAAATAGTCGTCATGAAACCTTCATGCCTTGCACTTGCTGGCAAAAATCTTCCTGAACTTGTCCAGTTTCGGCGCCACCACAAATGCGCAATAACCCTGATTCGGATGCTGGCGGAAATAATCCTGATGACTGACTTCGGCCTTGTAATACGGCTGCTCCGGCGACAATTCGGTCACGATAGGTGCGTCCCAGACATTCGCCATCTCCTTGATAACGTGCTGGGCCGTATCCTCCTGTTGCGGGGAATGGAAATAAATCACCGAACGATATTGGGTCCCGCTATCGTTTCCTTGTCGATTCAGGGTGGTCGGATCATGGATGGTAAAGAAAATCTCCAGTATTTCGCGATAGCTGACGATCGCAGGATCGAACGTTACCCGCACCACTTCGGCATGGCCGGAGCCGCCTTCACACACTTGTGCATAGGTCGGGTTCGGCAGATGGCCGCCGCTATAACCGGATTCGACCTGCAGCACTCCGTTCAACTCCTGATACACGGCTTCCAGGCACCAGAAGCATCCGCCTCCCAGTGTTGCGATTTCGATTGTCATGATCAATTCCCTCTGCTTGCTGTGTCACAACAGACTTTAGCCCAAACTGCCTTGTAATGCTTGCAATCATCCATCATCACACTGAGCACTCCCCCACCGTTTCCAGGATAATGTTTGAAACTTCCTGGATAACCGATGCATACACGCTCTGCACGCGCTTTGTCGCGTGAATTTGACACTCCACATTTTCGTCATGCACTGTCACAGTTTGCCACTGGGGTGACAATCATCACCACGCGCTTATCCGACGGCACTTTGCTGGGCTTGACTGCCAGCTCCTTCAATTCGGTTTCGCTCGAACCACCGCTGGTGCTGTGGAGCCTGGGCAATCGTGCCAGCAGTCTGGAGGCATTCAGCGGGAATTCGCACTATGTGATTAATGTGCTGGCGCTCAACCAGGCCGCGCTGGCCGAACGTTTCTCCAGTAGGATCAAGAACCGTTTCGAAGGCGTTGAATACGCGTTGTCGCATACCGGGCACCCGATCCTGAAAGGCGTTTCAGCCTGGTTCGAATGCCATAACCGCAGCCGCTACCCGGAAGGCGACCATGTGATTTTCGTCGGCGAGGTCGAACGCTGCGAAGCGTACCCCCAGCCCGCCCTGGTATTCCATGGCGGCCAATTCGTGGGAACGAATGTCATCCCCAAGTAATTCTTTTACAACGCCCTTGCATGCGTGATATTTCTGCCACCTGCCGCATGGAACAGTTCTCAACGAGCCTCGGCGGCCGGCTTAAAAACGGTAGCCAATCGCAAGGCTGACGGCCAGCGGGTCGAGCCGGATATCCAGTTTCTGGCCGGTCGAAAAATGCGTGGTCGTTTTCAGGTAAGTCTTGGCGACGGCCAGGTCGGCGAACAATTTATCATTGATCGCGTACGTTACGCCGGCTTGCGGCGTAATTCCGAACTTGGAGTCGACGGTGAATGTGGTCGGCGTCGCACTGCCGGTATTGGTCAATGCGGTCAGGGCGCCGCTACCGGTTTCCTTCTGGAATCGGGCATAGGTCAAACCCAGGCCGATATAAGGACGAAACGTCGCTTTCGGCTCCAGGAAGCGCCATTGCACAAACAGGGCCGGCGGAAACGATTCGAACCTGCCCAATTTGCCGACGCCCTTGATCGAGCCATCTCCCTCCAGTGCATGGGTATATGGGTTACTAAGCTGGAATTCTGCCGAAAGATTGTCGGTAAACATGTAACTGGCGGCAATGACCGCGGTGCTATCGTCCGTCACATCGACCTTGGTACCGGGCAGCACCGGTGCACTCATGTCGCCGCTATCGACTTTGGGCATGATCTGACTGATCCCTGCTTTCACTGACCAGTTACCCGCATTTTGCGCGGAGACTGTCATGCTCGTCATCAGCGTGATAGTTGCTGACAGTACTATAATTACGCCTTGCAATTGTTTTTTCATGTTGTCTCCTGAACCTTCCATTTAATAACATCCAATGCCACTCTCAGAATTGATCGGTTATGCTGCCGCCAGCTTGACCACTACCGCATTCATCCCGCAAGCATGGCTGACATGGAGATCGCGCCGGGTGGATGGGGTATCGCTCGGCATGTACAGCATCTTCACGCTGGGGATAGTCTTGTGGCTGGCGTACGGCCTGCTGATCGGTGCCTGGCCCATCATTGCAGCCAATGCCATGACCCTGCTGTTGGCCGTGTTTATCCTTTCGATGAAAATCCGCTATGGCTGAACATGAGCGGCAAGCTCAGCGCATCACGCTTATAACCATCCTCTGGTGAGCATTTCCTTCGAAACATAACGCGCCAACAGCAGATTGGTAAATGGTGTCGGGTGGACACTGTCGGCAAACTTGTAATGCGGATCCGCGCCGGCGATCAGAGTGTTCTTGTTGCACACAAGCGAGGAATGCAGCACATTTTTCGCAGGCGACGATGGATTATTGGCATCGACATCGGCACAGGCCGGTGTCGTCACATTGCTAAAACCATAAGGTGCCGGATTGATTGCCTGATCGCGATCAAATGTGTAAGCATCCACTAACAAAACCTTCGATTGACCCGCCAGGCCCGCCGCCAAATGGCCATTGAATGTTGTCGCCATCGCACTGAGCCAGGCTTGCACGGCAGCAGATTGTGCCAAGGCATCGGGCGTTTTGCTGGCATCAGGCAAATTCAGCACCGTGACGTAATTTGCGCCATTGGGAATAATCTGACCGGTGACAAGCGCCGCCAATTGATCGCCTGCAGTAGCCATTGCTGCCACATAGGTCGCCAAATTGACCGGATCGCTCGCATAGGCGGCACCGGCAGCGGCGCCGGCGGTCGCTGCCGCCGCCTGCGCTGAAGCAACTGCAGCGGGAACATCCGCCACAGGAAAACCTTGCCCGATCGCAGCGGTGTATGCGGCAACGGTCAGTGTCGTAGTGGTATGAGCGGGATTCGCCAGTTCCGTGCCAAAAGCAAGCTGAATAACTGGCAGAGCAGTAGCCGGAACAGTGGAGCCGGCTGCCAGCGTCCCAATCAACGTCGTTGCGTACTGATTTGCACCGGCAACCGTTGCTGCTGCCGTGGCGTCCAACGTCAACTGATTCGTCTGATAAAGAAGGTCATTGCCGCCAGCCAGCACCAACACGATTTCATCGCCTTTGAACTTGCCGCCTCCTTTTGCCAGATGGTTGGATATCTGCGTAACGACTGGCACCGTCAATTGGCCTAACTGACTGCTGTTATGTGCATCCACATAAGCAATATTCGCTGGTCCAACAGGCTCCATTACGCGTGCGCCGCCCTGTGCATAAGAGGTGCAGCCTGGCGAAAAGGAAATTGCTGCAGCGAAATCGGCGAGGAAACCATTGCTTAACAAACCGGTTTCTGCAGCGCATGGCGCCGGCAAGCCGAATTGGGCCGCCATCAACTCGGTCCAGTTCTTGGCCGCATTGTTGCCATCCGCGCCGATGTCATTGACCGTGTATTTACCGCCACTCAACGCTTTAACGCCACCGACCGCATACGTGCCGACATCGCTCAGGCTGTCTCCGAACGAGACCTGGGCACTGAACTTTACTCTGGGGGCTTGGTCGCCACCACCGCCATCGCCGCCGCAGCCGGCCAGTACCGCCGAGGTGAGCAATGCCAGTACAAACGTGCTTTGGCGCATGGTGTCTCCTACCGGATTTATTGCAGATGAATAAAAAGTAAATCCTTCTTGAGCATGCAATATCCGCTCGATTCACATGCTTGCCTGCAATCGCAACCCCGCAGGGATCGCTCTACTGTGCGGGAAACGGAACATGTCTACCTTGCGCCAACACAATATGACAGTTCTTTAGAGCAGACGCTCCAGGATGCCGGCGGAATCGTGTGCGGCACGGCGCAGCCGGTCATTGATGCCCTGCCATGCGGGATCCGTCGGCGGCGATTCGATCAGGATCAGGTCGGCGCCGATCGCATCCATCGCCCGCAGCGCCGCATACAGTCCGTAGGCGTAACCTTCCGGATCGGCGGGCAGTTCGCACTGGCCGATACTCAGCGTGTCTGGGGCGGCCGCATGGCGTATCAAGGCAAAGCGACGCCCGGCCCGATGCAGCTGTTGCATGGTGGTTTCCAGTTGCGCGGACCCGACCAGCGCGACGCAAGTACGCGGCGCGTAATGTGCGGCCAGCGTGCCTGACGCGCGCGGGGCGGACTGATCCGGCAGGCGCGGGATGACGCCGATGACGGCCGCGATTTGCGCTGCGCTGATGTGGCCGGGGCGCAGCAAGACCGGCCCATGGGTATCCAGCCGTGACAAATCCAGGATCGTCGATTCGATCCCGACCGCGCTCTGACCACCTTCCAGGATCGCGCCGATCAGCGCATTATTACCAAATTCATCATCGAACTCGTCCCGCACATGTTGGGCGGTGGTCGGGCTGACATGGCCGAACTTATTCGCCGACGGCGCGGCCAGCCCGCCCTTGCCGCCCTTGAATTCGCGCAACAAGGCTTGCGCCACCGGATGCGACGGGCAACGCAGGCCGATCGAATCCTGTCCGCCGGACACCGCATCGGGAATGTGCGGCGCGCGTTTCAGGATCAGCGTCAGCGGACCGGGCCAGAACGCCTGCATCAGCGCCTGCGCCTGGGGCGGAATCGCTGCGGCCCAATAGCCGATATCGGCGCCCGGCGCGACGTGCACGATCACCGGGTGGTTGGCCGGGCGGCCTTTGGCCGCATAGATGGCGGCGACCGCCGCCGGGTTTTCCGCATCGGCGCCCAGCCCGTAGACGGTCTCGGTCGGAAAGGCGACCAGGCCGCCGGACTCGAGAATTCTGGCGGCTTGGCCTATGTCGGTGGAAAAATCGCGCATCGGTAAAATATTCGGCATCAAGAAAGGTTTAGGGCATCAAAATATACACAACAGTGTATTTTTTGATGCCCATATTTTATATGTGGAAATATAGGTTAAATTACCCATACTCCTGTAAATATTCGAAATCTGTCAGGCTGTCAGCAGGCGCAAGGCTTCCGCGTATTTCTCGCCGGTTTGCGCGGCCACTTCGGCCGGCAAGCGCGGTGCCGGCGCCTTCTTGTCCCACGGCTGGGTTTCCAGCCAGTCGCGCACGAACTGCTTGTCGAACGACGGCGGCGACATGCCGACCCGGTAGCTGGCTGCCGGCCAGAAGCGCGACGAATCCGGCGTCAGGATTTCATCGATCAGATGGATCGTGCCATTGTCATCGAGCCCGAACTCGAATTTGGTGTCGGCGATGATGATGCCCTTGGTCGCCGCATATTCAGCCGCCTGGGTGTACAGCTTGATGGCAGCATCGCGCACCTGGCGGGCGATGTCGGCGCCGACGATCTTCTCGGCTTCTTCGAACGAGATGTTTTCGTCATGCGCGCCCATCGGCGCCTTGGTCGATGGCGTGAAGATCGTCTGCGGCAGTTTCTGCGCTTCCTGCAGGCCGGCCGGCAAGGCGATGCCGCAGATCGCGCCGGTCTTCTGGTAATCCTTCCAGCCGGAACCGATGATGTAACCGCGCACTATCGCCTCGATCGCCAGCGGCTTGAATTTCTTGACGACGATCGCGCGGCCCTCGACCTGTGCGCGCTCTTCCGGCGTCACCACGCTGACCGGGTCGATGCCGGTTTCGTGGTTCGGCATCAGATGGCCGAATTTCTTGAACCAGAAGTCCGACATCGCGGTCAGTACACGGCCCTTGTTCGGGATCGGGTCGTCGAGGATCACGTCGAACGCCGACAGGCGATCGGTCTGGATCACCAGCAGTTTGTCGTCACCGACCGCATAGATGTCGCGCACCTTGCCGCGATGCAGGAAGGGCAGGGATTTGATGTTTGTTTCTAACAGGCCGGACATGGTGTTTCCTTAGAAGTTTAGTAGTGCAGGCCTCCGTGCCTGCATGCAGGCACGGAGGCCTGCACTACTATTAGTTCAATTCAGGCAATTTGGCATTGCGCACTTTTTCTGCCTGCGCAGCGCGGAACGCGATCAGCTTGGCTTTCAGATCGGCGTCATGCAGCGCCAGCATCGCCACCACGGCCAGACCGGCATTGCCGGCGCCGGCTTCGCCGATCGCCAGCGTCGCCACCGGAATGCCCTTGGGCATTTGCACGGTCGCCAGCAGCGAGTCCAGGCCTTTCATGTATTTCGACGGAATCGGTACTGCAAAAATCGGCAGGATGGTCTTCGACGCGACCACGCCGGCCAGATGCGCGGCGCCGCCGGCACCGGCGATGAAGGCCTGGCAACCGCGCGTTTCCATGTCGGCGACCCATTCTTCCACTTCGGACGGGGTGCGGTGCGCGGACAGCGCGCGCGCCTCGTAGCTGATGCCGAAATCCTTGCAGACTTGCGCCGCTTCCTTCATCACGTCCCAATCGGAAGTGGAACCCATGACGATACCAACCAGTGTTTTTTCAGCCATTTTCATTCACCATAAAGCACATCAGCAATAAAGAAGGGCACCGGTAACATCGGTGCCCTCCACTTCAATGCCGAATTATTTCACGATTTGCGACAACTCGCCTTTTTTGTAGCGCTCGGCCATTTTCTCCAGCGCAATCGGCTTGATCTTCGCCGCCTGGCCTTCGCAACCGAACGCCAGGAAGCGCGCCTGGCAGACTTTCGCCGCCGCTTCGCGGGCCGGCTTCAGATAATCGCGCGGGTCGAACTTGGACGGATTCTCGAACAGGTAGCGGCGGATCGCACCGGTCATCGCCAGCCGGATGTCGGTGTCGATGTTGATCTTGCGCACGCCATGCTTGATGCCTTCCAGGATTTCCTCGACCGGCACGCCGTAGGTTTCCTTCATGTCGCCGCCGAATGCGCGGATTTCGGCCAGCAATTCCTGCGGCACCGAGCTCGATCCGTGCATCACCAGATGGGTATTCGGGATGCGGGCGTGGATTTCCTTGATGCGGTCGATCGCCAGGATGTCGCCGGTCGGCTTGCGCGAGAACTTGTAGGCGCCGTGCGAAGTGCCGATCGCGATCGCCAGCGCGTCGCATTGGGTGCGCGCGACGAAATCGGCGGCTTGCGCGACATCGGTCAGCAGCTGCTCGCGGGTCATCTTGCCGTCGGCGCCGTGGCCGTCTTCCTTGTCGCCCATCATGGTTTCGAGCGAACCGAGCACGCCCAGTTCGGCCTCGACCGTGACGCCGATCGCGTGCGAGAACTTGACCACTTCGCGCGACACTTCCAGGTTGTATTCGTAGCTGGCGACGTTCTTGCCGTCTTCCAGCAGCGAACCGTCCATCATCACCGAGGTGAAGCCGGAGCGGATCGCGGCCATGCAGACCGCCGGCGACTGGCCGTGATCCTGATGCATGACGACCGGGATGTGCGGATAGGCTTCGACCGCCGCCTCGATCAGGTGGCGCAAAAACGCTTCGCCGGCAAATTTGCGGGCGCCGGCCGAAGCCTGCATGATGACCGGCGCACCGACCGCATCTGCGGCTTGCATGATGGCGGTGACTTGTTCCAGATTGTTGACATTGAATGCCGGCAGGCCATAACCGTTTTCGGCGGCGTGGTCGAGCAGTTGACGCATGGATACGAGAGCCATGTTTTTTTCTCCAGATAAAATAAAAAATCAGTAGTCGCCGATCTTGACGATTTTCAGTGCATTGGTGCCGCCCACCTGCCCCATCGGCTCGCCCCAGGTCATGACCGCGGTATCACCCTTCTGCACGATGCCGCTGGCAACCAGCAGCTCTTCGGCTGTCCGCAGCGCGGCCTTGCTGTCGCTCGATTGCGCCAGACCCAGTGCGCGCACATTCCGGTATAGAGCAACCTTGCGCTGGGTGGCGACGTTCGGGGTCAGCGCCATGATCGGCATGTCGATGTTGTGGCGACTCATCCAGAGCGCAGTCGAACCGGAGTCGGTCAATGCGGCAATTGCCCTGGCGCCCAAATGATGTGCGGTAAACAGCGCGCCGTATGCGATCGATTGGTCGATCCGGTTAAATTGCATGTTCAGGAAATCGGCGTCGAGCTTGTAAATGTCGGATCTTTCCGCCTCCAGGCAGATTGCAGCCATCGCCTCCACGGTCTCGAGCGGGTACTTGCCGGATGCGGTCTCGGCCGAAGTCATCACCGCGTCGGTGCCGTCGAGCACCGCATTGGCCACATCGGACACCTCGGCCCGGGTCGGCACCGCGTTGACGGTCATCGACTCCATCATCTGGGTGGCGGTAATCGCAATCTTGTTGGACGCGCGCGCCATCTTGATCATGCGCTTTTGCAGGCCCGGCACCGCGGCATTGCCGACTTCGACCGCCAGATCGCCGCGGGCAACCATGATGCCATCGGACGCGTCGAGGATTTCCTGCAGGGCCGGGATCGCCTCGGCGCGCTCGATCTTGGCAATCATCATCGGCTTGTGGCCGTAGGGTTCGCCGGCGATGTTGGCCAGCTGGCGCGCCATTTCCATGTCGGTCGCACTCTTCGAAAAGGAAACAGCGACATAATCGGCCTGGAAGCGCATCGCGGTCTTGATGTCTTCCATATCCTTGGCGGTCAGCGCCAACGCCGACAGCCCGCCGCCCTGGCGGTTGATGCCCTTGTTATTGGACAGTTCGCCGCCGACCCTTACCGTGGTGTGGATTTCGCTGCCGGCAATCCGGTCGACCACCAGCACGATCAGGCCGTCGTTCAGCAGCAGCATGTCGGCCGGCTTCAGATCGCGCGGCAGCGCCTTGTAATCGAGCCCGACCCGCTCCTGATTGCCCAGTTCGCAGGCTGCATCGAGGATGAACGCATCGCCTTTCTGGAGATGGATCCTGCCATGCTCGAACTTGCCGACCCGGATCTTCGGGCCCTGCAGGTCGGCCATGATGGCAACTTCACGCTCGCAGAGGGCGGCGGCCTGGCGCACCAGACTGGCGCGTTCGATGTGATCCTGGGCCTTGCCATGCGAAAAATTCAGCCGCACCACATCCACCCCGGCCGTGATCATCCGCACCAGGATATCCAGCTCGCTTGATGCCGGGCCTATGGTTGCGACGATTTTGGTTGCTCGGAACATCGGGGCTTTCCTCGATTTTTATTATTGGCTGATGTTACCCGTTGCCTATGCAAGAGATGTACAGGCCGCACACATACGTTTCGAAAAAACAGGGAGTACCGTAATTTTTATTGCATTTCCCGCATATTTTCATTGCGGATAAAAATATACTGTGCAGGGCGGGTGTCATCCGCCCTATTTTGCGGCAATTTCGGTTTGTTAGCTTTTGCGCTGGATCAGAATCTCGACCGCCGGCAGCGTCTTGCCTTCCAGGAATTCCAGGAAAGCTCCGCCGCCGGTCGAGATGTAACCGATCTTGTCGGTGATGCCATACTTGGCAATTGCCGCCAGGGTGTCGCCGCCGCCAGCGATCGAAAATGCTTTCGATTCTGCGATTGCCATTGCCAGGGTCTTGGTGCCGCCGCCGAACTGGTCGAACTCGAACACGCCGACCGGACCGTTCCAGACGATGGTGCCGGCGCTTGCCAGTTGCTGCGCCAGCATGGCGGCGGTTTTCGGCCCGATATCGAGGATCATGTCGTCGTCGGCAACGTCCGCCACATCCTTGACGGTCGCCGTTGCCGTTGCTGAAAACTCTTTCGCGCACACCACATCAACCGGAATCGGCACCGACGCGCCACGCTTGGCCATCATATCCATGATCGCGCGCGCCTCGTCCAGCAGATCGGCTTCCACCAGCGATTTGCCGATCGGCAGGCCGGCGGCCAACATGAAGGTATTGGCGATGCCGCCGCCGACGATCAGGTTGTCGACCTTGTCGGCCAGCGTCTTGAGGATGGTCAGCTTGCTCGACACCTTGGAGCCGGCCACGATCGCCACCAGCGGGTGGGCCGGTTGGTGCAGCGCCTTGCCCAGCGCATCCAGCTCTGCCGCCAGCAGCGGACCGGCGCAGGCAATCGGCGCAAATTTGGCGATGCCGTGCGTGCTTGCTTCGGCCCGGTGGGCGGTGCCGAACGCGTCGTTGACATAGACGTCGCACAGCTTGGCCATTTTTTGTGCCAGTGCGTCGCTATTTTTTTTCTCGCCTGGGTTCAGCCGGCAATTTTCCAGCAGCACAACCTGGCCGGCTTCCACTGCCACGCCGTCCAGCCAGTTTTGCAGCAGCGGCACCGGTTGCCCGAGCAGTTCGGACAGCCGCTGCGCGACCGGCGCCAGCGAATCGGCCGGCTTGAATTCCCCTTCGGTCGGACGGCCGAGGTGCGAGGTAACCATCACCGCGGCACCCGCATCGAGCGCCTGGCGAATCGCCGGAACCGAAGCGCGAATCCGCGTATCTTCGGTGATGTTGCCGGCATCGTCCTGCGGTACATTGAGATCGGCACGAATGAAAACGCGTTTGCCCGCCAGTTCGTTGCCAGAGATGAGGTCGCTCAATCGATTGAATTGCATGTCTGCCCTGATATTTATTGGAGGAAAAGTTGCTATTTTACCCCAGGCATCCGGCGTCCGGACTGCGCAGCAAGGGCATGGAAACTGCTTGCGAGTCCTGCTAGAACAGCAAACGTATCAGCGTAAACAGACCCATGCCAACCACAATCGTTCCCAGCAGGCGGCCGGTCGCAACAAAAAACACCGCGGCACCGATGCCTGCCAGCAACTTCGGATTGGCCAGCGAGACAGTCACCGCGCCGCCCGACAGCAGCAGATCCGGCACCACAATGGCGGCCAGCGCTGCCGCCGGCGCGTAGCGCAACGCATGCTGGACTGCGGGTGGAAACTTGACTGCATTACCGAGCAGAAAGAACGAACTGCGCGTCAAGATCGTGGCAACGGTCAACAAGATGATGGTGATCCAGGTGTCAGAGTCGTTCATGCTTTTTTCTTTCCGAGAAATGCATCAATCAGCATCGCGACCACCATGCCGAGCACCACGGCCAGCAACAATCCCAGCCGATAAGGCAGGCCGGTGGCAGCCACCGCGACGATGCTTGCGACCACCACTCCGCCCAGCGCTGCCACGTTGATGATCAATGGAATCATGATCGCCAGCAAGGCCAGGGTACCGGCAAAACCGACGCCCCAGCTCTCCGGAATTTGACTTGCCAGCAGGATGCCGGCCACCGCGCCAACCTGCCATGCGCACCAGTTCGGATAGCACAGACCGGCAAAGAAACCGACCTTGCCCTGCGGCTGGTACAAGGTCTCGGCCGGAAAGCGGCGCGGAAAGAACGCCATCGTGATGTCGGCATTGAAATAGCCGTACCAGATGCGCCGGTACCAGGACAGATGCGAGAAATGCGGGCCGAGCGCTGCGCCAAAAATGACAAAGCGCAAATTCACCACCAGTGCGGTCGCGAATACCACCATGACCGGCGCATTGGCCATCATCAATGGCAGCGCAGCCAGTTGCGCGGAACCGGCGAACACCAGAAACGTCATTCCCAGCGCCTGCCACAGGGTCAGGCCGGACTTGACCATCGCCATGCCGGATACCAGGCCCCATGCCAGGATGCCGGGCATGGTGGCTGCGGATAATTTGAGTCCCTCGCTGAATGCCGATTTTTCAGCGGCACGGGCTGCCCGATTTTCATCGGCGGAGATCGAGTCCGGGGCTTTACTGTCGGTCGCTTGCATACTGCTTTTTTCACCTTATTCGAAAATGCCGGCAGGCATCGACCTGATTGTTTTACAGAAGCACTTCAGCCCAACAACTTGCGCAGATGGCATCAAAAATTTAACGCTCCATTCTACCGAGGAACCTTCCGGGCTGCCCGAATCCGTTAAAATCGCGGTTTGTTCTGGTTACTTTTGATTGCTTTGACCTTTTGGGGGGATTTCGCCATGTCCATGGACGACCGCGACGGAAAGATTTGGCAGGACGGCACACTGATCGAGTGGCGCGATGCCAAGATCCACGTGCTGACGCACTCGCTGCATTACGGCATGGCCGTATTCGAAGGCGTGCGCGCCTACCATACCGCGCAAGGGACTGCGATTTTCCGGCTGAAAGAGCACACCCAGCGGCTGCTGAACTCCGCCAAGATTTTCCAGATGGTGGTGCCCTACGACCTGGAAACCCTGATCGAAGCGCAAAAACAGGTGGTGCGCGAAAACCGGCTCGAATCCTGCTACCTGCGTCCGCTGGTCTGGGTCGGCTCCGAAAAGCTCGGCATCTCCGCCAAAGGCAATACCATCCACACCGCGATCGCAGCCTGGCCGTGGGGCGCATATCTGGGCGAAGAAGGCATCGCGAAGGGCATCCGCGTCAAGACTTCGTCCTTCACCCGCCACCATGTCAATGTCTCGATGGTGCGCGCCAAGGCTTCCGGCTATTACATCAACTCGATCCTGGCTAACCAGGAAGCGCTGACCGACGGCTACGACGAAGCCTTGCTGCTCGACACCGACGGCTATGTCTCCGAAGGCTCCGGCGAGAACGTCTTCATCGTCAAGAACGGCAAACTGTACACGCCCGACCTGGCATCCTGCCTGGACGGCATCACGCGCGACGCGGTGCTGACGATGGCGCGCGACCTCGGCATCGAAGTGATCGAAAAGCGCATTACGCGCGACGAGATGTATTGCTGCGACGAAGCCTTCTTCACCGGCACCGCAGCCGAAGTCACGCCGATCCGCGAACTCGACAACCGCCAGATCGGCGCCGGCCAGCGCGGCCCGATCACCGAAAAACTGCAGGCGCTGTTTTTTGAAGTGGTCGCCGGCCGCGCGCCGCAATATCAGCACTGGCTGACGCTGGTGTAATAGTAGAGCAGGCCTCCGTGCCTGCAAACTCACAATCAATTTTGGGCGGTTGCAAAGCCGCCCATGCAACGGAGAATCACATGCAAGCAACAACAGCAAAAACAGCACAAGCCGCCGCAATCGTAGAGCTCGACGGCAAGGATTTACCCGCGCATTGCCCGAACATAGCGATGCCGCTCTGGTCGTCCCATCCGCGCATCTTCCTCGACCTGTCGCATGGCGGCAGCGCCACTTGCCCGTATTGCGGCACCGTATATCGGCTCAAGCCGGGCAGCATCATCAAGGGCCATTGATCCTTCGCAGTTACCAATGGAGTATATTAAAAAACATCGGCATTTCCGCATTATTTTAAAGCGGCATGAAATATACTCCGCAGAATCACTGCACGGATCGGAACCCTCATGGCACGTAAAAAGCACTTGTACAATACAGCGCAACAGGCCGAAGCCGCGTTCTACGATGCGCTGGCCCGATCCGATCTGGATGCCTTGATGGCGCTCTGGGCGGAAGATGATGAGATCGTCTGCATTCATCCGGGCGCGCCGCGGCTGGTCGGCCATGACGCGATCCGGCAGTCGTGGGCGGCGATTTTCGAGCGTGGCAACGTGCATATCCGCCCGGTGCAACTGCATGCCAGCCACAGCCTGACCAGCGCGGTGCACAACATCGTCGAAGAAGTCCAGCGCACACCACGCGACCGGCAAGACATCCACATCGTAGCCACCAACGTCTTCATCAAGACTGCACAAGGCTGGCGCATCGTCACCCACCACACCTCGATCGCCTCCGGCCAGGCGCCGGCCGAACCGCTCAATCCGGCGCTGCTGCACTGATTGCGCTCACCTGCGCGCACCATTGTTGCGCTGGCTCAGATAGCGGTGCGGTAATCGGCACAAAATGATTTTTATGAAATACGCCGCGCCACCATGGTTGCCGAACGGCCACCTGCAAACCATCTATCCGGCGACCTGCATCGCCAAGCCGCCGGTGACTTACCGTCGCCAGCGCTGGGCTGCGCCCGACGGCGACTTCATCGATATCGATTTCGTCGACGGCTTGGCCGGCCGGCCGTTCGTAGTGCTATTCCACGGACTCGAAGGCTCGTCCGACAGCCACTATGCGCGCGCGCTGATGTCGCAGATCGCAGCGCGCGGCTGGTCAGGTGCGGTGCCGCACTTTCGCGGCTGCTCGGGCGAACCCAACCGGGCGCCGCGCTTCTACCATTCGGGCGACACGCTGGAACTGGACTGGATCATCCGCCGCCTGCGCGCCGAAATTACGCACGCCAGCCGCTTCTATGCGGCCGGCGCATCGCTGGGCGGCAATGTGCTGCTGCGCTGGCTGGGCGAATCGCAACATGAGGCCGAAATCATCGATGCCGCCTGTGCGGTGTCCGCGCCGCTCGACCTGGCGCAGGGCGGTGCAGCGCTGGCGCACGGCATCAACCGTATCTACACGCGCATGTTCCTGAAAACCATGAAGTCGAAATGCCTGCAAAAACTGCAGCAATACCCGGGCCTGTTCGACCGCGAGCAGATGCTGCAGGCCCGCACCCTGTACGACTTCGACAATATCGTCACTGCGCCCCTGCACGGCTATCGCGACACCGACGATTACTGGAATCGCGCCAGCGCCACCCATGTGCTGGGCGACATCACGCTGCCCACGCTGGTGCTCAACGCCCGCAACGACCCTTTCCTGCCGGCCCAGCATCTGCCGCATCGGGCAGCGCCGGCGGTGGTACTGGACTATCCTGAACAGGGTGGCCACATCGGCTTTGCCACTGGCGCAATGCCCGGCAACATCGACTGGCTGCCGCACAGGATGCTGAGCTTCCTGGATGGAACTGCCTGAGCATCACGGCAACCTTCGCAGCCCCGGCTGCAAATATATACAGAGTGCTGTATAAAATTAATCCGCAATGAATCATTGTGGATAATGCGGTATTTTTCAGCATACTCAACATTATTTGGAATACGAACATGGATCAAATCGTCAAACAGGCAATCGCCAAATGGCCCAATGTGCCGCATTGCTATGGCTGGCTGGCGCTGGATGCACGCGGCGCCTGGCGCATGCGCGATGAGCGCGCGCAACAGCAGCACGCGGCCGGCGAGCGGATCGTGCATCCAGCCTTGCTCGGCTTCATCCGCCGCAATTACCTGGCGGACGAACGCGGCCGCTGGTTCTTCCAGAACGGGCCGCAACGGGTGTATGTGAACCTGGAGCTGACGCCTTACATCGTGCGCAGCGATCCGCTGCTCGGCTTCATTACCCAAACCGACGAGCCGATGGACAGCATCGACGCGGTCTGGCTGACCGATAGCGCGCGCCTGATACTACGCGGCAGCGGAAAAATCGCCGCGCTGGACGACCGCGATCTGGCCCAATGCATTGAACAATTGCGCATCGACGACATGGCAGTAAACGACACTGCATTGCTGGCCTGGATCGACCAACAGCCCGGCACCGAATCGCAGCAACTGCAGCTGCTGCACGGCGATCGGCAGTTGCCGCTGCAGCGCATTGCGCAGGCTGCGCTGGCCGAACACTTCGGCTTCGTCTGCGCGCCGCAGCCAGACTAGTAAGTAGGGCGGGTGCATCCCGCGTCGAATCGAAAAAATGTGTTGCCGATAGTGCGGCGGGTTGCACCCACCCTACGGCTTCTTGCCCTGCTCCTTCAACACATCGCGCCAGCGCGCCTGCAATTCGCGCTCGCGGGCATCGATGATGGCCTGGTCGTAAAACGATGCGTCGGATGCGCGGCGCGCAATCGTCAATTGTTGCAGCGCATCCGGCAGGCTGCCGTTCAAAGCATACGATTCGGCCAGCGCGATATGCTGCAGCGCCTGCTTGCCCTGCGCCGCATAAGCCTCGGCCAGCACTTGCTGCAATTGCGGCTCGGCCCGGTACAGTTGCACCTGGTCGCGCAGGTAATTCACCGCTGCATCAAACTGCGCCGCCGCGATCAGCGCCCGCGCATACTGGCGCGCAATCCCGCGCGACAGCGGGAATCGCGCACGCGCCGCATCGGCCTGCTTGACCACCTGTTGCGCGTTTGCCGGCGAGGGCTTGGACGCCAGCGCGATGTCGATTGCCAGGCTGCTCATGATGGCATCCTGCGGTGCCAGCGATGCCACCTGCGCCTCCGCCAGCAAGGCTTGCGCCCTGGTCGTCGCGCCCTGCTTCAACGCGATCAGCGCCAAGCCATATTTGGCGGCGGCGGCTTGCACCCGCGTTTTTTGCAGCAACTGTTTTTCGAACCATTCGCCGGCCTCGCGCAAACCCTGGGCGCTGCCATCCTGCAACACCCGCAAGCGCGCCTGGATCAAGTGAAAAGCCAGGCTGTCGGGGCGCGACGTATGCGTCTGGTCGCGGATCCGCGCTTCGATATCGGCGATTCGTTCGGTGGTCAGCGGATGGCTGCGCAGGTACGCCGGCACCGCATCCGTATACCCGCGCGACGCCTTTTGCATCCGGCCGAAAAAAGCCACCATGCCGCTGGTATCGAACTGTGCCTCCCGCAGGATCTGCAAGCCGATCCGATCCGCCTCGCGCTCGGCCTCGCGGCTAAAGTTCAACTGGCGCTGCAGCGCCAGTCCCTGGCCGCCCATCACCAGGGCCGCCGGCGCATCGCCCGCATTGCCGACGCCGGCGGCCAGCACCCCCAGCAAAATCGCCGCCAGCGGCAACAGCGCGTCCTGCTTCTGTCGCCCCAGCATACGGGCAATATGGCGCTGCGCCACATGGCCGATCTCGTGCGCCATTACCGATGCCAGTTCCGACTCGTTTTGCGCCGCCAGCACCAGCGCGGAATGCACTGCGATAAAGCCGCCCGGCAAGGCAAACGCATTCAGCGCGGGATCGCGCACCGCGAAAAAGAAGTAGTTAAAATCGGCCTCACCACGCGCATCCGGGTGCGCCGCAACCAAATGGGCGCCGAAAGCATTCAGGTATTCCAGTACCGGCGCGTCGTCCAGATAATCGGGGTTGTGCCGGATATCGCGCATGATCTCCTCGCCCAGCTTGCGCTCCATCAGCGGCGACAGCGTATCGCTATCGGTATCGCCCAGCGCCGGCAAGCCCTGCGCGGCAACCGGCAGCGGCGCAAGCGGCCCGGCACAGGTGATCGCGATCACCGCGAGCATCAACAATCGCGGCAGCAGCTTCATATTCGGGGAATGATGTTTGGTTTTCACGATGCTATGATACCCGTTCCCAACAATCGTTCCACGCTCATGAACCGTACACCAGACACCCCTGCCGGCCCAAGCCACCTGACCCATTTCGACAGCGCCGGTCAGGCCCATATGGTCGATGTCGGCGCCAAGGATGCAAGCCACCGCATCGCGGTCGCCGGCGGCACCATCCGCATGCAAGCTGCCACGCTTGCCATCGTCCAGAGCGGCAATGCAAAGAAAGGCGACGTGCTCGGCATCGCCCGCATCGCCGCCATCATGGCCGCCAAACGCACCAGCGACCTGATCCCGCTCTGCCACCCGCTGGCGCTGACCCGTGTCGCCGTCGAGTTCAGCATCGACGCCGCAGCCGCCAGCATTCACTGCCGCGCGCAAGTGGAAACCTTCGGCAAGACTGGGGTGGAAATGGAGGCGCTGACCGCAGTCCAGGTCGGGCTACTGACGATCTACGACATGTGCAAGGCAGTCGATCGCGGGATGGTGATGACTGACGTGCGGGTGCTGGAGAAGCACGGCGGCAAATCGGGGGACTGGGTGGCAACGTAACTTGCGGCCTTGTGACTACAGATTACCGATGAAAATGCATTGCTTCATCACGCGCTTGATATTTCATGATTCCCATAAAGCGTTCAGATTCCGTGCAGCCCTTGTTCTGTACGTTTTGATTGTCGGACTGGGATCAATCCCCGACGCACGAGCAGATATGGGTAAAATCGCATCAGGGCTGGTCCTGCATGGCCTCGCCTATTCGATTATTACATTCCTTCTTTTTACTGGCTCCAATGGTCGCCCAAGCGGAAATGCACTTCGGACATGGCTCATTGTTGCCATCATGGGTGCCCTCGATGAATTCGTGCAAAGCTTTTTCCCATACCGGAATGCGGCGGTGCACGACTGGGCGGTTGATGTGACAGCGAGTTTCGTTACTGTTTTTCTGTTGTTGATACTTACGCTAAGCAATTGGCTTCCGCACGACAAAAAGATGAGCGACAAATAGAAATTTGTTCGCTCAGGTACCAGATGTTCACTCGCCGTTTCGACCACGATGACAATGATGCAGCAATGATAGGCGCGCGGGGAGAACTGCACACCGCTTCCATGTTTGCAGTGTGTTCTCCGTGCAATTGACATTTAAAGACACTCAGGGCTTGCCGTAATCCATTGGCATGAATTGCAGGCGCTCCCAGGGAAATCCGTTCAGGACCGCATAGGACGGCTTGCCGCCGAACAGCGCGCTATACGGGTCGGTTTGTCCGAGTGCGGTGTAGGATTTTGGGTTCTGGGCCCGGATCGAGATTGCGCCGGCCTTGTCCCATACGACGAAACCATATTTCTGCGCGGCTTTTGCAATGATCTTGCCGGCAGTGCTCATCGCCAGCGCGTCAACATTGATGCCGGGGTCGAGCCGAAAGCGCAGTCCTTGCGGGATGCGATTCGGGACCAGTCCGGGGTTCCATCCGTCGGAGCGCTTGGCCGGCCAGGAGAACACAGTGTAAGACTCGGTTTCCACCAGGGAAATGCCGATCGCATGGCGAATCTCGCCACGGCTCAATTCTTCCGCTGTGATTTGCCCGCCGAGGAACGGCAATCCGGTCGCGGTCGTGCCGTACGGGTGCGGCCAGGTGCCATCGCTGCTGCCAGTGTTTTGCATCTTG